>JBBTYI010000010.1:20895-121392 GCA_038061865.1 Patescibacteria group bacterium | reverse complement strand
CTAAACTTTCTTGGCGAATACAAGGTTCTTTGCATTTCACCAGTTTGTTTTTCCGTGTGCAGTGGTAATAAGTGTAGTAATGTTCATTTCCATTTTTCTGTCTTTTAACCTTGTATTCGCCGGTGATGCCCATGCCGCAAGTGCCGCACTTAAGCAGGCCACAAAACACTTGCGGCTCATTCTTGGTTTTGTGGTGCGACCTGCCTCTCTGCTTCAAAATTTCCTGCACCTTGTCAAAAATTTTCTTTGAGATAACTGGCTGGTGCTTACCTTCGTGGATTTCGCCAGCATAGCGAAACAGGCCCACATAAAACGGATTTGAAAGGATAAAAGAAATTCTGTCTCGTTTCAAATTCTTGTTACCACGCGAAGTGATACCTTGTTGCGCCAAAAAGTTGGAGATATCCTCGAGTCGTGAGTTGTCCTGTGCATAGAGTTCAAAAGCGTGGCGAATGATAACTGACTTCTTTTTGTCCACGACAACATTTTTTATCCGCTTGTCGTTAATGTAGCCAATCGGAGCAAGCGAGGGATATTCTCCTCTTTTAACTTTTTGGCGCAACCCCCTTTTTGTATTTTCAGCAAGCGAATCAATATAGTATTTGCTTTGCCCAAAAACAATATTGAGCATGAACTTGCCTTGCGGCGTATTTTCAAACCACAATGTTGGAAATTTGAGCAATTGAATACGCCCGCAATCCAAGAGATAAATAATTTTTCCGCCATCAACAGAATTGCGCGCCAATCTGTCTGCGTGCCAAGCCAAAATTCCGTTGGCTTCGCCACTTTCTATTTTGTCTAGCATTTCGTTAAATATCGGTCTGCCCGGAATTTTGGCACTTTGTTTTTCAATAAAAACCTCGATGACACTCAGATTTTCTTGTTTCGCAAAAGCGCGCAATTCTGCGATCTGGTCTTCAATCGAGCGCACTTGTTTATCTTCCACGTCAGTGGACTTGCGGGCGTATAGAAAAAATTTATTGTTGTTCATGCTCATATGTTTTTAGTTAGTAATTTTGGGCAAAGCATAACGAGACAGAATTTAAATCGCACGAGAGCCGAACCTCGTCTTGGCCAACCGCGAGGCGCGCCACAGCGCGCCGAGCGGAGAGGATTTGTCGGGGGGAAATGCTTGGACGGTGCTCCGCACCGCCTCCGAAATGGAAGGCGAATTTGCAGAAAGTTTGATTGTGGAGTATATTTACAACAAGGTGCGAACCGATTTTATCAAAAATTTCTGACCGCATTTCGCTTGGGCGGGGCGGGAAGAAAAAGGGGTGTGGGGAAAATGAATTCCCGCCCCGCCTTCGCCAAAATGATTTCGGAAGCGCGCGCTGTATTTTCTGAAAAGATTTGATATAATAATCCATGTAAATAAATTAACTATTCGTGGAAAGTTAGTCGGCTTTCCTTGCAAGTTTTAATAAAATAACTATCATAAAAACTATGCCAAAATCCCCTGAACAATTTTATGACCAGCATCGCAAAGATGCTGAACGGGTAGAAAAAGCGCAATCTGCCTACGATAAGCATTTGGAAGAAGCGCGCGAAGCCGGAGACCTTACCAAGCACCCAGAACTTTGGGACCAAGCGTCTGCGGAGTATCAAGCCGAAGCGAAGGAAAAAATCGCCGAGGCTGTCAAGGCCGGAAACTATGATGTGGCCGAAGAACTGATTCGCGGTCTTCGCGCGCATCTTGATACGGTTGAAAAATATAAAGAGAAAAAAGAAGAACCGCTTGAAGTTGAAACTCCAGCGGAAAAAATCGAGGGCATACCAGTTGTCAATGAAACGAGAAAAGAAATTCTCGGAATGGTTTCCGAAGCTGATTGGCAACATGCAAAAGACAAAACGCTTGGCATGCTCCAATCCGGTTATTTTGAAGCGTACACATTGAACCAGCTCGCTGAAATGAGAAAATTTGACCCAGAGCGTTTTGATAAAGAAATTGAAGTTGCCGGTCATTCGTGGCAACGACTTATGGAAAGAGTTGAAAGCGAAGAGGGCTACCCTGAATACTATTTGCTTTCCGCGCGCGACCTCAAAGCGGTTAATCCAAAACTTTTTGAGGAACAATTTTGGAATCGAATGGACAGTACGCACAAAGATGACAATTGGAAAAGAATTATGAAAGAAGTACGTCAATCTAAAAACTATCCGCGAGAATTTTTGTGGCTTGCTTCTGCCGTAAAAGATCTTGACCCCGAAAGATTTCAACAAGAAATTGGCGTGAGCGAAGAATTCACTTCTGTTATTTGGCCTCAAATAGTCAAGGAAGTTGAAAGGATGAAAGACCGATATCCGGAATATTTTGCAATGGCCGCAGGTATAGCGCAAAATATTAAACCGGAAAGTGAGCCGGATATAACTATGGACGAAAAAACTTGGAACGAAGTGAAAAAAGAATTGGACTATGCGCTTCGCGGTAAAGTATTTAGGATTTTCTTTTCCATAGCAAACAACGCTTCTCGTTTGGCGGTGGAAAAGAAATAGATTTTTCAATTCTTTTTTCATAGTTTTAATTTGGGCGCGCTTCCGAAATCATTTTGGCGAAGGCGGGGCGGGAATTCATTTTCCCCACACCCCTTTTTCTTCCCGCCCCGCCCAAGCGAAATGCGGTCAGAAATTTTTGATAAAATCGGTTCGCACCTTGTTGTAAATATACTCATAAATAATGGAACACACACCACACTCGCCCCACGGCGAGAGTCAGGGTTTTTATGGTCTGGGCATCGCGCCTAATCTTTTAACGGCTATTGAAAAGCTGGGTTTTAAGACACCGACGCCGATTCAGCACCAAGCTATTCCGATTGCCGTAGCCGGTAAAGATGTGGTGGGAATCGCCCAAACCGGTACCGGCAAGACGCTGGCTTTTGGCGTACCGATGCTGCAGCAAATCGCCCAGACCGGCGGGCGGGGATTAATAATCCTGCCCACCCGAGAATTAGCGGTTCAGGTAGATGAAATGCTCCACCAGATCGGGCGGTCATTTGGCTTGCGCACCGCTCTCTTAATCGGCGGTGCTTCCTCGGAGCGTCAGCGACAAGCCCTCCAGCGCCAGCCGCAGATTATTATCGGCACGCCCGGGCGAATCAATGATCACTTGGCGCAAGGCACTTTACGTCTGGGCGATGTTCGCATTTTAGTATTGGACGAGGCTGACCGGATGCTGGATATGGGTTTTGCGCCGCAAATTAGAAAAATTCTCCAGACCGTTCCCAAACAGCGCCAGACAATGCTGTTTTCCGCCACGATGCCTAAAGAAATTATGCGTCTCGCCACCAGCTATATGCAATTACCCATCCGAGTGGAAATCGCGCCGGAAGGCACCGCCGCCGAGACGGTGGAACAAGAGCTGTTCGTCGTAACCAAAGATCAGAAATTGCGACTGCTGGATAAACTGCTTCAGCAATACGGCGGTCCGGTATTAATTTTTTCCCGCACCAAATTCGGCGCCCGCAAAATTGCCAGGGCAATCGGCACAATGGGCCATCCGGTAGCCGACCTGCACTCCAACAAATCATTTTCCCAACGCCAAGCCGCGCTGGCCGGATTTAAATCAGGCAAATATCGAATCCTGGTGGCCACCGATATCGCGTCGCGCGGTATTGATGTGGCTGGTATTGAACTGGTGGTTAATTACGATGTGCCGGAAAATCCGCATGACTACATTCATCGTATCGGCCGCACCGGCCGGGCGGGACTGACCGGACGAGCTATCACCTTCGCCTCGGCCGACCAAGGCCAACAAGTTCGCGACATTCAAAAACTAATGCGCACTTGGATACCGATCACCCAACTACCAGCACTGCCGCCGCCCCGGTCCGACAATTTCCCAGCGCTCTCATACAAAAGCGTTAAGCCGCGCCGGCATCCATCCTATCGCCGCTAAGATGAAACAACCAGTATTCCATATTTCCTCTTCCAATTTTTAATAATTTTGCTATTATAAGGATAATGCAGAATATGCGGGAAATACTGGAAAAAATGCAGGCGAAATTCCCGGCAATCCGGGAACGGCTTTGACCTGGCCGAGTCGCAAAAGAGGATAAATCAGCTCGAAGCGGAGATGGCGCAGCCGGATTTTTGGAAAGACCACGGAAAAGCAGCTAAGCTCTCTAAGGAAATAAATAGCCTCAAGGAGGAAATCAGTTTCTGGGAGAAAGCGGAGCAAAAGATCGAAGAATACTCGAAATTTACCGTTGGCAAGCTTTCCGAGCCTTCCGTTTTTTCCGAGCTTCAGGGGTTCAAAAAGAATTTTGACAAAGAGTACTTAAAAATATTTCTGGCGGGCAAATATGACCAGGGCAATGCCTTGCTTTACGTTTACGCCGGCGCCGGCGGAGTGGACGCGCAGGACTGGGCCAGTATGTTGTTGAAAATGTATCAAAAATACTGCCAAGCCAATGGCTTCGGGTGGGTACTACTGGACCAATCCTCTGGCGAACAAAACGGAACTAAGCAAGCGGTGGCGGAAATCTCCGGCCGGTACGCTTACGGCAAACTGAAGGGCGAAGCCGGTGTGCACCGACTGGTCAGAATTTCCCCGTTTTCCGCCAAATCCCTGCGCCATACTTCGTTTGTCTTGGTGGACATCTTGCCCGAGATTGAAGATGTCAAGATTGAAATTGACGCCAAGGATTTGAGAATTGACACTTATCGTTCGTCCGGTCCGGGCGGCCAAAATGTCAATAAACTTGAAACCGCCGTCCGGATCACCCATACCCCGACCGGCCTTACGGTGGCTGTCCAGTCGGAACGTTCCCAGGCCCAGAACAAAGCCAAGGCCCTAACCCTGCTGAAATCCCGCTTGGCGCAGCAACTGGAAGAAAAAAAAGTGGCGGAAGTTTCCCAGCTGCGCGCTGACACCAAGGAAACGGAGATTGAATGGGGCAACCAGGCCCGTTCCTATGTGCTTCATCCTTACAAATTAGTTAAAGACCATCGGACCAATGTGGAAACCGCGCAAGTGGGGAAAGTCTTAGACGGGGAACTGGATGAGTTTATTGAAACGGAAATAACCCGATAATTCGCATGCGCTATTCGTCAAGTGTATGTAACTGCTATTCGTAAGCGTATCTACCAATGATTGAATTTAAAAAACTTAAAAAAATTTACGCGCCCAACGAAGTAGTTTTGAATGATATTGATTTGGAAATCAAAAAGGGCGAATTTGTTTCGCTGGTGGGTTTGTCGGGGGCGGGTAAGTCAACCCTGCTGAAAATGCTGACCAAGGAAGAAAAACCGACTGCCGGCCAGGTGCTGATTGACGGGGTTAATTTAGAAGATATTGCGGGTAAAGCTATCCCTTATTTTCGTCGCACTATCGGCACCGTTTATCAGGATTTCAAATTGTTGTCGGTCAAGACCGCTTACGAAAACGTGGCCTTTGCCATGGAGGTTTCCGATGCCACCGAGGAAGAAATTGCCAAAGACGTACCCCAAATTTTAGCCATCGTCGGCTTGGGCGACAAGCTAGAAAGCTTTCCCGACCAGCTTTCCGGCGGCGAGAAACAGCGTTTGGCCATTGCCCGGGCCTTGATCCACCGGCCCAAGCTACTCTTGGCCGACGAACCGACCGGCAATCTGGATTTGGTCAACAGCTACGATGTGTTAAAATTGCTGGTGAAGATAAACGCGCTGGGCACAACGGTGATCCTGGCCACCCATGACAACCAAATCGTCAATGCCGTCGGCCGGCGGGTGATTACCATGGACAAAGGCAAAATCGTCAAAGACCAAACGGAGAATGGGAAATACATGATATAACTATGTTCCAAACTCTCAAAACTGTAATTAAACGCGGTTGGGTCAACTTCAAGAGAAATAGTTATTTAAGCGCGGCCGCCACCGGCGTGATGGCCTTGGCTTTGGTTTTGTTTTTGGGGTTGTTGTCGCTGCAGTACTTGACTACGGAAATTGTGATTTCGCTGGAGAACAAAGTGGACATCAGCGCCTATTTCAAAACCGACGCGCCCGAAGACCAGATCGCAAACATTAAAGCCGAACTCTCGTCGCGGCCGGACGTGGTCAGCGTCAACTATATTTCCCGCGAACAGGCGCTAGCGGATTTCAAAACCCGGCACGCCGAGGAAGCGCTGATCCAGGAATCGCTGGCCCAGCTGGAGGAGAATCCGCTGGAGGCCTCGCTCAACATTAAGACCAAGGATTCCTCTCAATACGCGACCATTGCCCAATTTTTGGAAGACAGCAAATTCCGCTCCAGCATTGATAAGGTCAGTTTTTATGAAAACAAAAATGTCATTGACCGCATCGGCCGGCTGTCCGGCTCGATCAAAACCTGGGGTCTGACGGCGACGCTGTTTTTGGCGCTGATCGCCGTCTTGGTAACTTTCAACACCGTCCGGCTGACGATTTACAACCAGAAACAGGAGATTGAAATTATGCGTCTGGTCGGCGCCTCCAACTGGCACATCCGCGGGCCCTATCTGGCCGAGGGCGGATTTTACGGAGTGTTCGCCGCCCTGATCGCCATGGTGATTTTTTATCCCGTGGTTTGGCTGGTTTCCGATAAAATTTCCGGTTTTGTCGAAGCGGTTGACCTCTTGGCCTATTTCGGCGGCGGCGCGCCGCAAATTGTTTTGCTGACGGTTAGCTTCGGCGTCTTATTGGGAGTGGTCTCCAGCTCCATTGCCATCCGAAAACACCTCCAAATTTAGCTTTTAGGTCTTAACCTTCAGGAGCTAGCCGAAAATGCCGCAGCGGAAGATTACCCACAGCGCGCGGCAGCCGTCGCGCCAGTTTATTTTTTTGCCTTCGCTGTAATCACGTCCCTGATAAGAAACGCCGACTTCGTAAAAATGCCAGCCCCGGCGGGCCAGCTTGATGGTCATTTCCGGTTCAATGCCGAATCGGTTTTCTTTTAAGGTTACCGAGGTGATGGCCTTTTTGCTGAAAGCCTTGTAGCCGGTTTCCATATCGGTCAGGTTGAGGTTGGAAAAAAGATTGCTCAAAAAAGTGAGAAAACGGTTGCCCAAGTAGTGCCAGAAAAAAAGCACCCGATGAGGCTTGTGGCCGACAAAGCGGGAGCCATAAACAACATCAGCCCGACCGTCAATAATCGGCTCGAGAAGATTAGAGTATTCAGTCGGATCGTATTCAAGATCCGCGTCCTGGATGATGATAATATCGCCGCGGGCGGCGGCGAAACCGCGGCGCAAAGCCGCGCCCTTGCCCCGGTTTTTGAGCTGATTAATCACCCGCACGCGCCCGCCGAATTTTAATATTTCATCCCCCGTCCCGTCAGTTGAACCGTCATTAACCGCAATAATCTCCTTCTCCAAATTTAACGGCTCAAGGTCCACCGCCTCAACTCGTTCAATAACTTCCCGAATGTATTTTCCCTCATTGTAAACGGGGATAACGATGGAAATAAGTTTTTTCATATTGCGAGGCAACCTTTCCGATTCATACAATGTGGCTGCGGGGCCTGGACTCGAACCAGGATTTCCACGTTCAGAGCGTGGCGATGCTACCATTGATCTACCCCGCAATTAGTACATTCTAAATTTTATTAGTTGCCGAAAACTTTCAACCTCTGCTTTCTTTCGCAGGCGCACAGCAACTGGTCTTACTTCTGGATGATAACCTAGTAATTCTAGCGATTTTCGGACACTTTTCAAGAGACTTTTATTTCTGTTTGCGAACTGAAAATTATATGTACAAGTAGGGAGGTGAATGGATAAAGATCCCTCCGCTTCGAACATTCCTCTCATAAAATTACAAAGATACTTTTTATCTGCTGTAATCCATTCCGGGATTTCAAATTTTGATTTATTTCTGTTACCGTTTGGGATTCCTAGGCGATTGCTAATGCTGTTTTGGTAGAGAGTAACAGTATAGCAGGCAGAACCTTTAACTTTTCTAACATTGGGCGATTTTCGAAAGACCTGTCTGACCACTTTCTTTGTATAGTCAATCAAGCCGGGGTACTTTGACGCTAGTGCTATTCGCAAGCCTTCGGTTCTGGGGAATTTATAAATATTTCCATCACCTAAAACAAGCCCAATCAAGAACGCTAGATCGCTGCTTTGTTTGAGCGGCTCATGAATTTTAGGTATAGTACCGTTTTTTCTTGCTTCTTCCCTCCATTTCTTGAAATTGTCGATTCCTCTTTCCTTAAATGTAGCTGCCATTTTGGCTAAACCCGGGTGGGTCTCTTTCGTGTACCCCCTGCTCCATGCAGTATTCCGGTCTTTTAAACTTCTAAGCCATTTGGTGTAACGAGGATCGCCTTTTGGAAGTTTGACTACATTAACGGGGAATCCGACTCCCTTAATCCCAAACTTGCTGGTATACTCACTGATGCTAACTCTATGAGCTGATGCCAGATGAGTATTATTTATGATCTCGAAGCTGGTTCTGCATAATTTACAGATAGGCATTTTATCTATTTCATTGTATCATGGCGATAAATTTTATACCATTGGTTGATCCAGCAAGCTTATTTGAGCTTCCGGCCAGAAAATGCTAAAATTAGAAACTATGAAATTATAAAATATGGAAGACCTACGAAAGTTTTTTGGTAGGAATCATTTATTGACCACTGTTGTCATGAGTGCGGTCATTTCCGCCGTGGTCGGCGGAGTTTTTGGTTATTACGGGGCAACGTTTTTGAATCAGCCGGTAAGCCCGGGCAATGTCGTTAACCGAATAACCAATCCAACCACCACGGTTGTTTCCAATGAGGAGCAAAAAGTTATCAGTGTGGCCAAACGGGCCGCGCCGGCGGTGGTCAGCATTGTGGCCACCAAGGATCTGGTTTTTATTGAGCGGGGGCAAATCAACCCTTTTCAGGATTTTTGCGACGATCCGTTTTTTCGCCAGTTTTTGGGCGGTCAATGCAATTTGCCCTCCCAACCGCCCCGCCAGCGTACGGAACGGCGGCAGGTTTCGGCCGGCACCGGTTTTATCGTCAGCGCCGACGGTTTAATCCTGACCAATAAGCACGTCGTCAGCGTTAGCGGAGCGGATTTTACGGTTATCACCAATGATAACAAAAAATATCCAGCCAAAATCCTGCTGATCGACCCAAACCAAGATTTGGCGGTTCTGAAAATAGAAACCGCTGGCCTGCCGATTTTACCGTTGGGTGATTCCGCTAAACTGCAGACCGGTCAGACGGTGATTGCCATTGGCAATGCGCTGGGGCAATTTTCCAATACTGTTTCTAAAGGCGTGATTTCCGGATTATCCCGCTCAATCGTGGCCTCTAGCGGCGGCGGTGCTTCGGAAAAACTGGACCAGGTAATCCAAACTGACGCCGCCATCAACCCGGGCAATTCCGGCGGACCGCTGATCAACCTGTCAGGCGAGGTGATTGGGATAAATACCGCCATTGTCCAAGGGGCGCAAAATATCGGTTTTGCCATTCCCATCAATCAGGCTAAGGCGGGGATTGAGCAAGTGAAAAACTTTGAACTCTAATCGGGCTTGCTAAAACCCCGGCATCGTATAAAGTGGAAGACATGTTTAGTTCTAAAAGGAAAATCGTGTCTTTTGTTTTGCTGGCCGCCGCGGGCGGTTTTTTGGCCAGCGCTTTGGCGGTGCCGCTGTCAGTGCGGCTGAATTTTTTGGGCACGGCCGAGTTGCTCAATAAACTGATTAAGCCCGGCGAAATTACTACCAAGATTGAACAAAGAACCATAGTCGCTCCGCAAACCGACTATTTTAAGGAAGCGATTGAGAAAACCAAAAACAGTATTGTCGCCATCCAAAGTTTTAAGGAAGGCCGGTTGTTGCGTTCCGGCAGCGGGCTGGTGCTAACCCAAGACGGTCTGATTGCGACCGTTAATTCAGTGGTGCCGACCGAAGCCAATGTTTTTCAGGTAACAAATCAGGGTAAAATCCTGAAAGCCAAAGTTGTGTTCCGGGAATTTACTAACAACCTAGCCATAATCTCGGTGAGTGCCGCCAATTTCCGGGTGGTGCGCTTTGGACCCGACCTGCCGGAACTAGGCAAAAATTTATTGATTTTCGCCAAAGTGGTTGATTTCGGCAAAGACACCTCTCTAGTCGCGCCGGCGCTGGTTTCCCGAGTCAATGAGGAGAAAAAAACATTTAAAATTTCCGCCGACTACGATATAAATCTTTACGGCGCCGGCTTGATTGATAATGAAGGAACGGTACCGGCGCTAGTTAGTTTCAGAAATGCCAAACCGAATCTAATCCCGGCCATCGTCATCAACAGCGCTTTAAATGACTACCTTGGAAAAATCACCGGCGGTAAAACTAGCCGATAAAATCTTAACCGGCCTGAAGGCGGTTAAAGCCAGCGGCGCGCTGGATCGGAAAACCTGGCTGGCACTGGAGAAAGATATCCTTTTATTGAAACTGGCACTGATTGATTCAGCGGCGAGGTCAAAGCGGGAAAGAATTCTGGAGTTTATAGCCGCCAGAGGCCAAGTGAAGAGTTTGGAGATATTTAACAATTTTACGGAAACCAGCCGCCGGCAATTGAAAAGGGATCTGAACAAATTGGTCTCAAGCGGGACGGTTGTTAAGAAAGTAGTTAATAACAACCAGACAGTCTATTCCCTTGGAGATACACCAGATAATCAAGGTTTTTAGCGCTTTGCGAGGGGGTATGACATGATGTCATACTTACCCAAGTTTCAGAAGTATTGTATAATATTAACTGTTTGGGATTGGGACGTTGGACAATTGACAGCCATTATCCACAAAGCCACCCTTGTGGCTTGCTCCGGGGGATTCTATAATGTCCTTAAGCAGTGCCCTGGAGCCGCTATTAATTATCCACATTATGCACTTGTGCTGATGGGGCGCACTGTTTAGAATTAGGTTAATTACCGATGGGCAGTGAACCGGAGGTTTGACCTTTAGCGGTTGGTTTGCTAGGATATCTGAACATTTTGCGTTTTGTAGGCCGACACTTAAAAACTGGATATGTCCACGTGTCAACATCAACATCGTAGATATATCGAGTGCGGGCGTGGGCCTATAAAGGACGGAACGTTGAAAACTGAATATTCTGTTGCGCTTGATAGATTAAAATTATAGGTAATTCACTTAGAAATTTAACGAGTCTTAAATTGGTCGAAACGTCATCCCGCTTTTCTTACCGGATTGTGGTCGAAAACGATCCGGAAAATAGGAGAAACGGTTTGATTGAAAAAAGGGACTCTAGTTTAAGACAGGAATAATTCTTGATTGTTCCCGGGTCGTATAGACAAGGGAGCAGTCAAGATAGGACCGAAAGGTCCAAAAATTAATTAGATTATGAGTATTAATTTAACCTTAAGCGATCGCGGGACTTTGAAAAGGGTTCTGCCGATCGTAGCCCTGGCGGCAGCGATGCTGTTAGTGGCGGGGTTTGTCTACTTCTCGGTGGTACAAAACGCCGAAGCGGCCAAACCTTCCGACTACGGGTTGAAAGAGGGCGACACGGTCAGTGCCGCCGGCTCCGATGACCCGGACGTCTATATTGTAAACGAACAAGGATACAAGAGACTATTCTTGAATCCGGTCATCTTCAATATGTATGGCCACCTTGGCGGCTTCGCCAACGTGAAGACCATTTCCGCGGCTACCCGAGACGCCTTTCCGACCTCCGGTCTCTTCCGATTGGACGGAGACGAGAAAGTCTATGGCGTGGAAACGACCGGAGAAGACACTGGTATATTCCATTGGGTAAACACTACTGGCGCGCAAGCCGTGACGGATGACCCGAACTTCTTCAAGAAGGTCTTCGTCATCAACCAGAATGAATTCAACTGGTACGCCAAAGGAACCAACTACACCTCGGTAGATCAGGTACCCAGCTACTCCAGAGTAGCGGGCGCGACTCCGGTTGTAACCGGTCCATTGTCAGTTTCGTTGGCTCCCGGCAACCCAGCAGCCCAGACCATTACTAGGAACGCTGTTGGAGTTGAAATGTTGAAAGTTAGAATTAGCGGTTCCGGCACAATCAATACTTTGACCATTAAACGACTGGGCGCTGGACTAACAGCCGATTTCGGTGATGTCTATGTTTATGAGGGAGCCAAGAGGTTGACTTCAGGTAAGTCGTTCTCATCCGCGTCCGGCGAAATTACATTCTTATTGAATATTGCCGTGAGCGGTTCAAAAGATCTATCGGTTGTTGCTGACATGGCGACGGCCACAGCCGGTGATGTTAACTATGTCCAGTTAAATGGCCTGACTGCCACTGGCGGTTCTTCCATATCCGGGACACCTTTGAGTGGTAATAATTTCAGCGTTTCCGGTGCTTCATCCGGTACGATTGATACTGCCAAAGTTGGTTCGATTTCCAACCCAACGGTTGGTCAGAAGCAAGCCCAGCTTTCAGAGTTCAAATTTACAGCGAACACTGAAGCCGCTTCCATCAAGCGCTTGACGATGTTAAACGGTGGGACATTGAAGCCGGCTGACCTGACTAATCTCAAATTAAAGACAGGGGCAATGGAATGGTCAGGTACAGTTACTTCCGATAGCTATCTTGTCTTTGACCTTGGTTCCGGATACTTCATAGCCAAAGGCGGCAACGCCACTTTCAAGGTTTACGGAGACCTAGGCGGGAAGAAAGATGAAACAGTTGACCTCTACTTTGAGAATAATTCGGATCTCTTGGCTATTGGAGACCAATATGGCAATGGTATGGCCGAAGGCACCAATACACTTGATACTGCCGCCGAAGCAGACACTCTGACGCTTCAGGGCGGAGCGTTGACATTGGTGTTTAATGGCCCGTCAGCCACCACGGTTGGTACGCAGGCAACCGATGTTACCTTATTGAGGTATTCAATGACTGTCGCTTCCAACATTGAGATCAAAAAGACAGAGTTCACTCTCTGCGCTGACCAGGCCGGTGATGGTACTTATGACACCGAGACCACTGAAGCGGATTGGGATGACGTCACCGACTTCAAGGTTTGGAACGAAGACACCAATTCCGTTGTTATTGGTCCAAAAGACGCGACCGCGTTTGACCACGCCGATGATACGGGTAGCTGTCCTGCGGGAGGCGGTGTTCAAGAGTCATTCACGGACACCCTTGATTTGCTTGCCGGCAAGACCTATAACTTCAAGGTTACTGCCGACATCGATACTTCACTCGTCGCGGGCGAATTGATTTCCGGCAGTATTATCAGGACTGTCCTTGATGATTACAGCGATGATGCCGGTGATGTTACGGTGGCGAAGTACTCCGGCACGAACACTTCAGTTGCCGCCGCGGACATCGTTCCGCGCGCCGATATTTCCGGTCCCGATATCACGCTTTCTTCTTCTGCGTTGACTTTGAGCTTAGCCGGTTCACCGGCCAGTCAGACGAAGATAAGAGGTACCAAGAATGTTGACGCAGTTGGTATAACTTTTGCCGCAGGACAAGCCTCCGCGCTTAAGGTAACCACGATTAAGATTACCGGTTACGCGAACGATAACGGCACAAGTGAAACAACCTTTGACGAAGGTGTTTCACCGGACGAGGACACCGGTGTTTCAGTTGCTAACGCGGTCTCTTCAGTCCGGCTGTATGAAGCCGGAACGGGAGCTTTGGTTGCTGATTCAAGCAACGTTACCAGCAACTTGTTAGGCACTGCCACAACCGGCACAATGACCTTCTCTAACTTGGCCTGGAATATTCCAGCCGGTACGAGTAAGACATTGTTGGTTAGAGTTGATCTGTCCAACAATACGGCTTCCGGCACAGCTGCTGGCGATGATTACGCTTTTGACATCGGCGCCACCGCGGATATTACCTCATTGGATGTTGATTCCAATACCGTAAATCCCGGCGCTGCCAAAGTAAACGGCACCGTTGCCGCTCCGACAAAAGTGTTGACTGTGAAGAATAGCGGTTCAATGACGCTGGCCGCCGCTTCGGGTAGTCCGACGACGGGTGCCTTGTATTGGGGCCAGCAAAACGCTCCTGTCTCCAAATTCAGATTGAGCGCTACGGATGAAGCTCAATATATAGAAAAATTGACAATTGCCGCTTCCGTTGCCGCTGAAGCCACCGATGCCGCCGCGAATGTCACAGGAGTCCTCTTGACCTATAAGAACAAAGCCGGACAGACCCTTACGACTACCCAATCGCTTGGCAATACCGCTTCTGCGAACTTCGCTTGGTCAACCGCTGATCCCGACAGGCCTTATGTGCCAAAGGATTCAAACTTGGAAATATCCGTAAATGCCAATTTGAGGACCAAAGCCGAAGGAGCTACCCAGACCACGGGTACAAGCGCCGCCGCGTTGGTTCAATTCTCGCTAGATTTGGTTGATTCTTTCAACGGAAGCTATGTTAATGGATTCAGGGCAGTGGGAGAGGGTTCTGGTACTGTCATTGACGGTACGGGCACCAACATTGCCGATGTAATTGGCGCGTTCAATCAAACCGTCTACAGGGTGTTTCCGAAGATTGAGACAGTTGCTCTACCTACGCCGTATAGCTTGATTGGTACGCCAATCGTATTCAAATTCTCAATTACGGCGATGGGTCTTGCCGACGCCAACGTGAGATTTGATAACCAGCATAAGGGATCTGGTTCTATCAACTTTGAGGTAATAGCTTCCGGTGATTCGGAAATAAACACCACAACCAGCACGACCTTCTCGATCTTGGATGAGACGGGAACAGTAATTGACGGTCCGAGCGCTCTCCGATTCATTAATGACCCGAGCGCCGCCGACACAAGTCAGACCGTAGCTTTTACCCAGAACACGCCTTATGGCGCTGACCCGGATATTAATTCTTCTATATCATTTGACTTTACCGGTCAGGATATAGAAATTGCCGGAGGCCAGACCAGAACCTTCAGCATCAGGTTGAACAACCCGACCATGCACTACAGCTATGCCGGAACTACCGGCAGAGCCCCGGACTACTTCCAGGTAACTCTGCAGGATGATCAAGCCGGCTTAATCAACTGGGTAGGCAGCTATGACGGAACGACAAACTCTTTGGACACGCCTTCAGCGACTGGTATCTTAAGGAGCTTGCCGTTGTATGGTCCGACCTTCCAGAGGTAATCTTGTATAATTGAATGTATCTGGCTAATCTGCGATGAGATTGGCCATGATAATCAAAACCCCCGTGAAAGCGGGGGTTTTGATTTACATTTTTATTCTGTTTTGATATTATTTACCAATGAAAAACATAATAATCTCCTCGGTCTTATTAGTCGGAGCACTTATTGGAGTATATGTTTATGTTCGGACATCGGGCGTCCAACAAACATCCGATGTCATTAATTCTCCGGAACCATCAGCGACAGAAAATCCTTCTGCCACGCTAACACCGACCAAGGTGCCAAATATAACCAAAGTCCCAGTTCCGCTTCCTTCCGGTGATGGGAAAACGACATTTATAGATGAAACGGTGCCGTGGTCACTGCTCTTGGCTGATGCCTCTTGCGAGTTAAAGGGAGAAATTAAGTTCTTAAATAGCAATACTTATGACAACCAGAACGCATTATTTATCTATAAAGGGATTGACCATCCGGCAAGAAATGTTTTCTGGACCGTAATCCCTCAAGATGATATATCGGTCGGTCCGAATATATTTAATAAAATTCCCATCCCTGACGGAGAAAGCTTATTGGGTATAGTACTGCCGCAGAATCCCAAATATAGGAAATACGAAATCACCGCAAAAATTCAGTACGGCCGGTTGGTGGATGAGAAAGGTAATTTTGTGACTGTCGGCGGGTACGTAAAGGTCTTTGAAAAGCAATGCGCCGGGAAAACCACCATAGTACTGCCGTGATGGATAGTTTACGAACTTTATACACAAGGAAACCGATAATTTCTCCTTTATTGATCTTGGTTATTGTCGGTTTTTTTGTTTACTTTTTTAATTTAAACAATGAATTGTTTTGGGATGATGATGACTGGATAGTAAGAAATAATTTTGTCCACACAATAAGCTGGGATAATATAAAGTTTTGGCTTACTCACAATACTCTTGCCGGGGTAGGGCTGAAGAGCAATTACTACAGACCATTTTTATTTTTCACTTTTGCCTTAAATTATGTAATTTCAGGCATTAAACCACTCGGCTATCACTTGTTAAGTAATTTAATTCATATAGCCAACGGAGTATTGGTTTTTAGTATTTTGCATTCAGTATTTAGAAGGAAGCTGCTAGCATTCTTAACCTCATTGATATTTTTGATCCACCCTCTCCAAACCGAGGCGATTACATACATTTCAGGCAGAGGGGACGCTCTGGTTGCCTTTTTTATGCTGTTGGCGTTGCTGCTTTTTTCCAAAGCCGAAAGTCAAGGTTTGGGATGGGCAAGCAAAAAAAAGATTTTGTCCTTGATATTCTTGGCGCTCGGGTTGCTTAGCCGGGAAACGGGGATAATATTCCCCTTCCTCGCTCTTTCTCTTTATGCCTCATTAATCTCAAAAGAACGTTTTATAAGATCTATTAAACAGGGCTTGATAAAAACCTGGCCCTATTTTGCAGTGGTTATTGCCTACGGTATTTTGCGACTGACGGTTTTAAATTTTCAGAATACTCTTAATTTTTATTCCGAACCCAATATTTATTCTGAAAATCTGCATATCAGAATACTTACTTTTCTGCCCATACTTTGGGAATATCTAAAACTTTTAATGGTCCCAGCGGGTCTTCATATGGAACGGAGCGCCATCGTCTATACTTCATTATTCCAGTGGCCGGTTTGGCCGATATTTTTAGGATTTGTCGGGCTACTGGCTTGGCTAAAATATCTTTACAAACATCAACTTGCAACTTTTCAGATTTGGTTTTTTGGCATGGCCTTGTTTTTTATTCCCCTTGGACCCGTTTCCGGTATTACGCCTATCAATGCATTAATATACGAACATTGGCTTTATCTGCCAATAATTGGCTTTTGGCTTATTATCTCTTTTTATCTTGTAAAATTATTCGATTATTTGAAATCTAGATCCTTTAATATTTACTACTTAATACTTACCACTACTCTTGTAATTTATTTTTCTTTCTTTACCTATCAATCCATTCAGCGAAATATCCTATGGGGCAATCAACTTGATTTTTATCTGGATATCCTAAAATATGAGCCAGACAGCCCCAGGATAAATAATAATGTGGGGAATATTTATTACAACAAAAAAGACATAGAAAATGCCGAGAAATATTATAAAATAGCCGCCTCCCAGAAGGATATATTTGCCGAACCCCACTTTAATTTAGGGACTATTTTACAATCTAGGGGGGATATTTATGGAGCAATCAAACTGTATGAAAAAGCGATAGAAGTTAATCCCAATTTTTACTACCCATATCAAAATTTAGCGGTTATATACGCTCAACAAGGCAACTTAACTAAAGCTGTTGAGAACATAGAGAAACTCAAGCTTATTATCCCGAACAATCCCCGTGTTTATTATAATTCGGCGCTAGTTTATATTGCGCTCAATAACAAAGAGCAAGCGCTGAAGGACTTGCAAGCGGGATTAAAATATGCCGAGCTGGACCCTCAAACTGGCGAGTTAATTAGGGAACTCATTGAGGAACTTGAAAGATAATTTTCAAAAAAAATACCTCTTTTTGTTTGTTTTTATTGCCTCGCTCGGGCTATCCTTTTTGGTTTTTGGTAATGGGATAATGGGAGACTTTGTTTTTGATGATATAATAGTGGTTCAAAATCGGGGTGATTTAAGAGAACCGGGTAATTTTTTCAATCTCTTCGTCTCTCCTTATCATCAGAATATGCCCAAGACGGGGCTTTACCGCCCTCTGACAATGATTTCTTATGCCGTTAATCATTATATTGACGGCACGCCAGCAGGTTTTCACATCGTCAACGTAATTATTCACGCCCTTAATTCTTTTTTGGTATTTTGGTTAATTAATTTTTTATTTAAGAACAAATTCTTATCTTATTCAACCTTTCTGTTATTCTTAGCCCACCCAATTCATACCGAAGCCGTAACTTCTATTGTCGGAAGGGCGGAGCTTTTGGCGTTTTTATTCGGCATTGCCAGTATTTATTTTTTTGTTAATAAGAATAAAACTTTAAGCGCCGCCTCGTTTTTACTGGCGTTATTAAGCAAGGAGTCGGCTTTGATGGTACTGCCAATAGTTTTGTATATTGACATTGTTTTCGTGAATAAAAAGATAATAGATTCAGTTAAGAAATTATGGTTTTTCTCTTTGCCGCTGGGCCTTTATTCATTGTTAAGATACAAGGCATTAAGCAACTATTTTTTCGGAGATGCCACGACAACCGTAGTCGAAAACCCTTTGAAATTTGCATCTTTTTTGGAAAGAATTGCTACGGCGTTTAAGGTTTTGTATATGTATGTTGAAAGGTTGATATGGCCGGTTCACCTTTCCGCGGATTATTCTTTTAATGCCATAAAAATAATCAGCAATCCTTTTGTTTCCGTTGAGTCTGCGGTCGGTGTTTTAATTTTTACTTTGTTGGTTGTTCTTCTTATTTTTTATAAAAAAGTAAGCAAAGAAATTTCTTTTGGCGCGGCGTTATTTCTGTTCCCCTATCTTATAATTTCTAATTTAATAAAACCGGTAGGAACTATAATGGGGGAAAGATTAATGTATTTTTCATCTCTCGGGTTTGTGGTTATCGCTGCCTTTGTTTTAATTAAAGTTTCCGATTATAAAAAATGGGGGACTAAAACAACTTATGGACTCTTGGCTGTTATTTTGGTATTTTACGGAGTCAGAACCGTAATAAGAAACAAGGATTGGCATGACAGCCGGGCATTGTTTTATGCGACCCTCAAGGAATCTCCCGATAGTTTAATAACCAGAACAGCGTTAGCCGGCGTGCATATAAGAGCAAACGAATGGGACTTAGCCAAAGAACAACTCGCAATTGCCAAGAGTATATATGAAAATAATTCCCACCTTCAAAATTTGTTAGGAGTCGTCGCTGATCATGAAAAAAATTACGTTTTGGCAGAAGAAAAATATAAAAGATCTTTAGAACTGAACCCAGATGCAACAAACTCCTACATAAATTTAGCAGAGCTATATTTAAAACAGGGACGACTTGAGGAGGCGGGTGATAATTTTCTTAAGGTTATAGATTTTTATGCTACAACTGAATATGTAATGAGGTACTCTTACATACAAATTGCCCTGAATAAACCGGACAAGGCGTTGGATGTAATAAATAAATATTTTGGTTCTGATCTTAATAATCCCGATTCGAGCGCTTTAGCCGGCACGGCTTATTTCGTCAAGAAGGATTATAAGCAGGCGTTAATTTATCTGAAAAAAGCGCGTGAATTGGGCAATAATGCGCCGGAAATTTTACAGATGATAGAAATAGCGGGAGAAAAATAAACTTGAAAAGTTTTTGTTGTTAGGCGGTTTGGGGTTAAAAATTACTATGTTTAGCAATAAAAAAATCATCATAATAGCGGCAATAACTGTTATAATTGGCGGCGGTCTTTATTTCAGGGGCGCTAATTTGTTAAAAAAACTGGCTGGTTATAACGTCCCGCCGCTAGAAGAACCTAAAACATCAGAAGTTAATGACCCATCGCTTTCTTTCCTAAATCTTCCCGAGGGGTTTGAAATTAATGTTTTTGCAAAAAACCTGGAAAATCCAAGAGTTTTAACTTTTGACCCCAATGGCAGTGTTTTAGTAAGCGAAACTAAAGCCGGGAGAGTTGTTCTTCTGGAAAATGGCGAAAATGGAATTGCGGATACCAAAAAAGTATTATTAAGCGGGCTTAATAAGCCACATGGCCTGGCATTTTATAGCTCCGGGAATACGACCTATCTTTATGTTGCGGAAACGCAACAAGTGGCCCGTTATATATATGACGTTAAAAATAAAACAGTAATACCTGCTAAGGGAGAGAATATCACTAATCTTCCGGCTGATGGAAGACATTTTACGAGAACAATATCTTTTGGGCCAAATTTTAGAGAAACCCCACTACTCCCAGGGAAAAGGGGTGATGACACTCTTGCGGATACCAAGCTGTATATAAGCGTCGGTTCATCTTGTGATGTTTGTGTTGAAGATACTACTTGGAAAAGGGCGGCAATACTGGAATCCGACCCGACAGGGACATTTACCGCCGAATTTGCCGGTGGGTTAAGGAACTCGGTGTTCTTTACTTTCCACCCCGTGACAAAAGAAATATGGGCGACAGAAATGGGCAGAGATAACTTAGGAGACAATCTGCCTCCGGATGAGGTAAATATTGTTAAAGTTGCCGGTCCGGAAGACAAATTCGGCGCCAAAAGGTATGGCTGGCCTTTTTGCTATGGTAACCAAGTGATGGATAAAACTTTCAATCCTGAAAAAATAGAAAGAATTGATATATCTTCGGACTGCGCCAAGACAGAGTCGCCCGTTATACAAATACAAGCTCATTCAGCTCCTCTGGGCCTGGTCTTTATCCCGTCAAACAGCGGATGGCCGAAAGAGTGGGCAGGAGATCTTTTGGTGGCGTTTCATGGGTCATGGAACAGAAGCGAACCGGTCGGGTATAAAATCGTCAGATATGACTTGGATATCAACGGAAACGTCTTGTCCCAAGAACCGGAAGATTTTATATTGGGCTGGTTAGGCGAAAACGGTAAAATATTTGGCCGACCAGTGGATTTGAAATTTGGGCCGGATAATTCGCTTTATATAACCGATGACGCCATTGGCGCGATCTACCGGGTAACTCCGACCAGCAATTAATTCTGGAAATCTTTCAGATTTCTGATATCATAATTAATATGCCGTCAGTCATAAAAGAACCGATTCTGGTACGCTATCTGCGCTGGGGTATTTATCTTGCGGCCTTCATTCCGCTGGTTATTTTCAAGGATTTTCTTTCGCCTTTTCATTTTGGAAAAGTCATCGTTTTCCGAAGCCTGGTTGAAATACTGTTTGCGCTTTATCTGATTCTAATCTTAAAAGACCGGTCTTATCTGCCCCGAAGAGATAAGATATTTTGGGCATTTCTTTTGTTCGCGCTGGTCTTTTCTTTGACTACTTTAACCAGTGTTTTACCATACCCAAGTTTTTGGGGTTCGCTGGAAAGAATGGGCGGGCTGTGGACTTTTTGGCATTATTTTTTATTTTTTATAATTTTAACTTCAGTATTTACTAAGAAAGAGCATTGGCAAAAGCTTTTTGATTTATCTATTTTTACGGGAGTGTTATCCGCTTTCTATGGATTCGGTCAGAAAACAGACATAGATTTCTTCATCGGTTCGGGCGGGCGCGAGCGGATATTCGGTACTATCGGCAACGCGGCTTTGTTCGCCGGTTACGAACTGTTTACGGTGTTTTTGTCTTTGATAATGTACCTGAACCCTGGGAACGGCCCAACCCGCAAGAAGCTCTATCTGTTTGCTTTTATAATTGCTTCCATTGCTGTTTTAATGACTGCGGTTAGGGGGTCGGTCTTGGGTTATGCCGTCGGGATTACCATTTTTGCATTTTTGTGGATGAGATATAAAAAATCACGCATTGGGAAATTGGCTTTCAATTCTTTAGTCGGCACAGCCATTTTGTTTGTTATTTTTTCATTGCTATTTGATAATTCTTCCATCGTTAAAAACTCAAAATATTTAAGCCGGATTACCAATCTATCGCTTACTGCCGTCACGGTTAAAACTCGCTTTTGGGCCTGGCAAGCCGGACTCAAGGGATGGAGCGAAAGTCCTAAAACTATTTTCCTTGGTTGGGGGCCAGAGAATTTTAATATCCCTTTTTCAAAAAACTTTAATCCGAAGTTTTTTGTCGGTTCCGGTTCGGAGACGCTTTTTGACCGGGCACACAATATGTTTGTTGAGATTCTTGTGACGATGGGAGTTATCGGGCTTCTGACTTATATAAATATTTTTGTTGCGCTGTTTTCTTCTTTGCGTAAGTTTTTGAAGGATAATGATTTAGTTGTTTATGGCGTCGGTCTTATTTCTGCGGTTATCGCGTATATGATTCATAATTCTTTTATCTTTGATACCTCTCCCAATTTTATCGTTTTCTTTACGATTATGGGATTTGCGTCATACCTGAATCTAAATCAGGGGACGGAAGAGCGTCCGGCGAAGCCAGTTATAACGAACCAGCCAGTGATTAAGACGCTCGCGATAATCCTGATTGCCGGGGCAGTGGTATTGATATATCGGACGAATATCTTGCCCGCTAAAGCTAATTATGCGACTACGCGAGCCATCACGCGCGGCTGGCGGAACGATTTTAACGGCGCTTTGGCAAAATACCGGGAGGCCTTGTCTTATGATGTGCCGGGCAAATATGAGTACCGACACCGCTTGGCTCAATATTTGGTAGGCGAAGGAGGTCCCAGTGTGAAGGAGAAACCAGTGCAAGAGGCCTATGAATATGCGCTAGCCGAAATTGATAAAAATATCAAGGAAAGCCCGATTGATAATTTACCGTATCTTTATGGTTCCCGGCTGAATATTGTATTGGGTAAAGACAATCCCGAATCTCCAAGTAATGACAAGGCTTTAGATTATTCAATGAAAGCGCTTGAACTTTCTCCGAAATTCATCAGAACTTATTATGAAGTAGCTCAGGCCTATCTTAATAAAAAAGATTATCAGAAAGCCATTGAGTTTTTCCAAAAAGCCGTTGATCTAAATCCGGAAACGGGATTATCTCATTGGTATCTGGGAGCGGCCCAAATTGAAAGCGGTGATTTAAACGGTGTTAAAGAACTGGAGAAAGCGTTGGTTGGAGAAAATCGTCACAGACCAAGCGAACAGGATTACCTGCGCTTAGTAAATATTTATGTGAAAAGTAAAAATTTTACCAGGGTGGCTGATGTTTACGAAAAACTGATAACCCGCAACCCTCAAAACCCTCAATATTATGCATCACTGGCTACGGCATATGCTAATCTTGGCAGAATTGACGATGCCGTGGCAACGGCACGCAAAGCGGTTCAGGTTGACCCAGCTTTTGAACCCGATGCTAGAAAATTCTTAAGGAGTATCGGCAGGCAGCTTTAATGAGAAGTATTTATCTCAAAGCGATTTATTAAATTTTTGTTTCCCGGAGTTCTTTTTATGAATACCACCGCCGAATCGTCCAAATAAATTTTCGACCAATTGGGGTCCTGGGAAATTCGTGCCAAGAAAGTCCGGGCCCACGGGGTGATATCGTAGTGGTCAAAGAAAACATAGTTGATGCCGTACTCGCGGGAATATTTTCCCCAGACGGCCGGGTCGGTCTGCATCGGTTTGTATATTTTTTCAAAAAAGTCAGTACTATAGGCCTCTGGCCGGCCGTCAACAAAAACCTTCTGCTCGGGGTACAGCTTCCAGATCAAGAAACTGCCAACATCAAAGTTGTTAAATACCGGCCCTTGAATTTTATTTGCTTTAATAAACTCAACCCCCCGGGCGGCACCGGCGGGTATAGTCAGGCCGAAACGCTTGCCGCTTTGGTACCATTGGTAAAAATTGTTATTAACGGCGGAAACAATCAAAATCCAGATTAGAGCTAAACCGGACAAGTAAATACCAACTTTGGCCGGCTTGGTTCGCAGCCAAGTCGGCAACTTAAGCGTTGAGAAATTCAGGGCGATAAGCGGGCCGAAAGCCAGCCCGTAGAGGCCGAAATTTCTTATCATTTTGATTGCCAAAACGGTGAAAAAGAGCGCCGCCAGAAATTCAAAAATTACCGGCCGTTTCTGACTGAAGGCGACGATAAAACTTATTATCAAAATAACCAAAGAAATTTCAAACAAAGCAATCTGCCGGCCCAAAATGCCATAATCGGTCAGGAAGAAAATTGACTGGTTTTCCACAATGGTATAGCCGTAATTTTTCAGAATGGTCAGCGGGGCGAGGGCGCCCTTGATGAAATTAGGGTTTAATAAAGTGGCCAATCCGGTCAGCAGAAAAATCTGCAGTGTTTTTTTGAAAACCGGCGGTTCAACCCGGCGGACTTTTTGGTCAAGCAGCAGGAAAAATAAAAGCGCCGGGCCGATGATAAAATAGATATGGCTGTTGACCCAGATAATTTCCACTGCCGGGAGGATATATAAATATTTAAATTTGCCGGAATACTTGGCCCGAAAAATTGCGAACAGAAAAAAAGCGAGAAATAAGTAGCTGAAAATTTCCGGCCGGATATCGCTGCGATCAAAAAAAATAAGAAACCCCAACAGTAAGGCGGGGGATAAAACCCAAATCTTAGCGCGTTGGTAAACCGCGGCCACGGCCAAGCTGAAAGCGGCCGTAAGAATAATGACTTTTAGAACAATCAGCCCTGGCAAGCCGACCAAGCGGTTAATCCAGTAGAAAACCACCTCGCTTAACCAATGGTGATTAATAAACGGCCGATCCGGTTCGGTGTAGGAGAAAAGATTGGTTTGGGGAACGCTTTTAGTCTGCCAGATGACCTCACCGGTCTTTAGATGTCGCCCGATGTCTTGATTGATGGAATCCAAGCTGTGAGCAGCCAAAACAGCCAGCGCGGTCAATAAAAAAATAATCGTCAAGATTTTCAATTTATTCAAAATATTAAAGATATTAAAGTGGTTGTTGACTACCTCCGCATATGCGGAGGTAGTCAACAATTCAAATTTGCAGTACTGCTTCTATTTGTCCGACCATCTTCTCTAAATTGTATTTTAGCAGCACCGTTTGATGTCCCCGCAGGGCCAGTTCTTGGCAATATAACTCGTCAGCCAATAATTCCTTGAGTCGCTTGACAATTTGCGCCGCGTTGCCCGGTTCTACCAGCACTCCGTTTTTGCCGTCTTCAATTATTTCAGGCAGAGCGCCAACGGTTGTGGCGATTACCGGGGCTTTAGCCGCCATTGCCTCCAGTACGGTCCAAGGAAAACCCTCTTTGAGTGAAGGCAAGACAAAAATGTCAAACGCCGGCAGATATCGGTGGGCCTCGGGAATCTGGCCGACCAAAAAAACCTTTTTTTCTAGTTCCAGCTTCCGGATTATAGCTTCCAGGTCCTGCCGGAGTGGCCCGTCCCCGATAATAATAAAAACAACGCTGTCCTGATTTTTGAAATGCTCCGCCGCTTCAATCAAAAATCCTAATCCTTTAGCCGGATAATGATTAGCGATCGTTCCGATAATTGTTTGCGCTTGAAAAATCTTGTCAGAATATCTGGAGATTTTTTCGAAAAATTTCAAACGGGCTTCGTCCTTGGTCAGAAAATCGGTTTTGTAAACATCAATCCCGTTGGGGATTAAAATGGTACCGATCCGGGGCTTTATGTTAAGTTTTCGGGCTTGGTCTAGGTCGTTTTGATTGTTGACAATAATGATATCTTTCCAACCGGCGCTGATTTTTTCCAAGGCAATGAAAAAAAGCTTTTTCCATTTCGGCCAGGGGTCGTTAAAAGTCCAACCGCCGATCCGGTAAATTACCTTGGCCGGGATTTGTTTCCTAACCAGTCGCGCCGCCAGCGAGCCGACAAAACCGGCCTTGGAACTGTTAAGAAAAATCGTATCGGGTTTGAAATCTTGAATTATTCTTTTTAACTCAAAAACGGTTTTCAGGTCGCTGACCGGAGTAATGTCACGTTTCAGATTTTTGAGCGGTTTAGTAGGGATGCCAAGTTTTGTCAATTGATTGAGCAAAAAATCACCGTTTTGATTGCTGCCAGCGGCCAAGACGATCTCATACTTTGACCGATCCAGGCGGCTGATTAGGCTATAAAGAAAACGCTGAGCACCGCCATATTCAGATTGGGTAACGACAAACAAAAGCCGCTTTTTGAGGTTATTTGGCTGTCCGTTATGGTGATTGATTTCTGGGTTCATCTGTGCCATGATTGTACAATAAATGTCAATAAAATCAAGGAAAATCCTGATTTTTACCACGGGTTACCAACCGCTGGTAGGAGGTTCAGAGCTTGCCCTAGAGAACATAATCCGGCGCCTGCCGAATATTTTTTTTGATATTTTGACGCCGCGCCACCGCCGAAGACTCGCCGTCCGCGAGAATGGTCAGAACTTTCACCTGCGTCGGTTGGGTTTTGGCTGGTCAATTGATAAATTTCTGTTTCCGGTTTTAGCTTTTTGGCCGGCCCTAAAATTAATCAGAGACGGCGGCTATCAAACGATACACGCCTATCAGGCCTCACATGCCGCCGGCGCCGCTTGGCTGATAAAGCTCTTTAAGCCGGATTTTAAATTCATTGTGACCTTACAAGAGGGTAAAATGCTGGACAAGCAAAATTGGTTGATCAAATTTTTCCGGCGGTTGATTTTGAAAAAAGCGGACATTATTACGGCCATCAGTAATTATCTGGCCGACTATGCTAAGAAAATAAATCCCCGAGCCCAAATTGTGATAATTCCGAATGGAGTAGATATTGAAAAATTCCAAATTCCAAAATCCAAATATCAAACAAAATTTAAATTACAAAATCCAAAAAATAAAACAATTATTACTGTTTCCAGATTAGTTTCTAAAAATGGTATCGGGGATTTGCTGGAGGCCTTTGCTTTGGTTAAAGAAAAGACCAACGAGGTAAAACTGGTAATTATCGGCAACGGGCCGCTGCGGGATAGTTTAGAGCAAAAAGCCAAGAACTTGGGGTTTAGTGAAGACATTTTATTTTTAGGCGAAGTCCCTAACCAAAAACTGCCTGATTACTTAAAATTGGCCGATGTTTTTGTTAGGCCGTCTTTGTCTGAAGGATTGGGCACGGCTTTTCTGGAAGCGATGGCTGCCGGTTTGCCGATTGTTGCGACGCCGGTTGGCGGCATCCCGGATTTCTTGAAGGACGGCGAGACCGGCCTTTTTTGCCAACCGAGGGAACCGTCGGATATTGCCGATAAAATAGTTAAACTTTTGAGCGATGAAGCGTTGCGGCGGGAAATTAGCCAGCAAGGCAGAACTTTGGTTGAAAAAAATTATAACTGGCAAACGATCGCCATAAAATTCGCTGAAATCTATGGCTAAGCAAAAAATCCTAATTACCACCGGCATTTTCCCACCCGATATCGGCGGGCCGGCTTCGTATGGGCAAACACTGGCTCGCTATCTGGCTCGTGATAAGGCTGTTGTTCTAATCACCTATGCTTCGGTTTTCAAATCGGCCGATGACAAAAAAGAACCGTTTAGAATCATCCGGGTCTGGCGCCGCTGGCCCAAGCCCTTGCGCCAGTTGATTTATCTGTGGCGGGTTTTTTGGCTGGCCCGCCCAAATTTTGCCAAGCAAAACTTAAGCGGGCTGGCGCGTCAGCACGACCGGATTTTAGTTTTAAATCCGGTCGGCGCCGGCCTGGCGGTGGTTTGGGCGGCCAAACTTTTCAAGAAAAAATTTGTTGTCAGAATTTCCGGCGACAAGGCCTGGGAAACGGCAGTCAATTCCGGCCGGACCTCGTTGTTGATTGATGATTTTCAGAAAGTAAAAAAGACGGGAGTTATTGGCCTACTTCATAAATTCCAATCCTGGGTATGCCGGGAAGCCGATTTGGTCATTGCCCATTCAAAGTATCTTGCCAAGTTGATTGAGGGTTGGGGCGTGGCGCCGGAAAAAATAAAACTTATTTACAACGGGGTTGACTTTCAACCGTCAGCGTTGAGCACAGAAGAAGCCAGAGTCAAAATCGGCATTGCCGGCAATATTATTTTATCCGCCGGGCGGCTGGCGCCCTGGAAGGGTTTTCGCATGCTGGTCAAAATTATGTCCCAGCTTTTGGTTATCAACCAATTTTTCCGGCTGGTAATTGTCGGCGACGGGCCGGAACGTAGCGTCTTGGCCGCTATGATTAAAAATCTGCGGTTGGACAAAAAAGTTTATCTGGTCGGCAAAAAGAGCCGCGAGGAATTGGCAGTTTATCTAGCCGCGGCCGAGCTTTTCGTTTACAACACTGGTTACGAGGGTTTTTCTCATCAGATTCTGGAAGCAATGACTGCCGGCGTGCCGGTTGTTACCACTACCGCCGGCGGCAATCCCGAGTTGATTGAACAGGGAGAGAACGGTTTTATGGTGAAGTACAATGATGAATTTAATTTGTCGGAGGCGATTAAAACGCTTTGGCAGACGCCTAACCTGCGCCAGCGTTTTATTGAAGCCGGCAAAACCACCGCCCAGCACTTCAGCGTTGAGAAAATGCTTAAAGAAACAACAGCAATTTTTAATTAATCATGGCTAAACTATTGATGATTTCCGGAGATCGCGCATTGGCCCAGGGCAAACAAGGGGCGTTTTATAATACACTGGAGGAGTTCCATAAATATTGGGAGCAAATAGATATAATAACTCCGCCGACTTTCAACTTTCTTAAACCTAAAACCCATAACCTAAAACCCATAACCTATTTCGATAATGTCTTTATCCATCCTTCGCCTTGGCCGCTGGTTTTTCAACCGCTTTGGATTCTCAAAAAAGGCCAGGCGCTCTTCCGCGAAAATAAATTTGATTTGATGACCGTCCACGAATACGCACCCTTTTACAATGGCCTGGGCACCCGGATGCTTTGGGGGAAAACCCGATTGCCTTATGTCTTGGAGATCCATCATATTACCGGTTATCCTCGAGCGGCTAACCTAAAAGAAAGATTTTACTGCTGGCTGACGAAACGTTTCATAAAATACGATAGCCGGACGGCCCAAGCGGTCCGTATCGTCAACCAAAATCAGTTGGGAAAATTTTTGCGCGCGGCCGGCGTGCCGGCGGATAAGCTGATATATATCCCCTCGGCTTATATTGATTTAGAGATCTTTAGGCCGCTTAATCTAGAGAAAAAATATGACCTGATTTTTGTCGGCCGTCTGGCTAAAAACAAAGGGGTAGATTTATTTGTGGAAGCGGCCGCTAAAATTAGCGGGCGTTCAATCATTGTTGGCGACGGGCCGTTGGAGGAAAAGCTAAAAACTAAAAGCTATAAGTTGAAAGCTAATGTGGTCTTTCACGGTTGGGCTAGAGACAGTCAGGCAGTAGCCCGACTACTGAACCAGTCCAAATTGCTAGTAATGACCTCGTACAGCGAAGGCAACCCCAGAGTAGTAGCTGAAGCAATGGCTTGCGGGGTACCAATTCTGGCGACTCCAGTTGGGATAGTGCCTGATTTGCTCAAAAACGGCCTTGGAGGCGAGATTATTGACTGGAGGCCCGATGACATAGCCCAGAAAGCGCCAGGGCTCTTAAATGACCCAAATAAGTATCAGGGATACAGCCATGATGGTCCCGAAATCGCCAAACAATTTGAGAAAAAAGAAGCGATAAGAAATTACGCCGATAAACTGAAGAAAATCCTCGGATAAGTTATCCACATTTCTCTTATTGTCCCCCCCAGACCCTGGCTTATAATTAAAGATATGAAAAAATATTTTGTCGTTTCTCTCTCAGTTTTGGTCGTTTTTTTGTTGTCGGGTGTGGCTAATGCTGCCAGTACAATTGGAACCAATATGAGCACCACGGGTACTTTTACCCAGACCGTTGGTTCGGCTACTGCCGCCAGGTTCCAAAATGCTGCTGGCGATGTGAATGTGCTGGTAGTCGATACCACAAACACGAGAATTGGTGTTGGCGCCGCGCCTTCAACAACTTTTGAAGTTCAAGGCACGGCTTCGGCGGCCTATTTCTTTACCGGTAATACGATTCAAGTGGGTGGTGGGATTGTTGCGTCAGTAGCTTATAACCGTTTCGGCTCTACCGCCACTTCGCGTGGTTTATCCGCTTCCAACGATGTCTTAGTCAACGGCAAGCTTGAAGTAGACGGCAATGCTTTCTTTGACGGTACGATTGGTATTGGTGGCGCCACTGGAACGAAATTTGAAGTTCAGGGCACCGCATCGGCATCCTACTTCTTCACTACAAACACTCTTCAAGCTGGAGGAACATTTGCCGCTGCATCTGTGGCTTATTCTAGGTTCGGGATCGGCACAACTGGTCACTCATTGGCGGCGGCAGACGATATTCTCGTTTCTGGCTTGGTAGAGTTTGACGATAACGTTTTCTTTGATGCCAAGGCTTCTATGTCGGGTAATTTCCAGACATCGGGCAGGTTTATTGCTAGCACAGCCGCTTCCCATTCCTTTACTGGAGATTTGAATATATCCAGTAATCTTGTTGTTGGTTCAGCTACCGCTTCCAGCTCTGGCAATACATATGTTGCCGAGTTTGTCGGTCCTACGACCGCAACAGTCAGTGTTCTTTTTGGTGGGAACACTGCTTCGTCCAAGGGTACTTGCTTCCAGATGAAAGATACGATAGGAGACTGGAGATACGTACGTATTCTAGCTGGTGGCACATCGCTTACTATCAATGGCACCAAATGCCACTAATTAGGAATATGATCAGCAGTAAGCATGTTCCAACTATCACAGCGGTAAGTGTTGCAATTCTGGCTCTGGCGGTAGGGGTAATAAGTATCCTGCCTTTAATAAACTCTGTTAAATATGACCGATATGATAAAAATGATTTTGTTGACCGTAACGCATATCAGGCCATATTTTTAACAAATGATCAAATATACTTTGGACGATTGAAAAACATCAATTCCGACTACTTAATTTTGCATGATGTTTATTATGCCAAAGTAAATGAAGATGGTATCGGTCAGCTTGTTAAACTTGGTGAAGGTGAGCCGCATGGCCCTAGGGGAGAAATGATAATAAACCAAAATCAGGTTTTGTTTTGGGAAAACCTAAGACCCGATTCCCCGGTTGTTAAGGCCATTCAACAGAGAAAATAAACTTAAACAATGCAGTTAATAAAAAATAGATTTTCTCTATTTCTATTCCTTGCTCTTTTAATAGGCGGGGTGTTTTTAATTGGCGTCAATCAGGCGAAAGCTGTTGGTGATGCGTATTTCCCCCAAAATACCACTGTAACTCTTGATCTGGGAGATTTTACTATAATCGGTGTTTCTGACGCAGACACAGTAACAACGAATGGCACTGACTCAATAACGGTCACAATCTCTTCTGGCCAAAGTTTTACTCTTGAATCAGCCGGCCGAAGATTATTAAATAACAATGGTGGTTTTTCATATTCTTGTGCTGATGATAAATCATCACTTACCATAACCACAACAACCACAATAACGGTAATAATAACGCCTAGTTCAACTGTTTGTGGTTCTACCAGTGTCGGGGGTACTACTAGTGGTGGTGGAGGCGGAGGTGGGGCTATTACATTAACCCCAACCCCAACTTCAACCCCGGTATCTACACCAGTGCCAACATCGACACCTGTCTCATCGCCAGTTTCTGCTCCAATAAGCACCGGGCTTACGCCAGCTTCAAGAGGTTTCACTAATTTGTCTGCTCTAAGCTTAAAAGAGGGAGATGTGATTAGTGCCGCCGGTTCAAGCGACCCCGATGTCTATATTGTCAATACCTGGGGTTATAAGAGATTGTTCTTGAATCCTGTAATATTCGAATTCTACGGACACCTTGGCGGATTTAACAAAGTTAAAACTACACTAGCGCCGATAAGAGACACTCTTGTTACCTCGGGTCTTTTCAGGAACTGTGAAACAAATGATGAAAAGGTTTATGGAATAGAAACCACTGGTGAAGATACTGGTATATTGCATTGGGTTAATACCACTGGCGCGCAAGCGGTTGCGGATGACTCCAACTTCTTCAAAAAGGTCTTTTGTATCAACAGTAAGGAGTTTGGCTGGTATAAGCAGGGCGCTCCGTATTCATCTGTTAACCAGATTCCTCTATACACAAGAACAACCCCTGCAAGCGGATCGCCTGTTCCTGTTGTCTTGAAAAAGGTAAAAGTTATAAGCACTGTCCCATGGCTAAATGTAAGAGACGGCGGATCATTGAGCGCAAAAGTTATTGGTCAAGTGTTGCCCAATCAAGAATTTGACTCCAGCGTTTTTATCAATGGATGGTATAAAATTAAGAAAGACGGCAAAGATTTTGGATGGGTATATGGTGAGTATGTAAAGAAAATTTAATATTAATTATTTCAATCAAAAAAACCGCCGCGTAGGCGGTTTTTTTGATTGACCTTAGACAATTTTTATTGTAGTATTAATCGGTGCAAAATCTGCTTATTATTACTCAAAAAGTTGATAAAAACGACCAACTCCTCGGTTTTTTTATCGATTGGATTACTGGTTTTGCCCAAAAATTTGAGAAAGTTACTATTCTGTGTCTTGAAAAAGGAGAATTTGATTTGCCGGAAAACGTCAGAGTTTTAAGCTTGGGTAAAGACAGAAATCTGCCCAAGTTGTTCTGGCTCTTTAATTTTTTTAAGCATCTTTTCCGATATAGAAAAGAGTACGACGCCGTTTTTGTCCACATGAATCCAATCTGGATGGTGCTGGGTGGACGGCTGTGGCGGCGCTGGGGCAAGCGCACTGCCCTCTGGTACACCAGTAAAGGAGTGACTAATAAACTGCGGCAAGCGGAGCGATGGAGTGAAATTATTTTTACCGCTTCCAGAGAAAGTTTCCGGATTCCCTCCGAAAAGTTAGTGATTACCGGTCATGGGATCAACACTGAATTTTTTAAGCCGCCAGCCAGCCGGCAACGCTCTAGGGAACTGAAAATTTTAAGTGTCGGTCGGATAGCGCCGGTGAAAAATTATGAAACACTAATTGCTGCCGCCAAAATATTGGCTGACCGGGGTTTAAAATTTTCGGTGACTTTGATTGGCGAACCGGCCTTGCCGGAAGATATCGCCTACGCGCGAAAGCTGGAAGATAAAATCAACCGGCTGGGTTTGGACCAATACTTTAAATTTTTAGGCAAAATTAATTATGCCCAATTGCCGGAGTATTATCAGCGGCACGATTTGTTTGTCCATTTGAGTAAAACCGGCAGTTTAGATAAAACATTGCTGGAAGCCATGGCTTGCAGTCTGCCCGTTTTAAGCTCCAATGATTCGGCCAAATCCATTTTGCCGCCGGAATTGATTTTTGCTGAAAATAATCCGGGTGAACTGGCAGAAAAAATCCAAGCGCTGCAAGACCGGGGCTATGGCCAGACACTGCGCGCTTACGTGGTGGAGAATCACAATCTGGGAAAATTGATAGACAAAATTAGCGGCTTTATCAATGAATAAGAGTAAAATACTATTTTTCGGCTTTTTCAACCCCGACTACGCCCGCAATCGGGTATTAATGAAGGGATTAGAGCGAAATGGGGTCAAAGTCAGCCAGTGCCGGGTGCGCAATGGCCGATTTAGAATGGTGAGATTGTTTTGCCAGTACTGGATGATAAAAAAGGACTTTGACTGGTTATTGGTGGCTTTCCCTGGACAGGAAGCAATATTTTTGGCCAGAATGCTGACGCGCCGGCCGATTATTTTTGATGCTTTTACTTCGCATTATGGGGGCTACATTTTGGACCGACGGTACTTTAGGCCGAACAGTGGGCGGGCAAAATATTATCGCTGGTTAGACAAGTGGTCTTGCCGATTGGCTGATCTGGTCTTGTTGGATACGCAAGCCCACATTGACTTTTTTATCAGGGAGTACGACCTGCCGGCCGAAAAATTTCGAAGAATCTTTATCGGCGCCGATACCGACGTTTTTCAACCCTCGGTCAGCCGGCCAGCCAACGGTAAATTTTTGGTTCACTTCCACGGCAGTTACGTGCCCTTGCAAGGGGTGGAACATATAATCCGAGCGGCCAAACTGTTGGAGCAAGAAGACATCCAGTTTAATCTGATCGGGCGCGGGCAGACCTATCCGGCCGACTGCCAACTGGCTCAAACTTTGGCCATCAGTAACATTAATTTTATTGATAACGTTGCTTATGAAAAACTGGCTGACTATATGAATCAAGCTGATATTTGTTTGGGTATTTTTGGTGCTAGCCCCAAGACCGCTCTGGTCATCCCCAATAAAGTTTATGAAGCCTTGGTTATGGCTAAGCCGGTAATCACAGCCGATACCCCAGCTGCCCGCGAACTGCTGATTGACCGCGAAAATGTTTTATTCTGCCGCCAGGCCGACGCGGAGGACTTAGCCAATAAGATTATTGAACTGAAAAATGACCCGATTTTACGCCAGACAATTGCCGCGGCTGGGGGCTGGCTATTCAAAAACCGGCTGGGGGAAACCACGCTGGGTTCGGAATTACTAGTGATAGCCAACCAGCTAACTGAAAAATCATGAAAGAGAGCTATTATCAAGAAAAAAGTTTCTACTACGGCATTGCTCATACTCGTCTGCGGCGTATTTTAGATTTAGCTGGCCGCGACGGTGGCCGCCAAATTTTGGATGTCGGTTGTGCTCGGGGCTACATTGGACGACGGCTGAAAGCGGACGGCAATCAAGTTACCGGAATTGAGCTTTCCGAACCGGCTGCCGTCCAAGCCCGGCAGGTCTTAGACCAGGTCTATGTTTTTGATATTGAACGGCCGTGGCCGGCCGAGTTGGTCAACCCGCATTTTGACTTGGCTATTCTGACTGAAGTGTTGGAACATGTTTTTAATCCGGTGGAAATCTTGGATGCGGTCGGAAAAACTTTGCGCGCCGGCGGGGAGATTATTGTTACTACTCCCAATTTTCTGAAATGGATTAATCGGATTAGATTCTTATTCGGTTTTTTCCAATACACCGAGCAAGGGTCGCTGGATTTTGGCCATATCCGCTTCTTCACCTATCGTTATTTGAAGGAAGTTCTAGCCGAGAGCGGCTTTGCCATTACGGCCGAGCGGCACATTATTTTTCCAGGCAAGTTAACCGCAATCTTGAAGTATTGGCCCAGTTTGTTCGCCAGCCAATTCGTAGTTAAAGCCCAAAAATTATGACCACATTAATTGCCGGCTATGCTTATGTCCGAGAAAATTTTTTCGCCACCTTTCGCCATTATCCGGAAAAGGAAAATTTATATTTTCTTTTGCCGAAAAGCTGGAAGATCAAAGGCGGCAAAGTGATTTACCATCCCCCCAGCGACCCCAATGTTTTTACCGCCAATGCCTATTTCCACCACTCCCGCTATCCCGTCATCGGCGGTTTGCTCAAGGGCTGGCTGCCCGCTTTTCCCCTGGTAGCTTGGCGTTTGAAACGGAATCAGCAACTGCGACTGGTGTATACTCCCAGCGAACCGATTTTGCTGACCACTTTATACCAGGCTCTTTGGGCGAAACTGTTCGGGCTGAAACACGTGTTTTTTAGCTGGGAAAATATTCCCTATCGGCAAAAACTCAAAGGCCTAAAAGGCGCGCTTCAAAAAGTTGTTCTAAAACTAAATATTGCCCTAAGCGACGGCATTATTTGCGGCAATAGCAAGTGTTTAGAAATTTTTTCCGCCCTAACCCAAAAGCCGCTGGTCCAGATTCCTTTGAGCGGCTTGGACATGGATTATTTCAGCAGCCAATCGGGAGCAAAACGTTTTCGGGATTTAGATTTGGAAAACAAATTGGTTTTCACTTTTGTCGGCGCCATCGGCATCAGGAAAGGAATTAACTTGATGGTTGAAGCCTTTAAGGCGGTGTTGGCCGAGTTTCCCCACAGTTTTTTAATTATTGCCGGCAGCGGGGAGGGTGAAAGGGAAATTGAAACTTTGATTGAAAAACATAATCTGGGCGAGAAAATCATCCGCCACTCTTGGCTAAACCATAAGGAACTAAAAGAACTATTAAACGCTTCCGATGTGTTTTTATACCCCAGTTTGCCCTATCAGGGCTGGGAGGAGCAATTCGGCTACGCCATGGCCGAGGCATCGCTTATGAAATTGCCGGTAATTTCAACTTTTTCCGGGTCAATAACCGATGTGGTAAAGGACAATCAAACCGGTATTTTGGTTGAACCGAACGATAGTCAAGCATTGCAAAGGGCAATGTTCAAACTAGCCAGCGATGAAGGATTGAGGAGAAAACTAGGCCGCGCCGGCCGACAGTTTATTGCCGAAAATTTCAGTCAGCGGGTAATAGCCGAAAAATTTCATAACTTTTTCCGGAGATTCCAATGAAATTAATCTATATTGCCAATTTGCGCCTACCGACTGAAAAAGCCCACGGTATCCAAATCGCTAAAACCTGCGAGGCCTTGGCCGGGCAAGGAGTTAAAGTTAAACTGGTCGCGCCATTTCGGTTTAGTCGGATTAAGAGTGATTTTTTTGAGTATTACAACGTGGCCAGAAGTTTTGCATTCAAAAAAATATTTACGCCGGATTTTTATCTGCCCGGACCGTTGGATAAAATCGCCTTCGGCGTCAAAAGTTTTGTTTCTGCCGCGATTCTGGACTGGTGCGCGCTGGCTGGCGGCGCCGATATTTATTATTTCCGAGACGAATTGCCGGCCTACTTGATGTCATTTTTAGTCAGTCCGGAGAAAATAATTTTTGAGGCCCATAAATACTCCCCGGCGCGGCGGTTCTGGTTCAACCGGTTTAGGAAAAAGGGGATTAGAGTCATGGTCATCACCAACGAGCTTAGAAAAAAATTGATTGAACTTGGGTTGGCGAAGGAAAATATTCTGATTGCTTCAGACGGTGTGGATTTGGAAAAGTTTGCCATTGAGCCGAATCGGGGTTGGGCCAGAGAGCAAACCGGTTTACCGGCAGATAAAAAAATAGTTCTCTACACCGGCCATCTTTTCGGTTGGAAGGGAGCGGATGTTTTGGCGGAAACGGCCGGTAATTTACCGGAGGTTTTGTTTGTTTTTGTCGGCGGAACGGCAACGGATACGGTGGCGTTTAGAAAAAGAAATCAGAGCGGCGGCAATATCCTTATTTTAGGCCATCAGCCCCACCGGCAAATTCCCATGTATTTAAAAGCTGCTGACATGCTGATTTTGCCTAATTCTGGCCGGGAGCCCATTTCCCGGCTTTATACTTCGCCGCTGAAACTGTTTGAGTATATGGCCTCTGGGCGGCCGATTGTAGCCAGCGATTTGCTGTCCTTGCGCGAGGTGCTAAACGAAAATAACGCCGTTCTGGTAGCGCCGGACGACCCAACTGCCTTGGCCGCGGGGATCAACCAAGTTCTGACCGACCCGTCGCTGGCCGAGCGCATCAGCCGGCAAGCCCTTAACGATGTTCAAAATTACACTTGGTCTAAACGAGCGGATAAAATTTTGCGATTCATTAACAATAATCAATGATAACCGATTTCAGCAAAACTATCATTATTATCCCGACTTATAATGAAAAAGATAACATTACCGGTCTAGCCCGGGCGATTTTTGAAGCGGTGCCGGGGATATCAGTTTTAGTAGTGGACGACAATTCGCCAGATGGAACAGCTGATGCCATCAGGGAATTAGCGCCGCAACACTCGAATCTGGAAATACTGCAACGTTCCGGTGACCGCGGTTTTGGCAAATCATATCTGGCTGGTTTCCAAAAAATACTAGCAGATAGCCGCTGGCAGAACGTGGTGATGATGGATGCTGATTTTTCCCATGAGCCGGCGGCTATCCCAGCGATGCTTGAAAATCTAACGACTTGCGATGTCGTTATTGGTTCGCGTTATATGAGGGGCGGTCAAGTTGCTAATTGGCATTGGTATCGGCGCTGGTTGAGCCGGTTTGCCAACTTCTACGCCCGGACGATTCTGGCCGTGCCGGCCCACGACCTGACTACCGGTTTTATGGCTTTTCACAAATCAATCCTGGATAAAATAAATTTGGCAAAAATTAAGTCGGACGGCTACGCTTTCCTGGTTGAACTAAAGTACAAAATTGCCCAAAACGGCTTCCGACTAGCCGAATTGCCGATTACTTTCAACGAAAGACGAGAAGGCCAATCCAAGATGTCGGGCAGGATTATCTGGGAATCAATCTGGCTACCGTGGCAACTAAAACTGCAAACCCTAAAGGCTCACTGGCTGGCTTTTATTTTCGCGGCGCTCTTCGGTCTAATGATTATCTCACCCCAGCTGTATCACCAGTGGACGTTAGGGCCGGTCTGGCAGGGTATTAACCGCCAAATGGCCGACGACTCGCTTTTTTATCTGGCGCGCATCCGTGAAGTGATTGACGGCCATCCAACTTTAAATAATGCCTATCTGGCCGAATACAAATCCGGTTGGCCCCGACAGATTTTTTTGGCCGAGTACTTACTGGCTCAGCCGCTCAAACTGTTTGGTTTGACGGTGGCCCGAGGCCAATTGATTTATAACTTTATTCTACCTTTTCTGGTCTTCCTTTTGACCTATTTGGCTTTGTACCTGATTTGTTCTTCTCGTTTCTTGGGGCTAATTGGCGCTTCGTTTCTTTTTTATGGCTTATTTTTATTCGTATTTTTCCGGCCAGTCAGCCCGCAGTTTAATTTCCTATTTTGGCTGGTTCAATTTATCCTGGTTTGGCTGGTTGTGAAAAAAAGTGCTTGGCCCTGGATACTGCCATTGAGTATTATAAATCTTGGCTTGCTGTTTTATATCTATCCTTACTACTGGACTTTTTATTTAATTCTCTTTGCACTACTTTTTTGGACTTATTTTTGGTTAGACCGGCACTTGTCTTGGCGGCTGTTCAAAATATCGACCGGGGGGTTATTGCTTGGCTCATTTTATTTTTACTATACCTATCTGGTCTCTCACCTGCCCGGCTTTGAGGAAACACTGACCCGCGTTCAGCTGGTTTATACCCGTTTTCCTTCCGGTATCCGAGTAGTGGCTTGGGCGGGGGTCCTATTTGCCTTAATTCTGGCCGCTTGGCGTTGGCGTCTGGTCAGTATGGATGCGCAAACAAAGTTCTTCGCCGCCGGCGCTTTGGCCGTGATTGTCTCGGTCAATCAGCATCTCCTGACCGGCCGAAATTTTGAGTTCTCCAGCCACTATTACCCGCTAACTGTTTTTCTCTCGGTTTTCGGCTTGGTTTATCTATTATGCAAAGTTAAGGGACGTCTAGGTAAACTGGTCAAATTGCTTTTACTCTTGGCAATATTATTTCCAATCGGCTCTAGTTTTAACCGTTATTTCAAAACGGCTTATGCTTTTGACCGGTCAGCGCAAGACCAAAGCTATGCTCCCGTCCTTGATTGGTTGAATCGGAATACTGAACCAGATTCGGTAGTTTACGCCGGTGAAACCCTTTCCCAATTGATCCCGGTTTACACCGCCAATAATGTTTTTTACTCCCGCTACGCCAATCTTTTTTTGCTGACCGATGCCGAGATTTATGAACGGTTTATTATAAATAACTACTTTGAAAAATTCGACAGACAATTCATACTGGCCAACGACCGAGCAATCTTCGGCGTGCGCTACGTTGACCGCTACGGCCATGCCGTCCAGGGCAACAAGCTAAGAAAATTGCTTGGGCTCAAACCGGAACCGGAAATTTATCTGCCCGCCGCAGCCATTGATCAGTTCCTAACCCTAGCGGCTAAACTGCAAAGCCAGCCGTTTTCAATCTTAACTAAAAAATATCAGATTGATTACTTTGTTTTTGAAAATGACGCTCAGCAACTAGGAAGGCCTAAACTGTTGAAAGTAGGTAAGCCAGTTTTTGAAAACAAAAACTTTGTTGTTTATCAAAATTTCTAGTATGCTCAATCGCTTAAAAGAAGAGGTCTTTTTTTTGAAACGTCTTGCCCAAGAAGGTTTTGGGCCGGCGGATTTCTGGCGTTACTTTAAAAATCGTTTCTTTGGAAATTTTTTGCTTTCTCTGCTTCAGCCGGTCTATCATCAGTCTCAAGACAATTTTGAGCTCCACCTGCTTTGCCAAAAAAAGGACCTTTGGATGCTAGTTTGGGCGTTAAACTCATTCTTATATCACTCTGGTCTTTACCCCAAAATTATTGTTCATGATGACGGTTCAATAAGTGATCGAGCCGCCAAATTATTGGAAAGTAAGTTCTCTAACCTAAAAGTCCTAGCTAAAGTAAAGGCCGACAAAATGGTAACCGAATTAATACCGGGAAATAAAAATATACTTGAATACCGCCAAGCAGGTCACAAGTTAATTCTGAAATTAATTGACATTTTTTTGCTAAACAGCGGCAAAGTAATGGTTCTTGACAGCGATGTTTTATTTTTCAAAAAGCCAGACGAGATTATTGATTTCGTTAAAAACCGGTCTAAATTTGAAGCCCTAGTTTCAATGCAGAACAGCAGTTATGATCTAATGGTTAAGGACGAGTATTTTAGGGGGCACCGTCTTCTGGAGAAAAAAGCAGGATTTATTAATTCCGGTATTATGCTTTTCAAGCGGGAGAAATTGTCGCTGGACCAGCTCGAAGAATTTTTAGAAAACACTCGGCGGCCCAAGAACGACTATTGGGTAGAAATGTCGGGCTGGGCCTCAATGTTGTCCCAGTTAAATTTTGCTTTTCTGCCTTTGGAACGTTACGTCATTAAAGGCCGTCCTAATGATCAGACAGTGGCCAAACACTTTACCAATCCCCGCCGCTATGAACTCTACGCCTATGGGATTGATACAGTCAGAAAAATGATTGGAGCAGGCAAATAACATTTACAAAACTAGATATCTATTGTATTATAATCGCATGGAGAGAAAACCTGATTTATCGATTGTGGTACCGCTTTTTAATGAGGAGGAAGGAATTCCGGCGCTGTTAGCTGAACTCAAACGGGTCACCAGTATGCTGGGCAGAAGCTACGAAATCGTACTAATTGATGATGGTTCAACCGATGCCACGGCACAGCTCTTGGAGCAAGCGTCCCAAACTGACCAGAATATCAAAGTGCTGCGCTTTTCGCGCAACTTCGGCCACCAAGCGGCTTTCAGTGCCGGCATTGATTTTGCTCAAGGGCAAATGGTTATTACTATGGACGGCGACCTGCAACATCCGCCAGCCATGCTCCCGACCTTTCTGGCCAAGGCCGACGAGGGCTATGACATTGTTATTGGCGAGCGGTTGGCTAACAAGCAAAACAGCAAAAAAAGAGAGTTGGCCAATAAATGGTTTTATAAGTTCCTGACTTTGATTACTAATCTGGAATTTAGAAATGTTTCTGACTTCGCCCTTTATAATCGTTCAGTGGTTGCGGTGTTAAAACGTCTACCGGAAAAAGAGCGTTATCTGCGCGGGCTGGTGCAGTGGGTCGGTTTTCGCAAGGCCTATGTGTCTTATGCCGTGGATGAGCGCAAGTTCGGCGTTCCCAAATATAATTTCCAAAAATTACTCAAACTGGTATTGAGCGGTGTAACTTCGTTTTCCGCTTTTCCTTTGCGGCTGGCCTTGTGGGCCGGCATCTTAGTTTTCTTGGCTAGTTTTATCTTCGGCGTTTATGTGGCAATTGATCACTACGTCAACCCCAATCCGCTTATTCCCGGCTGGGCGACGGTGGTAATTTTAATTTTATTTTTCTCCAGCATCCAATTAATAGTGCTCGGTATCGTCGGCGAGTATCTTTATAAAATGTTCAACGAGGTTAAAGGCCGGCCGCTCTACATCGTAGCCCAGACCCATAATATTGATAAAGCCAATACTGATGCCAGCGCTTATGGAATCCACCCCTAAATCACTGATTGCCGCTGGCGTTCAAATTGTGGCGGATGATTTTGGCCTGACGCCGGCTACTAATGAGGGCATTGCCTACTGTCTTAAAAACGGTTTAGTTAATTCGGCCGCCTTGATGGCTAATGGCAAGGCCTTTGCCGATGCGGTGGAAAAAATCAATCCGCCCACTGACGGATTGCCGCCGTTTCGGCTGGGCGTCCATCTGACATTGGTGGGCGAGAAACCGTTAGTGGGCAACAACCCTTTGCCCAAAAACCATCGTTCTTTTTTTATCAGATATTTATTGGGTGGAATTAAACTAGCTGGTGTGGAAAAAGAACTGCGAGCGCAAATTGAAAAATGTCTGGCGGCCGGCCTCCAACCCAGTTTCTTAAACAGTCATCAGCATCTTCACCTATTGCCAGGTGTGCTGGCGGTAGTCATTAAACTGGCCCGGGAATACGAAATCCTTTCCGTCAGAATCGTCAACGAACCGATTGTTTGGAGCAGTAAAAAATTATTCCGAAAATTACAGCTGGTGTTTTTAAATTTCCTCTCACGGCGCGCCAGGGATAAACTGGCGGCCGCCGGTTTGACTTACAATCATTGGTTTATCGGTTTTGTGAATGCCGGTCATTTGCAGTCGGCCGATCTGGCCCTGGCCTTGATGCTCAAACAACGCTATCCGGAACAAAAGATTGAATTGGGCTGCCACCCCGGATTTGAAGATGAATACGTCAGAAATAAGTACCGCCACTGGGGTTATCAGTGGCGGGAGGAAATCCGGGTTTTAGAAATCGGAGAATAAAATATGCTATCACACTTTGACTTTTGTGTCAATTGAGGATAAATTTAGTTAATGGAGCCGGGGTTTTATCAAACATACTTCACGACCGAAAAAAAACACTGGTGGTTTAAGGTCAGACGCAATCTAATTGGCTGGCTTTTGCACCAGTATCTGCCTGGTCGGCCGGAGAAAACAAAAATCCTTGATTATGGCTGCGGCTCGGGTTATCTGGTCGGCCAGCTCCAAAAGGCGGGCTATCCGACCTACGGCAAAGACATTTCCCCGGAAGCGATTGGGTTTGGGCGGAAGCAGGGAATTAATAATTTGTCTGTCAGCCGGGACAGCCAAATCGGTTTTGCCGATATTTTTTTTGACGCGGTCCTGGCTTTGGATGTGATTGAGCATATTGAGGATGATGAATTTGCCCTGAAAGAAATTGAACGAGTGCTTAAACCCGGCGGCATAGCTATTATTACCGTACCGGCTTATATGTGGTTGTGGGGAAAACAGGACGAAGTGTCGCAGCATTTCCGGCGCTATCGCTTAAACCAGCTGGAAAAACTGGTTAGGCAAAGCACTAATTTGATTCCGGTGAAAAAAAGTTACTTTAATACCTTTTTATTTCCCGGCATTGTCATAACCCGATTATTGGATAAAATTTTCAAAATTAATCGCAGTTCTGATTTTGAAATTAACAATCGCTTCCTCAACCGGCTTTTTTATAACATCTTTAATCTGGAAATCGGCTGGCTGAAACGTTTCAGTTTCCCCTTTGGCGTATCAATTTTGTTGGTGCTGGGAAAATATGAGTAACCGGAAAATAATTATTATCTTGGCGGCGCTGGTCGGTTTTTTTATTGCCGCCGGTTGGGCGGGTGTCAGCCAAATTTATCATCAGGACGAACATCGCTGGGTAATGATTGCCGATCCGGCCAACGGTGTCGATTCGCCCCATCCGCCCATGCTGAAGTTTTTGTTGAGAGCCGGCGCGGATATTTTTGGTTTTGAGCGTCTGCGGCTAGTTCCGCTGATATTTGGCTTGCTCAATCTGCTTTTGATTTTTTGGGCGGCGCGGCTTTGGTCCAAGTCAAACCAAATAGCTCTCTGGGCGGCCGGGCTGTTCGCCGTCAGCTCCTATAGTTTAATTGCCGCTTTGCAGGTTGATATTGACGGCGCAATTTTGCCTTTCTTTGTACTATTAGCAGTGATTTGTTATTTTAAGTTCACCGAAGAAGTCCAACTCGTCTATAAATTATTGTGGCTTGGCCTATTGTGTCTGGTGGTGATTAACGGCTTGTTGACTAAATTGAGCTTTGCCTTACTGATTGGCGTTTTAGCCGCGGATTATTTTTCCCATCTTTGGTTTAACCAGCGACAGCGGCTAGGTACCGCCCTGAAAAAATGGCTCAAACTTATTTTGCCGGTATTGGCTGTGTCAATCGGTTTCTTTTATCTCTATACGACCAAACTGGCAGTGGTGGCTGACTATGCCGAAGGTTTTAAGATCTTTAATTTCCACCAGCGGGCTTATTTTGATTTGGCTTTCAAAGTGATGAAATCCTTGGTCTGGCTGTCACCCTTGTTAACCCTGCCGGTGCTGGCCGCTTTGTTCAATCGGCAGTTTCTAAAGAAGTATCGTTTTTGGTTTCTTTATCTTCTGGCCAATCTACTTTTCTATCTAGTCTTGCTTGATTTCAGTAAGCTGACCGTGGAGCGATATTTTATGTTCTCAATCGCGCCAGCAGCAATTATTGCCGGCGCTTGGCTGGGAAAACGATTTGCCGGTTTTCAGTTAAGTAAGAACAGAGTCATTTTTACCCTGTCAGCCGCGACGATAATCGTTGTTAGCCGGTTAATCTTACAATTGCCGGCGGCGGTTTTGCCGCTTAACCCCAAGGCCGCTTACGTTCAGCACATTAAAGCGCTGGATTTTGGCTTTTTAATTCCCTTCAGCGGCGGCTCGGGCCCGATTGGCTTTTATTTGTCCGCTTGGTTTATTATCCTGACTTGGCTGGCGGCTTTGGTCGCTTTGGCGGCTATATTGGCCGGCCGCGGCCGCAAAGCAATCTGGCTGATTTTATTTTTACTTCTGGGGCTTGGTTATAATTTAATCGTTACCGGCGAATATCTGTTTGGCCGGCTCTACGGCAGTCCGGCCAAAATTGCCCGCGCCGGCGTAGATTATATAACCAATGAACCGATAATCAAGCAGGTAATCACCTATAATGATATTGGCGCTTATGAGTTGAAAACGGCTGGTAAATACACTTCCCGCTTTTATACCGCGCCGGCGCGCGACTACACCAAAAAACTTAAAGAATTTCGCGGCCATTACCTGATCATTGACTTTCCGGTCATAGATAAAAGAAGCGCCTATTGGAATCTTATATCAAAATGCGATTTAACTAAAAAGTTTACCGATAAATATGTAGATTCTTATATATTTGATTGCCGATCTTTGCCCCCTGACTGGTCTGGACAGAATTAATTAGTTTGTGTATAATCACCGGTATAAATTCCGTTATTTAACGGATTTTTAAACTTCAATATGGTCGCTTTTTTAAGGGGAATCAGGCGCCTGTTAAATAATCCCGGTTATAAGACCTTAACAATAGGAATTGTCGCTTTTTTTTTGATATTGTCCTTATTCGTTGGGCCTGGACTGCAAAATAGCCCCACCGGTAGGTACTTATTGCACAGCTGGCGGTCGATTAAAAAATTTCCGAATATCTTTTATCTTTCATCTTGGTTGGCCAAATCCACACTGCCCGAATATAGGTTTGTAATTAACCCCAATGACTTAAGGGTTATGGAAGATAACCTGCCTATAAACAGCAATTTGAGCTATAATTTTTTATCCGACGATAACAAAAATTATGTGAACGGTTATTTTACGAGTTCTCAAACTGACTATCAGTCGAAAGTAAAATTGAGATATAGGGGGCTGATTAGCAGCAACTGGCAATCGGAAAAGAAATCATTGCGGATAAAGTTCCCGAAAAACAACCTGTTTCAGGGGATGAGAGCTCTTAACCTTATGATTCCGGAAGATAGGGAAAATTTTTTGGAGCCCCTTAATATTTATCGGGCCAAGAAATTGGGTCTTTTTGTTCCTGATTTTAAGTTTGTCCGCGTTTATATAAATAACAGATATTTTGGTGTCTATCTGGCGGCGGAGGCATGGTCAAAGGAACTACTTGCAAAAAATGATACCATTGACACGAACAACATATTTTCCAATAAAGACGAGATAGATAAAATAAAAGATGAAAATCCGGCATTTTTTAATTGGAAAAGCTATATCGCCGACAATGAAGAAGGACCCTTTGAAGAACTGGAAGCATTAAGCGAATTAACTAACAAAGCGTCTGATCAGAATTTTTCCCGATTAGTGGGTAACCTGGTTGATCTGGAAAAAGTTTATAAATGGCACTTGATAAATGTACTGGCGGGATCAGCGCATCAAAGCTATATGACTAATTTTGTCTTAATTTTCCGACAAGAGACGGGTAAGTTTGAACCTATTCCCTGGAATGTGGAATTTGAGCCGATTAAAAATAAGATTTATGACGACAACCTCCCTCTTTTAGTCAGGAGAATTTTCAAGAATAAGGAATATTCTGATAAGTTTTTAACCCTGTTAAATAGTTACGTCGGCGATAATAAAAACCTTGAAGACGATTTAGCCTATTATAATACTCTGTTCAAAAAAACACGGTATGATTTTTATAAGGACAACGCTAAAAATCAAAATAACTTTGGCTTTATCCAGGCAGTAAAAGAAGGCCGCGAGCTGATTATTAATAATTTTAACGGAGCAAAAAAGTTACTTGCCAATGATGAGGCCAAAAAAATTACAATTTGGGAGCGGCAGAATTATTTAAAAACCCTTAATTTTGCGGGGAGTTTTCAATACGTGAACGATGCTTCCATAAGTATTGATAAGTTTCTGGAGCAAAATCAGCAGTTCAAAAAAGTAGGTATTAATACCATAAATCTCGGCCCGGGTACTTTTGTATTTTCAAGGACGATTATAATTCCAAAAAATTTAAGATTAGCGATAGAGCCGGGGACTACGCTTTATTTTTATCCCAATATATCCCTCATTTCTTATAGTCCGGTTACAGCAGTGGGAAATTCCGCCGCACCTATTGTATTTACTCCCGCATTTAAAAATCAGCCCTGGGGAAGTTTTGGCGTTATTAATACAGGATCAGAAAAAAATATTTTCGAGTTTATTAAAGTAAGCGGCGGGTCAAGCGATACAATAAACAGTGTCCCATTTTTATCGCAGTTTTCACTTCATAACGCCGATTCGATAGTTGAAAATTCTGTTTTTGAAGAAGGGAAATCGGATGACGGAGCGCATATCATTTTAGGGTCGGTTACGATAAAAAACAGTTTATTCAGAAATAATTCTTCTGATAGTATAGACCTGGATTTTGTTAAATATGGACGGATTGCCAGCAACCGCTTCCTCAATACAAAAATGGAAGAAAGTAACGGAGACGGAATAGATTTGTCCGGCACGGATGATTTAGAAATTACTGGTAATACGATTATAAACCACGGCGATAAGTGCATCAGTGTTGGAGAGGCGGCAAAAACGGTAATTTCGGGTAATTTAATGGTAAATTGCGATATCGGTATTGCCATTAAAGACGCCTCCGTTGTAAAAATGGAAAACAATATAATTGTGAAAAATAAAACCGCCGGTCTTGCTCTCTACAGAAAAAAACAGGAATTTATCAAAGGTGGGAACGCGGTAGTTTCTAAATCTATTATTTGGGATAATGGGAAAGAAATAGATTCAGACAAATTATCGTTTTTAAGTATAGACGATAGCACCATCAAAGGAGGATATGAAAGAGGCATTAATATAAATCAGAATATACCGGATTTTAATTTGATTTTGCCGGCATATATAAAAGCATTAGTTGGCATGTAGTATATCGTGTCTAAGACTTATAGATTTGAATTTAAATATGAACTGAACCCTAAACAGGCTTATTTTATTGAAAAAGACATAAAAAGGTTTGGGATGAAACCCGACCTGAATATAATCTCCGGCGACGGGGAATATTTTGTTACCAGTTTATATTACGATTCTTACGATTTATCAGATTATCAAGACAAGGCCGGAGGTTTTCTGAAAAGAAAAAAGTTCCGAGTGAGGATTTATGAACCACATTTGGATAAATCCAGTTTTGTATGGGTAGAAATTAAAAACAGGTTTGGATCCCAAAATCTTAAAACCCGAATAAAACTATCCAGGCTGGAGTTCGACCAATTTTTGAAAAACGGCGCCAGGACTCTGTTATTGAAAAAATGGGATAACGGCGAACTGGCAAAGAAAAATGAGATTCTCTGGAATTTTATAAAATCATCGGTAAAACCTAAAGTCCTCGTGCGCTATAAGCGCAAAGCTTTTGTTGATGATTTAGAAAATATAAGGATTACCTTTGATTCTGATTTAGAAACTTGCAAAAAACTTGATTTTAACTATACTGCTTGGATGGTCCCAGTGAGTCCTCGCAAGCTAGTTGTAGAAGTAAAATATGATTATATTATGCCGTACTGGTTCAGGGCTTTAGTCGAAAAGTACGATTTGAAAGCCGATACATATTCCAAATATGAAAAATCACTAGAGGTATTACATAGATACAATCCTTTATTAAGATAATGACCCATAACTTTAAACACATAAACCTTAGCTACTATGGATAATTTAATTAATCCTAACCTCACCCTTACCGAATTAAGCGCCTCAATTATTTTTATAAATATTATTTTATCTTTTTTATTGAGCGTGGTTATTGCAATTATTTACCAGAAAACCCATCGCGGCCTATCTTATTCTCGATCTTATGTAGAATCTCTTGTGATGATGTCAGTGTTGGCCGCTATAGCCATGATGATCTTGGGCAATAATCTCGTGCGGGCACTTGGTATATTGGGTGTTTTTACCCTAATTCGCTTTAGGACTATTATCAAAGATCCCAAAGATGCTACTTACTTATTCTTTAGTTTGGCAATCGGCATGGGAGTTGGCACCGGTAATTACGTGATTTCTATCATCAGCACTGTTTGTCTTGCAGGAATTATATTCATGTTAAATAAATATAATTTCGGTTCAGTAGTCAGAGACGGTTTTCTGCTTACCTTTATTGCCGATAAAGATTATAATAATTCCCACGAGAGTTTGTTTGCCCAATACCTGCGCTCCTATAAACTCCTTCAATTTAAGTCAAGGCCGGATGGAGAAGGGGAATATTATTTCTCGATTTCCTTTAAAGACGGGAAGAAGCCGGAAGATTTAGTTAATCAGCTTAGCCAGAATCAAAACGTTAAACTGGCCGATTTAATCACCGGCAAAGACGCCACCGAATATTAAATTTAAAATATGATCAGGAACTTTTACAAATGGTTGGATCAAAAGCTTAATCCGGTCCACCCGTTTTTATTGAGCATATTCCCTTGGGTTTACGTTTTTTCAAAATACCTGAAAGACTTTTCTTATAATCTACTCTGGCTCCCTTTGTTAGTAATCGCCGGGGTTACCGTCGGTCTTATCTTCTTATTCAAGGTTCTTTTCGAAAATAAGAGCAAGGCATTTGTTCTTGTTTCTATCGGCGCTATTGGCTTACTGTATTACGGTTTTTTTTATGATTTTCTTTTCGGTTTTAAGGTAAGCGGTTTTCTTATCGGCCGCCATCGATACCTTTACCCTTTCTGGGGTATTTTGTTTTCCGGTCTAGGAATTTTTTTGTTGTTTACTAAGAGAGATCTGTATAAATTAACGAAAATATTAAAGTTTACCGCTCTCGGATTAATTATTATACCCCTAACGAGTATTGCGATTTACGAATTTAGAAGTATGGAGAGCGGTTCCATAAAAGCCGAGACCCCTTCCAGTAAAAAGAAAACAGACGATAATATCAACAAAGGCGGTGAAGTAAAAAAAGCATCAAATATTAACGATGTTTCTAACTTCCCAGACATATATTATATTCTTCCTGATCAGTATGCTCGTTCGGACGTGTTAAAGGAATATTTTAATTATGACGGCAAAGAATTTGCCGCCTTCTTGGATAAAAAGGGCTTTGCTATCGCCGAAAACAGCAGAAGCAATTATGCCGTAACAATTTTTTCGCTCGCCGCTACTTTAAATATGAATTATATTGATGATTTAATTACTCTTCCGAACGAAGATTCAGCCGATTTTGACCCTTTAATTGAGAAAATAAAAAACAATGAAGTTAAGAAATTTGTCGAGTCAAAGGGATATAGATATATATACCTAAGTTCGGACGCCCTGGTGGTGGGAGCCAAAGATACGGGCGACGATGTTATTGAATCAAATCTTGATACTTATATGCGCCAAGCTTTAAAAACAACGGCGCTTCGTCCTTTTGGCGGGAGATACGGTCTCCGCGAGAAAAATATCAACAAGTGGGCGAGGGATAGCATATTAAGCACCTTTGACCAGCTTTCTAAAATACCAACTTCCAATTTAAAAGGACCCAAGTTTGTATTTGCCCATATTATGGCGCCTCACGGCCCCTATGTTTTTGGCAGAAATGGCGAAGAAACGAAATTAAGTTTTGTAAAATCAATGACCTATCAAGAAGATATGGCGGCTTTTCTCGACCAATCGATTTATGTCAGTAAAAAAATATCAGAGATAACAGACCAAATAATTACCAAATCAAAAAACCCCCCGATCATTATCATTCAATCGGACCACGGCCATTATCTGGATCCGAGATTGGTTAGCGATGAGCTAAGGAGGAATATCCGAACTAAAAATTTCAGCGCTTTTTACCTGCCCGGCCAAGCTAAAGAAACGTTACCCGGGGATATCACGACCGTTAACACCTTCCGTTTTATATTTGACCGGTACTTTGGCACGAAACTCGGGTTGCTGGAGAACCGAAGCTATATTTATAACGGGCAATATCCTTTTCGGTTTATTGAGATTACGCCCGACAAAAAACTTAGGCAAAAACCCTAAAATGACCGTCCTGTATCTTAGCCGGTCTAAATTGAACTATTCCGTAAACGCCGTTTATATAAAAGGTCTGCGCCAAAACGGCATAACGGTAAAAACCTGCCAATTGCCCGCTGGTTTACGAAAGTTTTACGAAGCGGTCAAATATTGTCGGCAAAACTTAAGGGATGCTGATCTGATTATAGTAGGATACGACAGTCCCGGCATAGCGGTATTAATGAAGTTGACTTCCGGGAAAAAAGTAGTTTATAACGCTCTTTGCTCAATATATGAGAGGCTGATCGTGTCCAGAAAATTAGCCGCCCCATTTTCTTTTAAGGCCCTATATTACTGGTTTTTAGACTTTGCGGCTGTGCATTTTGCCGATTTAACGATGCTTGAAACCGACAATCAAATAAAATACTTTAGCAAGTTATTTAAAGTATCTCCCCAAAAATTATTCCGGGCCTGGACCGGAGTAGAGGACGAAGTTTTCTACCAATCGGATCAAAATACGGATAAATTTCCTGTATTTACAATTGTTTTTAGAGGAAGACTCTTACCCGAAGCGGGGGCAGATGTGTTGGTTAGAGGAGCTAAGCTCTTAGACGACCATGAGCTAAAAATATATATGCTTGGCGACGGTCCGGAAAGAGGGAGAGTCGAGAGATTGATTGCAGACTTGAGACCTAAAAATCTTGAGTTTATCAGCGCCTTCTTGTCTGATAATGAACTAAGAATGATACTGCAAAAATCCCATTTAAGTTTGGGTCAGCTAGCCGATCACGCCCGATTAGAAAGAACCATTCCCCATAAAGCGTATGAGAGTTTGGCTTTAAAATTGCCGTATCTGACAGCCGCCAATAAGGGGGTTTTAGAGATTTTAGTTCCGAACAAGACATGCTTAGTTTGCAAGCCAGGCGATGAAAAATCTCTGGCGGAAGCGATTTTGTGGGCCAAGAACCACCCTGCGGAGTTAAACAAAATCACCGAAAATAGCCACCGTCTATATCAAAACCAGTTGCGGTCGCACCTATTGGCCAATAAATTATTGGGACATATCAGGACTGTTAAAAGCTGAAACTTCTTTTTGGTATAGCTGGATGTAACTATTAACCATAAGCTCTTTGCTAAAATTATCGGCGATATTTTTTACGGAATCTTCTCTGAAATTTTTGATTTGAATATCATTCAAATTCAGAATAAAATTCAAACCGGTTTTTAAATCATCAAGGTTTTTATAATCGGCTATAAAACCGGTTTTTTGATGCTCAATAAGTTCTGGGATGCCGCCAGTGTTAAATGCAATGACCGGTAGCCCGCAGGCCTGGGCTTCGAGCACTACTAGGGGGCAATTATCGGCAATGGAGGGGTATAATAATACATTGGCGGCGGAATAGTATTTTGCTAGTAATGTCTCATCTTTTACATAACTGACCGTCTTGATGTTTGTTTGTAGATGGTCATTTCCATTTCCTCCCAAATTCACAAAATACAAATCCGATCTATCTCTAGAGCTATTTATAATTTCTTGAGCATAACCCCCCCCTTTCCAAAGATTAAATTTTCCGCGCTTGGCAACTGTCAGAACGATTTTTTTGTTAAGAGGAAGACCAATATCCAATCGGGCCTTTGCTTGCGGTATGGGCTTAAAAACTTCAGTGTCTATCCCGTTATAAATAACGGTTAAGGGCTTGTCCTTTAATATGCTTAAGCCCACTTTATCACCTAGCCATTTGGACGGCGTGACGATATGAAAATTTGATTTTTCATATATTTGTTTCCTCCTTTTCTCTAAATATTTTTCATTATGCCAAGCGATCGGCGGATAAATGTCCAGATTTGGGCAGGTAAAAAATCCGCTTTCCTTTAGTTTGCCGTCAAAAGCGTGGGCGCAGTGGGCGGTTATCGGCCACATATCGTGGAATGTCCAAACGACCGGCTTAAACCGGGATATTTTTTCAAGGGTGCCCAAATTGAAATAATTGCTGTGGAGATTATGGCAATGAATAACATCCGCTTTTTTGAATTCTTCGGTTTTGAGAATGTGATCCGAGGAGAAAACATCAATATCATTGGCCAAATAATAGGCAAGTTTGCGGCGGATTTTTCCCGTGAAAGATTGCACGTCATTCAATAAATAAACTTTTTCATTATCTGAATATTTTCTGCCGACAAACATACTAGTTGTATGGCCTCTTTTTTCAGACTCGATTTTGAGGAGATAGGCGACTTTGGCTGCGCCGCCTCGGGCATCGGTTGTGTTAATCTGGAGGACGTTCATTATATAAATTTATTAAATTCACTTTTAAATTCTTCCAACCCCCAATTTCTTACCACAAAGCGCGGCAGGGCATAAATATCTGATCTGGCGGTAACCCTTGCACGTATATTCGCGCAGGCGTAGCTGTAACCGACTTTTTTTACCAGAGAAACGGTCTGGGCGGTGAAGCTTTTTTCGTCTCCAAATGGATAGGCAAAACTTAACAGGGGGATATTAAGCGCATTTTCCAATATTTTCTTCCCCCCCGAGATTTCCTTAAATTGCTCGTTTTCTGACAAACTGGCGAGTTTAGGGTGGTTTATTGTATGCCCGCCAATCTCTATTAAACGGCTGCTGGAGAGGCGTTTGACTTCAGCTAGGGTCATCGGCTTACCCTGGCCAATTTCAGGCGTATTCTGGTCCCAGTAAAATGGCCTAGGCCTATTCCGGCCTATATAGCCGGCGGCCAGAAATACAGTTGCCGGGACCTTAAATTCTTTCAGAACCGGCAGGGCATTATACAGATTATCGGCATAGCCGTCGTCAAAAGTTATTGCGATAGTATTATTGTCAACCCGGCCTTTCCTTATGCTTTGCACCAATTTTACCAGAGGAATTATATTGAAGTTTTCTTTTAAAAACTTAATTTGGCTGTGAAAATTATTTTTATTGACACATAATTTATGCGGGTCATTAATGACATCTTCTACTCGATGATAAAGTAAAATTCTGGCCGTAGGCAGAAAAAAATTAAGAACCCCTTTACTGGAATTTATTAAGAGGCGATACGGCTTTTTTAATAACTTTCTTACCATAACTGCCGGTTACTAGTTACTTAGTTGCCCTAATGCTTATTATTACCGGGAAATCGGGGGCACGGTAATCAAGCTCTTTTTGCGAAAGCTCCTCTTGAGCCATGCCAACCCAGAAAGCAAGTCCGGATAGTACATTTCCCCAGCTTTTTATTTCTATGTTTGATGAGCTAAAATGTTTTTCAAAAATATATTTTGCCGAGGCCAGTGCAAATCGCCAATAATCTCCGGCAGGACCGGTCCTGCCGTCTATTCTACTTATAAAAGGCAAAGTCGCCAGTAAAACTCCGCCTGATTTTAAGATTCTGTAACACTCTTTTATGGCAGAATCATAATCATCTATAAATTGGAGGACTTGGGTAAGGATTATGCAATCGTATTTATTATCCGGCATCTTTTTTAGATTTCTAAGATCCCCGCGAATTGCAGCTTTTGGGTTATTGAAATCAATATCCAAAATATCGCTCTGGACAATATTTTCCTTGCCAAATTTTTTGGTATAAATATCGTCTTCCACTTCAAGACTAACGCCTTTAATGAAGCCAGAATTTTCTAAAAGAAATTTTTCAATGTAATATCTATCAATCGGTTCTCCCCGGTTTGACCCAAAATTATGACTTAAGGGGGTTAGTTTTTTTAGTAAAAAATAAAGCCACGCCGGTTTAAAAATTCTCCTTAAAATTGTTCTTCTAGATTTTCTTTGCATAAATAAGCAAATAATATCGGGCTTTGTCTTTTAAAGAAAAAGGGGGTCTTAATACTTTATTTATCCCATAGTCATGGTGATTTATAAGATATTTAAAATTGTTTCTTTCAAGAATGGTAAGAAGTTCGCCCAGATTCTGGCTTTGTCCTACAAAAGAGTGCCATTCAATTACCATCTCGCTTATATTATTTAACTTATTATTTAATTCTAAATCTTTTATAACCTTAAGTTCCGCTCCCTCTATATTTAGTTTGAGAAAATCAATTTCCGAATTTATATAATAACTTAATTTAACTGTTTTAATCTTGTTCCCCAAATTTGAATTCCCGATTTTTGCGCCATCGGTACCTGAATTTTCCAGGTATTCTTCTGTCTCTTGGTCGCTCAATCCCAAGGGATAGATTATTATATTTTTTAAATCATTAGTTTTTATATTTTTTCTAAGTAAAGACAATGCTTCCGGGTCCGGTTCAAAAATCATTATTTTTGACTTTGGATGAATGTGCTTGAAATAAAGGGCGGCCATGCCTATATGTCCGCCTCCGTCTATTATAGCAGGGGACTTTGCTGACGAGCCCCCACGCTCATTCATGGGTGGTGGGGGCGAGCCGAAATGATATATTTTATTTCTGAATATTGTTCTAAATTCCGTAAAAAGAGAGCGGGGATCGTTGTAAAAAACCGTGTAATTTAATATTTTGGTTTTTCGCGGCCTAAACCTTTTTTGAAACTGCCGGTAAAGCTTCAGTTTGAAATAATCAGTAAACATCGGTTCAACGATTAGAATTTAATATCCTTAAAGTTTATAAACGGGAAAACATCCAAAAAGCTGTTTGGCGTGGCGTTGTAAATTTTTATGTCCGGATGCGTTTTCCTTACCTTTCTATAGAAAAACCGGTAGTTTCTGAATAACTGCAGAACATGAGCGACATTATCTTCATAGTTCATGGTTAAGTCCCTTGGAACGGCGAGTTCTTTAACAACTTCATCATTTTTAACATCCGCTTCGGTTACTTTGTCTTCATGGCCGTAATCGTAAGAGATGGCTCTGCCCTGACCGATATTAAAGCATAAAAAGTTATGCTCGCATCCCAGCAAATATATTTTTTCAAAGCCCATATAAACAGCGATAATCAAGCATAGTAACATCGAGTTCTTGGGCCAAGGAATATATTTATCCAAATTAATATTGAAAGGAAAATTCTGGCTCATAATGCCCCGAGTTCCGATATAGTAAAATTTATGCCCCTTAAATAGATTATGTTTTTCTATGTAGTTTTTGGCATCTATGCTCAAAAGTATGGTCGCATTGGTTCCGATCGATTCATTCTTTTTCCTGAATCGCTCATTCCAATAATCCGATTCTCCTTCCTTAAAATATACAGAATCACCAATGACGTAGAACTTAGGATTTAAAGACTGAAATTGGGGGTTATTATCAAACTCACCCATTACAAAAGTGTACTCATTTTTTAAGATGCCAAGGTTAATATCTTTAACCGAAGGACCTCCGCCGACCAAAAAACAGCGCTTGCCCTCGTATTTACCCTTCAATTCCTTATTTTTAGCTAGAATATCTTTGTATTTCCAGGAAAGAAATCTCGGCAGAAAATAATTTCTGTAAAAATAGCTATATATTTTTTTGAATCTGGGCATAGTGTTTTAAGTGTCTTACTTGATCTTCAATGGTAAACAGGGATTTTTTATTTTTTAAGAATGATTCAACTTGTTTGTATAGTCCCGGCTTGAACTTTATATCCAGTTCGTCATCAAGAGGGAAGTCCCCAATATTCATACTGCCATATTTCTGGATTTGTAATTTTTCAAGGGGTCTAAATATAAGCCTGCTTTTATTGGTCATTATTTCAACACTCCATTTTCCAACCGATTTCCAATTGGCGTGATATGAAAAAAGCGCTCCCTTATCTGATATCCCCGCGCCTGCATAAACCGCGCCAAACGGATGCCATCTTAATTTACCCTCCTTATAAGCACTAATTTTTATCGGCCAGCCACCCATAAAAAAAGCCATGTCTATTACGTGGGATGAGTTTTGAAGAAACCAATTGTTTTTAATTTTATCTGATTGATTCAAGCCTTTTATTACATAGCTCCTTTCAGTAAAATCGAAATTAAAAGAAAGAATGCCCTCTTTTTCAATTATCTCCAGGGCTTTCTGGGTTGAGGCATAAAAACGCCGATTATAACCGACATACACCTTTGCTTTTTTGTTTTTTGCCAAATTTGCAACTTCTTTAATGTCTTTAGCGTTCAAGCCGCCCGGTTTTTCCACTAATATTTGTTTACAGCCGGCATTTATTAAAGCTTTAGCAGCCACTCCTAATTGATCTTCTGTTACTGCGACTATGGCTTTTTTCGGCACCGGATTATACCTAAGCCAGTTCTCAATTCCTCCGGAAGCAACCGGGATTCCCGTCTCTTGTTTAAATTTTTCCGTAGATTCTTTTGACCTCCCGACTACATGAAAATTTAAATTCATAGCCCCTAAGACTTTGGCGTATTCTCTCCCCATGTAGCCGGAGCCTGCTAATAAAAGTGATAACATCGTTTAATAAATCCTAGGTGAAAGGATAATAGTTATATTTTTTCTTAGATATCTTATTTAAAAATTTCAATAAGGGACCCAGCGTCAGAAGATGGTATTTGGATGATTCTTCAAAAGTTGGCAAATTACATCCGCCTTTTGTTAATAATTCTTCTACTAAAGTAGTCGTTAATTGGCTTTGATAGGGGATGGGAGCTTTTATTTCTTGCCATTGCCAGTCAGGAGATTTCGATATTATAGCTTTGCCGCCGTACTCTTTAATTATATATCTTTTATTCTCCGTAAAGATTTCTATCAACTTGGGAGTGAAATCTTTGTCATCACATCGGAAAAATCCAATGCTTCCGTTTCCAAATTCTGCGATAAGAATGCCGGTAATTTCCAGATAGCCCTTTCTTTTACTTGATTTGGTTTTCTTATCTAGCAGGCGAGTATCCAAAGAAAAATCTTTAGACCCTGTCAGGTAAGCCATAAAATCCAAATGATGAATAAGATCAGACGCCAGTCCCGATTGGTTGCCATGCAGGATATATGTAAGTTTTTGCTTATTGAATTCCTTTTTTAAGTCTCGGTAAAACGGCATAATTCTCATTGAGCAATTGACCCATGCTTTAACGCCGCTATTCTTTAGAAGTTTGCCGATCGTGGCATAATCATTCTTTTTGTTGAAAAGCAGCTTTTCTAAGATTAGATATTTAATTTTGTTTTTTTTGAGGAGTTCTTTTGTCAGTGCCGCTCTCGGTCCGGATGTAGTTGCGATTATGGCCACATCAAAAACAGAGCTTTCTGGTAATTGCTTTTGATAATGCAAAACATGTTCTCCACCGGAGGTACTCATTGACTCATATCTTTCTTTGGCGATTTTCAGGGAATTCGTTAAACTATCTACAACCCAAATGTTGAGAGGTATTTTTACTCCTTTCAATGCTTGCAAGTGTCTTGAGCCGATTTGTCCAACGCCGATTATACAAATATTTTTTTTATTCATGATTCTGTGCCCGCTTCTTAAGAATCCGTCTTAGTTTTTTCAGATCTTCTAATGTGTCCAAATCAAAACTTTTTTCTGCAGTCATTACATGGGGAGCAGTTTTATTTGAGAATAACTGGCCTGTTTTCATAAATTCTTTTCTGGTAATTATGTAAATTGCGCCATTGGGCATATAAACACTAGGCAATTGTTGCCGGTTCATAAAGGGGTATTTGTTGTTAACCGCGCCTTTTAAGAATCCGTTTTTATCGGTAATAAAAGCCTTAAGATATTTCTTGTCCAATTCATAGACGCTTATAACCGCGGTCGCTTTAGATTTAAAAAAACTATTAAATGCGCTATCTATATCATCGCGGGTTCTTAGGGGCGAGGTTGGCTGAAGATACACGAGAATATTAGGGATGTAGTTTCCTTTTTTCTTAAGGTGGTCAAGTACATGAAACACGATAGGTTCCGGAGGAGCGGTATCGGTTGCTAATTCTGCCGGGCGTTTCAGGGGGTAAGCACCCCACTTTTTGGCAACGTTCAAAATTTCATCACTATCTGATGAGACAACAATTTTATTTATGTATTTAGATTTTTTTGCAGCCTCAATAGTCCAAGCAATTAGAGGCCTTCCGCCAACTGGAACAATATTCTTCTTCGGTATGCCCTTTGATCCGCCGCGGGCCGGAATAATAGCTAAGATTTTTTTATTTCGGAACATTTATATGAATTTTTTAATGGCATCTGCATTTATACTGTCGATGGACGATACAGTTAATGCGGCCGGATTTTTAATCTTGGTAAAGCCCGAGTATGATCTTATTTCCTTTCTTTTGAAATAAACGGGTTGCGGGGGCGCTATGATCAGCATTTCCTTATTCTCAAAAATATCGCGATCCAAATCGCTCACAGCAACCAGTTCTTCATGCTCTTTCTCTCCGCCGCGGTTGCCGATGTGGCGTATTTTTACTTTTTTCTTTGAGGTATATTTTCTCACAAATATTTTTGCCAGATCCCCCAATTTTATTGCCGGCATCTTTAGGATGAAAATTTCCCCGCCTTTGGTTAATTGAGCCGCCTTAATGACAAGATTGAGGGCTTGATTCGTAGACATTAAAAATCTGGTCATATCGGGGTTAGTAATGGTTATTTCATTGTTTTTTTCAACTTGTTTTGTCCAAATAGGAAGAACCGAACCATTGGCCCAGGCAATGTTGCCGAACCTGACACAGGCAAATTTAGTGCCAAGATGAGTAAGATATTGATTGGCGTTTACAAAGAGCCGCTCCATCATCAGTTTTGAAGTCCCCATTATACTGTTCGGGTTCACGGCTTTGTCAGTTGATATGGCAATGATCTTTTTAACTTGATGTTTTCTGGCGAGATCGATTATATTTTGAGAGCCGATGATGTTTGTTTTTATGGCCTCAAATGGATTGTATTCACAAGAGGGGACATGCTTTAGGGCCGCGGCATGAAATATGATATCCACATTTTCCATGGCCAGGTCCAGCCGTTCCCGATCCCGAATATCGCCGATCAGGAATCTTAGGTTTGGGCTATGTTTTAGCTCTTCCGCTAATTGATATTGTTTATTCTGATCACGCGATAAAATTCTTATTTGTTTTGGCTTATATTCGATAAGTCGTCTGACGAGCCCCGAACCGATTGAGCCAGTGCCTCCCGTGACTAAGATAATTTTATTGCTGAATCCGTTGTTTTTTTCTTGTTTTTTCATTTGATATTTTAATAGGTAATAACTTTTTGAATTGGCGGGAGTTCTATTGTTTCCAAAATTTTTACCACCTTTTTGGCTGTCTCGCCATTGTCATATGGATTCCTGGCCAATTTGGCGGTTTTAATAAATTTCGCGTCGAATAATGATTTTTCAATTGCAGCGGTTATTTCTTTTATATCATGATTTACATCTATTACGTTTTTCCCCTTTTCTCGAAATTGCTGTCTGGTGCCGATATTAACAACCGGCAAACCGAATGACGGCGCTTCATGAATACCGCTCGATGAATTGCCAACCAGCACGCCGCCCCATTTCATTAAATTGAGGAAATCCTCATAGACAATATGGGGCAGAATTTTTATGCCGGACCGTTTTAATTGGCCAATGATTCTCTTGCCGCCGGCATCATTATTTGAATATATCGCAATCGCTTGAGTAACATGCTTTTTATTTATGGTTTGAATTGCTTTTATACTTTGCTTTATTTGGCTAACCGTTCGATCGACCTCGGTGGTTACCGGATGCTGAAGAAAGATAATCAGTTTTTTGTTTGAATCAAGATTGTACTCTGAAAATATATTTTGTTTGGGCAAATATTTCATTGTTTTGATGGTGTCCAAACTCGGGCTGCCGACGTTAAAGACATAAGCCGGATTCTCCCCCAATTTAATGATTCTTTCAGCGCTTTTGGCGGTTGCCGGAAAATGAATGTGGGCAAATTTTGTAATCCCGTGACGAATTACTTCATCAATGGTACCGCTTACTTCGCCGCCCTGAATATGGCAAACACGGATATTCATGTGCATTCCGGTTATGGCAGCGGCGAAATTTGCTCCGATATCAAATCCGCTGAATATAATATCCGGCTTTAGCTTGTTAAAAATTTCAGACATGCCGGTCAGGGCCTTTCCCATGGCTGCTACCATCGAAGCGCCGGTGTCCTCGTCATTTTCTGAAAAAGTCGGTAAAATGGCATCAATCTTAAAACCGTCATTTTTTATTACGTTTATTGTCTCGCCGAAACTTTTCAGAAGGTGCATCCCTGTTACCAGGAGCTGTAATCGCAACTTCTCGCTTTGTCGAACCGCTTTCATTATCGGTTTAAGGCGGCTGTAATCAGCTCGGCGTTCGGTGATGAATAAGATTTTTCTTTTATTTGTCATTAAGCTTTTCTAATATGTGAAAATTTTATTTGCTGGTCTTTTTTAATATTTGCCGTTGCCGTTTTTCCCAGGACATTCTTGTAGTTAACGGCTTTAATTTCACCGGTCCCTGGCCTTTTAACCCAGATGTTTTCTTTGGAAAATTCCTCGCCTTTTTTGATGTTTTTTATGGCTACCACGCAAGCATAGGCAAAATCTATTGTTGATTTTTCTTCCGGCAGGATTTCTTTTTTTCCGCCCGACGCCGCAAAGATCGCCCGGGAGCCGTTTATTAATTGTTTAAGATCAAAAGGGTCCATAGAAACGGCAATATCCGGTCCGGTCCATTTTTTGCTTGAGGTAAAATGCCTCTCAAGAATAGATGCTCCCAAACTCACTGCTCCTAGACAAGCGTAATTATCTACCGTGTGGTCGCTTAAGCCGATAACGGCATCAGGAAACGATTTTCTTAGTTCGTTTAAAGCGCCCAGCCGAACTTTTTCATAGGGCGTTGGATAAAGCGAAGTGCAATGAAGTAGGGCATAGGAAATTTTGTATCTTCTGAAAATAGACACGCCTTTGGAAATTGATCGGATGTCATTCATTCCTGTGCTCATGATAATCGGCTTTCTAAACGATGCGATATGCTCAATTAGGGGGTAATTATTGCACTCGCCGGAGCCGATTTTATAGGCCCGTACCCCCATTTTCTCCAACCTGTTGGCGCTAGCTCTTGAAAATGGGGTGGAAAGGTAAATCATATCTAATGATTCGGTGTAATCTTTGAGTTTAGCGTCTTCTTCTTCGGATAAAGCGCAGCGGGACATTATATCCCATATTGATTCTTTGGTATGGCCGGGTATAACCTTTTTTGCCAATGGGATCATCTCGTCTTCAATTATATGGGCCTGAAACTTAATACATTCAGCCCCGTTTTTATAAGCGTCGTTAATCATCTGTTTTGCCTTCTTGAAGCTGCCTTCATGGTTAATGCCAACTTCGGCAACGACAAAAGGCGGATAATCTAAGCCGATTTTTCTTCTTCCTATGGTAATGTAAAGGTTCATTTGATTATTAAGTAACCTGGTACTTTAACTTCCATTCCCCTTTCTCCTTCTTCCAGAGGTGAAGCGATCGCCCCCTATTTATTAACTGCCAAAAGTTTTTCTCGCTCATATCAATATATTCCAAGAACTCTTTAAAGTATTTTTGAGGGAATTCCACGTCGTATCTACGTACCAGTGCGACTCCTTCCTCTCTCGTGATTTTTTTATTTCTTATTTCTTGAGCGGCATCATAAGTTGCTCGGCCAAGGCCGAATTTTGTTAGGGTCGTGTAATAAAAGAACGCATCCGTTTTATCGTCAATACTGCTGTATTTTGAATAACTGCCCTCGGTTCTTTCAGTGTTTGCCTGAAACCCGGTATGTTTAGAGGCGTAATAGTAACATTCTTGAGGATCCCATTTTAGATAATAGCCAAGATAATGAACTTGAACGCCTAATTTCTCGATTTCTTTATATGGCGCGGGCAGATAAGGGTTTAAGTCATTTAGCGATATTTTATTCTTGCGGATTAGGTTTTTAGCCGATACGCCGCCAAGGAAAAGATTATCCAGAGTTACATTCCGGGTAAAAAAACTTTCTTTCATTGTCGGGATGTCATTGTCCTTGATGCTGTTCCCATATTCGGCTTGATTTTCGCCCCAAAAAACTAACGGCACCTTGTACATTAACGCGAATTTAGGGCCTATATTCCTTTGGCCGATTATAAATGGTTGAAAAGGATGAAGCAGGTTTTCAAAGGCCAATTTTGTAAGCAGGCGATGAATCCGGCCGTTAGGAGTAAAAAGAATATTATCAAGCCCGCCCTTATGGGACCAGTTGGTAAAATTTTGCCAGCCAATTTCGGTATATAAATGGGGAGCCCAGGTTACGGTCAGGGGGTTCATCCCGTATTTATATTTCAATATGTGCGCCGTAAAAGTGCTGTCTTTTCCGCCGCTGCCGGGCACAATACAATCATAATGTCCATTCCTGCTCCTGTATTTATCGCATAATTTTATCAATTCTTTTTCTCGAACTTTCCAATCGATTCGAGTATCTTTATACTCGCCAAAGCGGCAGGCAGAGCAAATGCCATCTTCGCCGAAAGCAATAGTTTCCTTTTTTTCTTTTTTAGTATGCTTAAATTCAACCGTTGAGCTTGGCCGCTGGTTGGAAATCACACATTTTTTACAGAACTTTACTTCAAGCGGCAATCCGTATTTTCCGAGTAATTTCCTGGTCATATTATTGGTCGTTATTTTTCTATTATTATAAATCGCCAATCCAAGAGGAGGTTCCCTGATATTTGCAGCCTGTTAACCACTCTCGTCCCGGTGCTTCTGGTGGTTTTTCTGTTGTCGAATTGTTTATAAGACAGGTCCTTTATTATATTTACCTTAGCTTTGGGCGCTATTTTATTTATCAAATCTCTAAAATAACTTTCCGTGTAAAGATTAAAATAATTAAATGACATGGGAATGCCATCTGATTTGAATAGGGCAATATCCGGTTGGTTAATGCCAAAATCACTGTTAGACAGCACTTCCTGCATAATATAATTTCTTTCGCCAAAAACTGTCCTTGCGACCACATATTTTTTAGATACTCTTAAAAGTTCTTTAAAAGCTTTTAATGGAGGAGGGGGAAGGTGAAGAATAATATTGCTTGCCGTCACAATATCAAATTGATTGTTTTTAAAAGGTATATTTTGAATTTCACCAACTGCAAATTCGGCGCTGTCCCGAAACGCTTTTTTAGCTAATCGTATGAAGCTTGGAGAAAAATCAATGCCGGTGTAATCTATATTTTTATTGATGTTTTCTCTAAAACTTCTCAAGTAATGACCAGCACCGCAACCGACATCAAGAACTTTCATATCATTTTTGTAAATCTTTTTTATAGTATTAGCTAAAGCAACGGCGCAGAACATCGCCGGCAATTGTCCCGTCGCCATTTTGTAGAAATACTCGCCGTATTTCTTGTCTTTGTCCCAAACATTTTTGATCGTTGTGCGCATAATTATATGATATTTATAAAATTTTCTATTATCTTCAACCCCGCCGCTCCGCTTTTTTCGGGGTGGAACTGACAGCCGTAGATATTATCTTTGTGTATCGCAGAACAGAACTCAAAATTTCCGTATTTTGTTAAGGCTAATATATTTTTTCTGTTGTTTGGTTTGAATAGATAAGAGTGTACAAAATAAACATCAGTGTTTGGTTTAATTGACCTCAATAATGTTTTATCCCAACCCTTCTTATCCGTTGGATAAATCTCGTTCCATCCGATATGGGGCACTTTTTCTTTCAGATTTTCGAACTTGACTACTTTACCTGGGATAATATCCAAGCCCTTGAATTTTCCGAATTCATATCCTTCGGACAGTAAAAGCTGCGCCCCCAAACATATTCCCAAAACGGGTTTTCCGGTTTTGGAAAAGTCCTTAACCGTATTCATCAGGCCTCTAATCTCTAACCCTTCCATCCCGGATTGGAAAGCTCCGGTTCCGGGGAGAACTACTGCGTCAGCCGATTTGATGTCGCCTGCTTCTTCCGTAACAAAAGTATTATGGCCGAAACGGCTGAATATTTTAACTAAGCTGTGGAGATTTCCCACGCCATAATCCACTACGGCAATATTTTTTTTGGCCTCTTTATTATCCATATCTGATTGGCAAGTTTTTATTTAGCAAATATTTTTTAACGTCTTTTATGGAAAAATCTTTATAATGGAAAATTGAAGCGGCCGATAATCCTTCCAGCCGGTATCTTTTTAAGACATCAAGAAAAGAATTTGGATTATTAGCGCCTCCATGAACTATTAAAGGCACCGGCGAGAATGAAGCTACGGCCGAAATTAGATCGGTATCGTATCCCTTTCTGGTGCCGTCGCAATCAATGGAAGTTAAAATTATTTCTCCAACCCCGAGCTTTATTGCTTTCTTGGCCCAGCTAATAGCGTCAATACCCGTTTTCTCTCTTCCGCCATCGGTATAAGCTTCCCATCCGCCAGCGGGTTTTCTTTTAGCTTCAATTGAAAGAGCAATGCATTGCGAGCCGAACTTTTTAGCCGCTTCGTTTAAAAATATCGGATTCTTAACAGCGTAGGTATTTATGGCTACTTTATCGGCGCCGGCGCGCAGGGCGTTATTTATGTCATTTATAGAACGGATACCGCCGCCAACGGTAATGGGTATAAAGATGCCATTGGAGAGAGACCGCAATAGATTAAAATCAAAATTCCGCTGGTACAGACTGGCGACTATATCTACGCACAACAGTTCGTCTGCCCAATCTTTATAGTAGCGATAAGCCAATTCTTTTGGATTGCCGACAACTCGCAACCCCTCGCAGTGAATGCCTTTTACTACATTTGCCCCCTTTATGTCTAAACGGGGGATAATGCGTATTTTCAACATAATCTAAAAGTATCAAAAAGTATCAAAAGGTGTCAACACAGATTATAAACACGTATTAAACTTAAACCGCGGAATCTTTAAGCTGTAACTTACCGGTGAAAGAATCCATGACCGGCTTAAAATCTTTATAATATTTGGATTCTGGCCGAAGAACCCCATAATGAAGGCGAATTGATTGTCCCTTGATTTTGCTGCTCCACTTTTTGTATAGGTATTTTAAGGCAGGGAACGTCAACCCTACTTTTGCTTTCAATTCTTTATATTTAGAAAGCTGTTTAATTGGCAAGGCAAGATATTTTTCTCTGTATTCTCTGGGGAATTGTTTATTAAAGTAAGACCATAGAGCTTGCTTAAAACCAGTTTTGGCGTCCCGCTCGTTAATCTTATCAATAGCCATCAATTCTTTGACCACTCTTTTTTCTAGCATGCGAATTGATTCAAGCCAATTATCGCCGGATATCCAATCATAAATATCCGGCAGGTGATAAGGCATTTGATCGTGAATCTGATGAATAAACCCCAGACTATCAATCACCTTAGATTTGCCCGCTGCCAATGTTAAACCGCACTGAAGTATTTCATCTCTGATAACCAGGTCTTTGATTTCCAGTGTATTTTTATAGTTTCTTTTTACGTTTTCCGTTCTGCTTACGGATACTAGCGCCGTAAAATAGTTATCGAAGAAATAATTTAATCTTTCCGTAGCAGTATCAAATTCTACGGAATAACGTGGATAATCAGCCAAACGGTCCAATTCCCCGTACGGTTTATATTGGCCATGCCATTTAAGACGAAACGTGACCGATGTTCCGCAAGCAGATTCGTAATCTCGGTTATTATTGAGGAATTGAGCGCATTTAGTCAACGTGTCCGGAATTTGATAATCATCATCTCCGCAAAAACAAAGATAATCTTCCTCAACCAGGGAATATAGAAATTCCAGATGCCCCGGTCCGGGCGGAAAATATTTGTGCACGACGTTAATTTTATCTCCCAAGTTTTTGATATAAGAATCGGTTTTATTAAATTCGTCCGTCGGACTGGAATCAACTATATAAATAGTGTGAGGACATCCGACTTTGGCGTAATATTTTAATTGCCTGATTATAAACTCAGACCGATTCATCGTCGGTATGGTTATACCAACCCTGTCTTCAAATTTATGCTGCATATTATGTTATGGTAATCTAAATTCAACAAAATTCAATTGACAAAACCGATAGATCGGATATTGTTTAGGCAGTTTTTGAATCTGGCAAGCAATGGCTATAATCACTCAAAAAATTAATACTCGACCTCAACTAACCAAACATTTAGTTGCCTCTGGTATTTTTCAACTCTCACCCTTAACGGTTATTGAGGTTGGAGCCAGGGGCGGGTTTGAAAAGCACTGGGATCTTTACGGAGAGCAGATAAGATTAGTTGGTTTTGAGGCGGATATTGGAGAATGTGAAAGACTAAACAGACAAAATCAGGATCGCAATAGAAAGTATTTTCCAATTGGGCTTAGCCACCGCCAGGGGAAAAGAACTCTTTATATCCAGCGCCATGTAGCATCCTCAAGTTTTTATAAATCAAGGGAAGATTTTTTGCAAAGATTTCCGGCGGCGCAGGATTTAATACCCCACGCTGCCATTGAAATTTCCACCACGGACTTGGACTCATTTGTTGCCAAAAACAACCTGCGGCCTGATTTTATGAAACTGGATATAGAGGGCGCCGAATTGGACGTTTTTCGGGGCGGTACAAAATGTTTGGGCGACTCTATCTTCGGTCTAAGTACTGAAGCGGTATTTTATCCTTGGCGGGAGAACATACCTACTTTCAGCGAGCTGGATATTTTATTAAGAAAGCTCGGGTTCGTGTTATTCGATCTGCCGATTTTTAGGTGGGAGAAGAAGACTCTTTCTCCTTATATGCACGAGCAGAATGGCACTTTCGGGCCCACCGACAAAGGCCAAGTTGTTTGGACTCAAGCCCTTTATCTAAAAGACCCGGTCGCAGAATTAAAGCAAGGTTTAGTTAATAGATGGCCCGTCGCCAGAATTCTTAAGCTGGCAAGCATAATGGAGCTTTATAATCTTGAGGATTGCGCGCTGGAACTTATTGATGCCGCCAGCCAGCTTGGGTTGATTAAAAAGCGCGATCGAAATGTCCTAATGAACTTAACCACCCCGCCCCTTAATGGTAGAACAGTATCTTATTCTGAATATGTTAAGTATTTAAAAAAAGTGGGGGCACCGCGTTATCTAAAGGGGCGAAAAGTGTCACGAGAGGAATATGAAAAATACCAATCAAAAAAATAGCACCGATATAAACAGCGCTATTAATTGGTGTTGAATATATCATATCTGTCTCGAGCCTTATCCCGGTTCTCGACATACCATTCCATTGTTTCTTTTAAACCTTCGGCCAAAGTAATTTTCGGCTCAAATCCTAGAGCTTTCGCCCTTGAAATATCCAGGACTCTTTTCCTGTCCCCCGATGGTTTGGAGAGGTCAAATTTAATGTCAGGTTTTCTGGGGAGATTGGAAACTATTAATCCCGCCAGTTCTTTTATGCTTACTCCACTCCCGCTTCCTAAGTTAAGGCAGTGGACACTTTTTTTTGCCGCCAGCAATATCCCAGCGGCGGCATCGCGGGCGTGTATAAAATCTCTTATTTGCGACCCGTCGCCGTAAACTACAAGAGGATTATCCCCGGAAACCGCCCTTTTAATCAGAGACGGGACCACCATTGCATTCGGCGAGTCAAAATTATCAAACGGACCGTAAACGTTTGCCGGTCTGACGGTAGCGGTATTTTCCCAGTTATATTGGATTCTATAAGCTTCCAGCTCGAGTTCGGCGGTTCTTTTGGCGTGACCAGCATAAAGATCATTGGGCGGCGAAGGAGTGCTCCATAGGTCGTCTTCTCTTAATACTTCGGCCGGATAATATGCTCCATAAGAACTGGTAAGCAAATATCCGTCTGCTTCCGCCTCGTATGCCGCTCTTAGCAGATTGGTGTTAAATTGAAGCATGGGCGATATCAGGTTAGCTGGGTTGCCCTGCACGGCCGGCGATCCCTTTACCCCCAAAAGGTTAAAAACATAATCCATGCCCCTACAGACGGCGCGGCAATTTTCAAGCAAAGTAAGATCGGTTTTGATAAATTCTGATTCAGGATGAGCTCGAGAAGGATCGTCCAGAGATGCTATTCTTACCGATACTCCTTCTTTCATCAGCATTTTTACCAGCTGTATTCCTATCATGCCAGTTCCGCCGGCAACCAACACTTTTTTATTTTTAAAAGGTGATTTTTCCATGTGATCTTTTACAGATAAAATTATAACATAATTAGGAATTAATCAAATTTCCGTTTCTATCACCTAGTCAAATAAAAAAATCGGGCTTTCTCGGGCCCGATTTCAAATTCGGAAAATCTTTTTTTTCTCTCGCTTGCACCTACTAATAGTGACCGGCGAGTTGCTCTTGAGGGGTGTTCCCGTAAAGGTAAGCCCCCCGTTTATTGCCATACCAAACAACTAACTTACACCATTCTTCCCAAGAGTTCCATCGTTCTCGGGTGCGGTCCACCCGATGGCTATACCTGCCTTGCGTGAGTTTGACAGATTCGCCTCGGGTCACTCCTTGATAAAAGTCCCAGATGTTCCACTGGGGTTCCACAAGGAGATCTTCAGTTTGAAACGGCAGCTTAATGAGGCTCTGGTTCAACCTGGCCGCATCCTCGAGAATGCCTTCCGACATATCGATTGCTCTCCAGGCAAAGAAACGCCGGAGTGCCTCTAAGGCTTCGGTATAGAATTCACCAAAGCGGCCGCTCGTGCAGAGCTCAATCAGGCAGTACTCATCAAGAGGCCACCAGATGTCAAGCCACTTTTTCGAATGGTGATATTCTTCTCCTCCTCGTTGAATTTCTTCAGCTTTCTTCCTAAAAAATGTTTTCGTCCACTGAAGTCTAGGAAATTCAAAAGGAGAGAGAAAAGATACGCCATCTGAAAATAGCTCAATGAGTTCGCGGTAAGAAATCCCAGCGACTTCGTGAGCAATGATCAACGGGATTTGGAATACTTTGTCGAAATGGAGGAGTCCGCACATCCAGGCGAAGGCACGGGCACGCGCCCAGTCGGCATGTGGCATCGAGTCGGTGGCGATCACCAATTCCTGAAATTCCGGTACCTCGTCAAATTCGCTGCGGAACCCGTGGATGTTGATGATTTTGGACCGCACGGTCTGCATACCGAATTGCCTGCGGTACGCCGGATCCCACATCTCGGCATCCGGAAGAACACTCAAGTTATTGAACTGAATCCGGTTGTGCTGACCCCGGTCCATGAGGGTAGAGACGCCGTCCGCGAAGGAATCGTAGGTTTCCCCCGGTAGTCCCAAGATGAGATCAGACATGGTTTCCACGCCATCCTTGCGGAATCGTCCCTGCAGTACCTCGTAGGTCTTAAGGCTAATGTTATCCCGCCTTATATTCGCGAGCGTCACGGGATCAAGGGACTGCATCGAAAGCACCACGCCGCGGTTCAAGCCTGCATCAGAGATAATCTTCTGAATCGTATAGGCCCGCTCCGTGGCGTTCTTGGTGTTCTGCACCGAGAAACCGGCCGGGAAGCAGCCCCGCTCTCGTTTTACCTTAGCGACGTATTCGGCGATCTCCACATCTCGCGGCAGAATGCCGAAATTCGCATCGGCGCATGAAATATATTCCACATCGTGATCGGTAAACCAATCAACTTCACAAAGCAGTCGCCCGAGTTCCCACTGGGTAACCTTTGTATTCACTGCGCTGCCCCAGCCGCAGAACGTACAAGCAAAGGGGCAACCGCGGTTTGTCTCCCACGTGGGGATCCAACGCCGATCAGGATAGGCAGCGATGAGCGGTTCGAAGATGCCGTCAAGATAAGGTGACGGCACATCCGAAAGATCACGGATGCGGGGGATGCGGGGATATTGCACGAAAAGACCGTCAACATCAAAATAGCTTACCGAGGGAACTTGTTCCCAAGTTCTTGTGTGGGCGTTTTCAAGCACTGCGAGAAACACTTTTTCTCCCTCCCCGTGACAGGCGAGATCAATGAAGTTATGCTTCCGCAGGTAGGCCTCGATCTCGTCAGGGCGGTTGAGCATTTGCGGACCACCGAAAACGATAATAATCCCGGGTCTTTCCCGTTTCAGTTCACGGGCGATCGCGAGCGAGATTTGTTCGTTCCACGCGTATACGCTGAAAGCGACAAAATCGGCCAGATGGAGATCAGCCACTGCCTGCCTTACAGGGATACGCGTGAAAATCGGCAAGAGAAATTTGTACGCCGTGGGATTCGAAAGATGACGGCGCGCATATGCTTCTAGAATTCCCACCGAGTAAGGCAGGTAATCGAGACCAGAGAAGCTCGTGTTAATCTGAACCAGGCCAACCTTTATCGGCATTATATATCTCCTCACTTGTTTACTGTTTACCTTGTTAATGTTCTTAATTGAACGTTTCTGACGGGAATATATCACAACCGGCTCCTATTTTCCAATATCTGATCTGGTATCTCGGTACCATTCAATTGTTTTCCTAATCCCGTCTTCAACGCCGGTTTTAGCCGTAAAGCCAAGAAATTTCTTTGCTCTGGACACGTCTATCAGCATTTTAGGCAGCATTGTCGGCTTGGACGGGTCGAAGACGATCTTAGCGTTTTGGTAACCGTCGGTCTTAATTATGGAATCTGCTATTTCTCTTATGCTTGTTTGCTTGCCAGACCCAAGATTTATTGGCATAAAGGTATTTATCTTTTCCATTGCCAGAAGTATGCCGTCAACCATATCTTCCACAAAAATCAGGTCTTTTATAGCCGTCCCGTCTCCCCAGACTTCAACCGGATCATGACGTTCGACTACTTTTCTGATTAATGCGGGGATAACATGCGACGACTCCCAGTTAAAATCATCATGGGGACCGTAAACGCTAGTGGGCCTTACAACAACAACGGGCATGGTATTTTTTATCTTTTCCGCGTACATTCGACACAGGTCCTCAATGTATCTCTTCATCGTTCCCACAAAATAATATTTTTCAAACAATGGCCCGTTCCTGTCCTCGTCTTCTTTCAGTGGATGGGCAGAAAGGGGATAGATAGTACAACTGCTGATCCACAAAAACTTTTTTACTCTCGCTTCGTAAGCGGCCTTAAGCATAAAGGCGTTCATAGCGTCATTCGGAGTCACATGAATCATCGGCGTTTTCTGAATTACAGCCGCGCCGGAGGAAATAGACGCGCACATGAAAACATAATCCGTATCCGCGACTGTTTTTTGGCAATCTTCCCATTTGGATAAGTCAGCTTTAACATATTCAATACGGCTATCTAAAATTACGGGATCTTTTCTGTACAGAGTTGCCCTTACTTTTACTCCCTTTTTTATAAGTTTTTTTATAAGATTGATGCCGATAAAACCGGTGCCACCCGTCACTAAAACTTTTTTATCCTTAAACATAGCAAGTAAATTAAATTGAGATTTAATCGGAGCTTAACATATCATTACAAAAAACAAAATAATCGGGTTTTAAAAAGATCACCGGCATGCGGCGATCAGGGTTAAAAACTGAATCTAATTGGCTCGCGGTTCTTTAGTGTATGAGATGCAAGTAAAGTTGTGGCTATCGCTAAGTTTGACCTTGACTCCCCGCTGTAAATCTTTTCGATCCATTCTTCTAGCGGGATAAGGAAAATCTCAATCTTCTCATGGCGATCGGGGCTTGGACAACCCTCGTAAAAACATCCCTGTCCCAGTAGAGGATAATAGCCCCAACTGCAGGCAGCGGGATCGGGGAAAATTACGCCAGATGTTAGTTGCACTATTTCCTTAGCCATATAGCCACTTTCTTCACGCAGTTCTCTATTTCCTGCCTCACTTGGCGTTTCACCGTGGTCTATACCGCCTGCGGGCAGTTCCAATACTGCTTGATTTACCCCGAACCTAAACTGTTTGACGGCTATAACCCTGCCATCTTCAGTTATAGGGAGCATCATACAGGCCACTACTGGGGAAAAAAATAAATCGCGACCTACGATTTCACCAGAATCAGGATCTTCAAAGTACTGATTTATCATACTTTTTTTGTAACCCGCTGCGAATGTTTTTGCTTCACCAATCTTCCGCCAAACCTTTACCATTCCCAGTCCCTCCTTTTCAAAGATACTTGGTAGCGGTATTAGTTTACTAGGAATGTTAAATATGTCAACCACACGTCAATATTGACGTGGTTCAAAGTTTCTGGCTAATATAATTGTGATGTCAGTCATTACTCCTGCTGATTTTCCGGAAATTAGGAAGAAACATAAAAATAAAATTATCGTCTATTGCGACGGTTCGTTTGATCTTCCTCACGCCGGCCATGTTCTTCATCTGGAAGATTGTAAGAGGCGCGGTGATTACTTAGTTGTCGGAGTTGGTTCCGATAAAGACCACAAACGATACAAAGGAAATGAAAGACCTATCCTTAACGAGAGTGTCAGAATTAAAATCATAGACTCTTTTAAGCCCGTAAATTACTGTTTTATAAATCGATTACCAGAAACCGGCAGTAACCTATTGCCGCACCTTGACGGTTTTCTTAGTAGTTTAAAACCGGATATTTATGCTATTAATGAAGATGCTTTTGATATCCCTTATAGAAAAAAGGTTGCCAAGAAACACGGGGTTAAATTGGTTATATTAAAGCGCTCAAGCCCGCCGGAGTTTGATAATATATCCACCTCAAGAATTATAGAAAAAATCAAAAAAGCAAAATGATAGTCAATCCGTTATATATGTCGCCTCTGCGTCTCTTTTTGAAAGTATCGGTTTTTCAGAAATGGGCCACTTGATGTTGAACTTCGAATCATCCCAACGCACGGTGAATTGGTTTTCCGCTCCCGAATAATATTCAGATTGGTTGTAGTGGAATATTGCCCGATCAGTTAGAACCAAATGCCCGTTTCCATGCTTTGGCGGGACTAAAATTTGTAGTTGATTTTCGGGGCTTAAAGTGAAGGCCTCCCACTTCCCGAAATACTTCGATTCCCGGTCAAAATTCAAGACTACCATATAAAACGAGCCGTGCAGACAAGAAATAAGTTTCCAAGTTTTAGAATCACCGTGTAATCCCCGCAGAACATTTTTACGGGACACGGAAAAATCTTGTTCTTTGAAATCAATATTAATCCCCGCCTCGCGATACGCATCACGGGCGTATATTTCTCCATACCTGCCGCGGAAATCTGTGAAGGCATAGCGCTCAATCAGAAGTACGCCGGGGAGGGATGTTTTTTTTACGTTGATTTTCATAAATTAATTGTAGCGAGCTTAAAACGGCCCTTTAAATTTATTGACGTGGTTATAAAAATCTTCTCGGGAAATATCCATAGGCTTTAAGTCTAATTTTGCTTCAACTGCGCGGATAATGTCGGCAGCATTTGGATAAAAAATATCTTCCAGGGACCTTGCGGCGGGGCAGTGGGTTGGCGCAAAACCGATTCTTTTTACTGGAGAGTCTAGATTCCCGAAACATTTTTCTGAAATAAGTGTTGCAACTTCAGCGCTAAATCCGCAGTTGAGCCAATCTAGATCGGCGACTATACACTTTCTAGTTTTTGTAACCGATTGAATAATTAACTCTTCATCAAGAGGATAAATCGTTCTCGGGTCTATAATTTCGACATCCACCCCCGCAGTCTCTAAAATTTCGGCCGCCTTTAATGCTTCTACATTCATCCACGAAGTGGCGATTACGGTTATATCTTTTCCGCTTCGTAATATCCGGCCGCTTCCCAAGGGTATACTTGGTAAAGATTGTACTTCGCCTGCAAAATCATATAGCAATCTGTGCTCAATCACTAATACCGGACCTTCATCTCGAATGGCGGATTTTAATAAATATTTGACGTCTTGTGGCGTGGAAGGCATTACCACTTTTAATCCTGGTATATGGGCAAAAACCGAGTGAAGACTTTTGCTGTGTTGATAGGATTGACCCCATGTTCTTCCAACTACCGCTCTAATTGTTAATGGGACTCTAAGTTTCCCCCCCGACCCGTATTTGTAATTAGCCACCATATTAACCAACTGATTCATGGCTAAAAGAAGAAAATCCATTCTTAGATGTATGTTAACGGGTACTAAGCCATTTATTGCCGCGCCTAAGCCAAATCCAACAAGCGTATCTTCGCAGAGAGGAGTACTAAAACATCTGTCTGGCCCAAATTCTTCCATGCCATTTAGGGACCCATAGATTTTCTTATGATCCCCAACATCTATACCATATACAAAAACCCTGTCATTTAGCCGCATCTCTTCAAGAAGCGCTTCATTTATAGCTTGGCAGTATGTGATTGTTCTTGTCATTTATTCTTCTCTTGAAAATTTAAATTCCGAATCATCAAATAATTCTTTCTGATCTGGGAATGGGGCACTTTTTGCTTTGACGATACTATTCTCCACCCGAAAAGTTATTTGTTTCTCCAATCTTTTTATTTCATTTTCGCTTTTGCCTAATTTTATCAGTTTTTTTCTTTGGATATCAACCGGATCAACTTCTAGCCAGCGTTTGTATTTTTCTCTTGATCGATATCCTGCGTCAAAATCTTGGTTAACACCCGCGTGCTGTAAATATCGGTAGTACCTAAGATAAAGAAATGAAGGCTTCTTGGTTTTTCTCATCTTAGAAATTGCCGATCGGGCTAAATTAAAAATAATTTCAACGTCAGTGGAATCATCCTCAAATACCGCACATTGAAATCCTCTTACGATTCGGGGTAATGATTTGTAGCCGTGTCTTTGAGAGGTAGGTGTATGAACAGCAAAACCATTATCTTCGCACACGAATAGAATGGGCAACTTCATAACAGAGGCCAAATTTAAAGACTCCCAGAAGTTCCCCTCATCAACTGCGCCGTCGCCAAAAAATACAGCTATAATTTTACCATTATTTTGCACTTTATTAGCAAAAGCGGCGCCAACTGCCGGCGGTAGAGTGCTGGCCACGATTGCCGAAGACCCCAAGAAGCCAGTTTCGGGCGATGATAAATGCATTGAACCGCCTCGACCCCTGACTGCCCCGGTTGATTTTCCGTAAAGTTCAGCGAAGAAAGCATCGGTTTCCCCGGTATTGGCGAGGTAAACGGCATGGCTTCTATAGGAGCAAAAAAACTGCCCTTGTTTTCCCAGGGCCGTGCATACGCCGACGGCTATGGCCTCGGAACCCAAAGACATATGCATCGGTGTTTTCATTTCGTTTTCCGGATAATGGGCAATAATTGCGTTTTCGGCGCTTCTTATGAGATAGAGTTTCCTGTAAAGAGTTTTGTTTAAGTCTAACCGGCCTTGTTTATTCCTCATTGATTATTTGATAACTCTCAAATGTTCTCTCCAGTAGTCAAGAGTGTCTTTAACCGTATCTTTGAATTGTATTTTGGGTTTCCAGCTGGTTTCTTTTTTAAATTTAGCTGCTGAAGGGATTTGCAATGTAACATCCGACGGTCTTAACCTTGCCGGGTCAACTACTATTTTTATATCTTTTCTTGCGGATAATTTTAAGAGCATATTGAGCATTTGACCGATAGTCATAGTTTCAACTCCGCCTATATTGTAAACTTCGCCGGGTTTGCATTTGTTGGCTAATAACCAGTAGGCCCTAACCGCATCGCGGACATCCATCCAGGTTCTGACACTTTTTAAGTTGCCAACTTTTATAATTGGTTCCTGCAACCCTGTCTCTATGGCGGCTACTTGTTTTGCAAAATTAGATAAAGCAAAAACTTCGCCTCTTCGCGGGCCGGTATGAGTGAACATCCTTGTCCTTATTGTTTTTATTTTCCAGGAAAGCCAGTATTGCAGGGCAAGCATATCTTCGCCGACCTTACTGACTGCGTAAGGAGAGGCCGGTCTAAAAGGGTTCGTTTCTTTTATGGGAACCTCACTTTTGGTTACTTGCCCATAAACTTCGGAAGAGCTGCATACGTGGATGACGGGGTCGTATTTAGAAGAAAGCTTCAATTCCTTTACTGTTTCCAGTAAATTGCAAGTTCCAATAACGTTATCTTCCAATGTTTTTACCGGTGCCCGGAAACTGAAATCGACATATGATTGAGCGGCAAGATGAAAAATTGCATCCGGCCGATGTTTGTTTATCGCCGACTTTATAGAAGATAGATCAATTAGATCCCCATACTCTAATTGAATCTTATTTAGAATATGTTTTATATTATCTTTTGGTGACCTCCACCTAAGAAAACCAATAATTTTAGTATCGGGATGATTGGCCAATATGTAGTCAGCCAGATGGCTTCCGACAAAACCGGTAATACCGGTGATAAATACTTTTCTTATTTTTGGCATTTTTGGCATAGGATTTATAATAAACTTAAATTAGATTTGAATTGTAGAAAATAATTTTACTCCCTTCGCTTTCGAATTTAAACGGGACTTCCATAAAATTTAGCTGTTTCATTTTATTTCTTACTGCTCGATGTTTGCCGGGGCTAACGAAAAGCAAGAAAAAACCTCCGCCGCCGGCTCCTAAAAGTTTTCCTCCAATTGCTCCGGCCTGCAGAGCGCCATTATAAAGCTTATTTATTTCAGAATTGGATATTTGACTTGAAAAAGTTTTTTTTAGCATCCAGGCTTCGTGCATAAGCTTTCCAAAATCATTTAAATCCCCGTTTTTAAGTATTTTTACCCCCTTATCTACCATCCCAGCCATTTTTATTAACGTTTCTTTCTTTTGGGGGAAGGTGGCAACTTTTTCCTTCTCAATATCAGACGATCTCCTAACAATACCAGTGAAAAATAAAAGAAGGTGATTTTGAAAATCTGATAATCTTTTCGGGAGTAAAATAACTGGGTTAACGTTTATTTTTCCATTCGGCAAGAAATCTATTCTGTTTAGTCCTCCGAATGAAGCCGCAACCTGATCTTGGGACCCGACGGTATCTTTTACTTTTTTCTGCTCAACTTTTATGGCGTCCAGAGCTAGTTTTCTGCTATCAACCATTCTACCTTTCAGGGCATAAAAAGCCTTCAAAAGACCAACTGTAAAAGATGAACTTGTTCCCACGCCCGACCATCCGGGTACGTCTCCTTGGTGATGAATTTCCAAACCCCCCTTGATATTGGCGTGCTTAATAGATTCTCGGATTAAAGGATGCTCAATTTCATTGGTATGGCTAGTGAGCTCAACTTTAGAATAAACAATTCTGTGTGTTTCTTTAAAATATGGCGGAAGATAACGACAGGTTACATAACAATACTTGTTTATTGTTGTGCTCAAAACACTGCCTCCATATTTTTTGTACCATGAAGGATGATCAGTCCCTCCTCCCAAGAAAGAAATCCTGTAGGGTGTTTTGGTGATGATCATTAATTTCTTATGTTATATATTTTGAAGAAATAGGAATCCTTGTCTTTTAATAATTCTGAAGGTTTACCTTCCTCGATTATTTTACCGTCTTCTAATACCAACAAACGATCCGAACTCATGACCGTGGAAAGGCGGTGGGCGATAACGACAACCGTAATTTTATTTTTCAAATTTTCAATAGATTTTTGGATTAAAACCTCGGATTCATTGTCTAAGGCGCTGGTGGCTTCGTCCAGTATTAATACTTCAGGTTTTCTGGCCAGGGCTCTGGCTAATATAATTCTTTGTCTTTGCCCGCCCGAGAGCCGGACGCCCCTTTCTCCGACTATGGTGTTGAAACCGCCGGGAAGATTGACAATAAAATCATAAATGTTGGCTAGTTTGGAAGATTTAATTATATCATCTTGGGCGACGGAATCACCATAGAATCTGATGTTATTTTCAATTGTGTCATTCAATAGGAAGATATCCTGCGAAACATAACTGACTTTTTTTCTCCAGCTGCCGATGTTTATGTCATTTATACTTTTATCATCAACCAGTATTTCTCCCGATTGGGGCAGGAGAAGCCTTAGCAGTATATCAACCAATGTTGTTTTGCCCGCTCCCGACGGCCCGATCAGTCCCACCATTTCGCCCCGGTCAATGGTTAGATTTAAATTTTTGAGAACAACCCCCGAATCGTAGGAAAATGATAAATTTTTGACAGAGATCTGATTTTCCAAAGAAAACGGCAAATTTCCGGTATTTTTCTCTTCATGTTCTTCCGCCGATTTTTCAAAGCCAAGAACTGTTTGGAGATGCGGCAGGGCCTCATTGATGCTGTTTAGCCGCGTATTAATTGATTGCATAAATGAAATCTTTTTTTGGACTAAATACATAATGGCGGCAAATGAAACAATATTAAATTGAGGATCGTAGTAGTAATAAAAGAGAAGCAGGACAGAAATAAAAATTAATCCAAGCGGCTCAATAAATGATCCCGGGGCTTTGTTAAGAAGAGCGATGTCTACTCTTATTTTTCTCAACGTTTCCATGTCTTGACCGGCTGAATCTATTATTTTATCTTCTGTCCCCGCGGCTTTTATGGTCTTTGCGCCGATCATATGCTCACTGACATGATTGTTTATATTCTTGTAAATTTTGCCAAAATTTTCCGACAATTTCCTTATCCGGTAAAAGAACGGCCTTAAAAGAAAAAATAAAATAATGCCCAGCCCCAAGGTCAGGAGCGTGATGGAAACCGATATGTTTATGGCTACAAAAGCATACATAATCATACTGGTGCCAACCATAATAACTCCGTTTATATGGGATAAAATTCCCGAACTCATATAAGTGTCGAGCATAAGGATCGATTCCAAATGACCTATTCTTTGCTTCAACAAAAACGGCCAATCGGCTTTCAGGGCTTTTCTAAATAATTTTTTTCTGGCTTCATTTTCGAAATCAGTTGCTATCTTTTCATTCACGTAATGCGACAGATAGGTAATCAGGGCCTTCAGTATAAAAAGCCCCACGATTAAAATCATTAAGAAGAAGAGATTGTACTCAACATTTAAAATAGAAAAAAATCTCTCTATGGATCGAGATATGAAATCTAATTCCCCGACAGGCTGGATTCCGGATTTGGTAATAAAAGCAAAGAGGGGGATTATTGCCCCGATTCCGACTCCGCCAAACAGGCCCGCGGCTAGACCCAAAATGAGGGTAATTACAAATTGCTTTTTATATTTAGAAAAGGCGTCTCTGATTAAACTGAAAGCAGTTGATAGTTTTTTAATACTTAAAACAGCCATTACCAATTTTTAACTTTAGATTTAATTTTTTTCTTTAGTTTTTGGTATGCGCCAACCGCCTTTCTTTCAATTTGCGGAGACACCAATCTTAACAGCTCTTTCCCAAGGACTCGGTATTGGCCACCCACCTTGTTGGCGCGCAAGATCCCCCTTTTTAAGAGGCGCTTGATCGTGCTGTTACTTACTTTTAGGGCCCTTTGAACTTCAGCGGTTGTATAAACTTCGTTGGGGTTAATCTCAGGCATTATATACCTAGAGTATCAAAGAGTATCAAAAGGTGTCAAAAAAGCTGGGGATAAAAACGGCTTAACTGTTACCACTGTTTTGGCCAGTTTAGCAAGCATAGTGATCAATGGAATATTTTTTTAAGAATAATACTGGCGGTTTTCAATATAATGCCTAAATCCAAAAGCAGGGAGCGGTTTTTGATGTAGAATAGGTCATATTGCAGTTTTTCCAAAGTGTCTTGAATAGTCAACCCGGCGCGGAAATCAAGCCGGTATTTGACCTGGGCCCAGCCGGTGAGACCCGGTTTGACTAAATAACGCTCGTCGTAAAAAGGAATTTGTTCTTTGAGCTTGCCGTGAAACTCCGGCCGCTCCGGACGGGGGCCGATAAAGGACATCTCACCCCGCAAAACATTCCAGATTTGGGGCAATTCATCAATTCGGCTGCGCCGCAAAAATTTGCCGACCCGGGTAACTCGAGAATCGTCTTCGCTGGCCCAAACCGGTCCAGTCAACCCCTCGGCGCTGCCGTCGGGAGAATTGGCAATCATATTGCGAAACTTTACTAAAATGAATATTTTTCCGGCTTTGCCGATACGTTTTTGGCGGATAAAAGCCGGTCCCGGCGAATCCAGCCTGATGGCCAGCATGATCAGAGGGTAAAAAGGTAAAATGACCGCCCCAATAGCCACCGCTAAAACCAAGTCCCAAATCCTTTTGGCAATTTCGTAACCGCGTTTACCGCCTTCGGAAAGATTTTCCAGAAACCAGGTCTGGTCAATGGCGCCGACCGGCACCTTGCCGCTGACCCGCTCGTAAAAATCAGACAGGTCGTAATAACGTATGCCCAAACCGAGGAAACCGTAAAGAATGTCAATGATCCGGGAAATTTTGTAAGCGGCCGGGCCGAGAATCAGAATGCTTACTTTTTTTTGCCGGATGATTTCCTGAAGGGCGTTCGGCGCATTTTCATGTTCAACATCAATAATACCCAACGCTTTGTAGCCCAATTGCGGATTGGCCAGCAGATAATCATAAAGTTCCTGCGATTGCGGGCTTAACCCCAAAATTAGGGTGTTGTTTCTGGAACTGCCCTTGGCGATCAGGCCATTGAAAAAAAACCGCCAGCCGGTCAATAAAACCAGCCCCCAAGCCAGGAAAATGAAAAAATTGGTGCGCGGGGTGATCTTGAAAAAGGGCACAAAGTAGAAAAAAACAATCGCAATCAGAGCGTTAATTATAAAAGAATAAAAATAAGCGCTGTAAAATTCCAACCGGTTCTTGGCCAGCCCGATCTCATAAAGATTGGCCGTATAAAAAACCAGCGCCCAGACGGCAAAAATCAAGCTGAACGGCATTAAATGGATGTCCAAGTTAGCCGCGTAAACCGGGCCGTAGCCGTAGCGGACAAGCAAAGTCAAAAACAGCGCCAAATAAAGAAAAGCGACGTCGCCCCAAAATAAAAGAAATTTCCGCATGTTGTTCCAATAATACAATAAATTTTGGATTTGTCTAATTTTTTGGCGTTCGGCCCGGTTTTAACTATAATGTAAAAATGCGTTTAAAAAAAATACTGTGGACGCTATTTTTCACTTCCCTGCTGGCCAACTCGGCCAGCGCCGACACGCTCGGCCAGAACCAGCGTTTTTTTATTGATACCCAGTATGAGTTCCGCGGCCGGGACACAGTCAATGCCACCTTAAGAGCGCTTTCCCAGCGCGCTTATGGATACATTGCCGACAATTACTGGAGTACCATCAGTGAAAACGCCCGCGCTTTATTGCTTGAACAAGTAAACTCTTTGCTTGATGAATTTGACGCCCGTATTTATCCGCTGGAAACCGCTTTTTTCGGCGCCGAGCCCAATCCCGGCATTGATCAGGACCCGAAGACCGCCATTCTGTTCACGCCCCTAACCGCCAACGCCGGCGGCTATTTCAATACCGGTAATCTTTATCCGTCAAGCCAGAATAACCCCGATTCCAATGCCCGGGAAATGTTTTATATCAACATCAACGCGCTGGACGATGAGCAAAAAAGCAAATCGTTCCTGGCCCATGAATTTCAGCACCTGGTTGCCTTCAACCAAAAAGAAAAATTGCGCGGCGTGACCGATGACGTCTGGCTCAATGAACTGCGCTCCGAGTTCGCCGTCTCCTGGCTGGGTTATAACGAGCCGTTTAACGGTTCCAGTTTGGAGAAGCGGTCGCAGTCCTTTTTAAGCAGTTCCCCCGACAGTTTAACCGAATGGAAAAATCTCAATCCCGACTACGCCCAAGTGGCGCTGTTCGGCGAGTATTTGAGTGAGCATTGGCCCGCGGCGGTCATCAGTGCCAGTTTGCAAAGCAGCCTGATAGGCATCCCCGCCCTGAACAGCGCCCTGGCCGAGAGCGGCGCGCCGGAAACATTTCTTGATATTTTTCAAAAATGGCTAATAGCTAATATCTTAAATGACCCCTCCACTGACCCAAAGTACGCTTATACCCGCGACGGCCTGCGCAACTTCCGGGTGGCGCCGACTAGGGCCTTCACTAATTTGAGCGACGGCTCAACTCTGGTTTACAGCGAGTCCGTCAAGGATTGGGAGCCGCGCTGGTACGAAATTTCCCAGTTTGCCTCCGGCCAAAAAAACTATCTCAAAATTCGTTTCGCCTCACCTTCGCTGACCAGTTTCCGCATCGCTTACATTATCTTCAAAACCGATGGCTCCAAAATGATTTCCTATTTTGACCCGGATTTTAAGAATGACTCTCTGACTTTGAGCGGCATCAGCTCCGATTTCAGCAAAATAATTCTGATGCCGATCAAGCACGATAAACTGGCTGGCTTCGCCGCCGACGAAATGCCGGTTAACTTATCTTTCTCTCTGGAAAGAATAAAAACGGGAGTTATTACTCCCAGCCCGACGTCAGCTCCGACCCCGGGAGCCAATAGCCAATTACCGGTTATCAATAATCAAACACCGGCCCGGCCGGCCGACTTTGGCCTGCGTGAAGGCGACTTTATCCGCGCCGAGAGCGATAATAATGTCTATATCATCAACAATTTTGGCTACAAGCGACTGGTGTTGAATCCGCAGATTTGTCTGCAGTACGGCCATCTGGGTGCCCGCGGCTGTTTTAGCGCAGTTAAAGCAGTAGCGCCGTCGGTGCGCGACGCTTTCCAGACCTCTTGGTATTTCACTAACGGCGAAACCGGCGACGGCAAGGTGTATTTCTTGGAACAAACCGGCGAAGACACGGCCCGGCTTCGCCATCTGCAAATTTCCGGCGCGGACTTTGTGGCTCAAGGCGGCAATTTCCATTCGGTCTTTTTATTTAACACTCGCGAGCAGAACACCTATCCGGCGAGTGCTCCGCACTTTAAGCTCTAGAACGTAGCTTTCGGATGTGCTAATCTAGGCTGAAATATGGGCATCTTAAGCAAACTTTTTGGCGATGCCAATCAGCGCGCCATTGACCAACTCCGCTCGCTAGTGGCCGAAATTAATGAGCTCGAACCGCAATTCGAGCGTTTTTCACTGGCGGAACTGCGCGCTAAAACCGCTGAATTCAAACAACGCTTGGCCAAAAAGGAAACACTAAACGATATTTTGCCTGAATCCTTTGCCGCTGTCCGCGAAGCGGCTAAACGGACACTCGGCCAAAGGCACTTTGACGTCCAGCTGATCGGCGGCATGGTCTTACATCAAGGCAAAATCGCCGAGATGAAAACCGGCGAAGGCAAAACGCTGGTAGCCACTTTGCCGGCTTATCTTAACGCCCTAACCGGTCGGGGCGTTCACATCGTTACCGTCAACGACTATCTCTCCCGCCGCGATGGCGTCTGGATGGGGCAGATTTATGATTATCTTGGTTTAACAGTCGGCGTTTTAAACCACGAAGCATCGTATCGGTATGATCCAACCCATGGGAAAATTTCTAATGACCAACAGGATAAATTATTAGATGTAGAAAGAGATACAACGGGAGCGTTCCGGGTAGTCCACGAATTTCTGCGGCCGGTTAGCCGGCGCGAGGCCTACGCCACCGATATTACTTATGGCACTAATAACGAATACGGTTTTGATTATCTGCGCGATAATATGGCGTACAGCGCCGAGCAGATGGTGCAAAGAGGGCATAACCTTACCATCGTTGACGAGATTGATTCAATCCTGATTGACGAAGCCCGCACCCCGCTGATTATCTCGGCGCCGGATATGGAGTCAACCCAGCTTTATGAAACTTTCGCCAAAATCGTGCCGCGCTTGAGCGCAGATGAGGATTATAACGTCGATGAAAAACTCCGCGCCGTCAGCATTACCGAAAAAGGCATTGAGAAAATTGAGAAAATACTCAATCTCAAAAATATCTACGAGGAAGGCGGGACGCGCTATGTCCACCACTTGGAACAGGCGCTCAAAGCGCAAATTCTTTTTCACCGCGATAAGGACTATGTGGTCCGTCCGTCAGCTGACGGAGGCGAGGTGATTATCGTTGACGAATTCACTGGCCGGCTGATGCCCGGGCGGCGCTGGTCCGGCGGTTTGCACCAAGCGGTGGAAGCCAAAGAAAAAGTGCTGGTGCAAAAAGAATCCCGCACGCTGGGCACGATCACTTTCCAAAACTACTTTCGTCTTTATGAGAAGCTAGCCGGTATGACCGGTACCGCCCAAACCTCGGCCGAAGAGTTTCACAAAGTTTACAAACTGGATGTAGTTACTGTACCGACTAATAAACCGATGATTCGCCATGATGCGCCCGACCGGATTTACAAATCGGAGCAGGGCAAATTTTTGTCCGTGGCCCAAGAAATAAAAGAGCGGCATTTGAAAGGCCAGCCGGTGCTGGTGGGAACCACCTCCATTACCAAAAATGAACTTTTAGCCGCTTATCTCAATCGCGAGGGCGTGCCTCACAAAATACTCAACGCCAAAAACCACGAGCAAGAAGGAGAAATTATCGCCCAAGCCGGGCGGCTGGGTGCCGTTACCGTAGCCACCAACTTAGCCGGTCGTGGAGTAGATATAATATTGGGGGGGAACCCGCCTAACTTTTTGGAATTCGAGGAAGTCAAAAAGTTAGGCGGGCTGCATGTAATTGGAACAGAACGTCACGAAGCTAGACGAATTGACAATCAATTACGCGGCCGCTGTGGCCGTCAGGGCGACCCCGGCTCTACGCAGTTTTTTATTTCCGCCGAAGACGAGCTGATTCGGATTTTTGGCGGCGACCGTCTAAAAAATCTGATGGAGCGTCTGGGCGTAGGTGAGACGGAAGCGATTGAGAACGCGCTGGTGTCCCGTTCCATTGAGCAGGCCCAATCCAAAGTGGAAGGCAACAATTTTGACATCCGCAAATACGTGCTGGAGTACGACGATGTAATGAACAAGCACCGCACGGCCATCTACCGATTGCGGCAGGACATATTGAAATCTCTAAATACACAAGAATTGGTAACTGGATATATTGACGAAGTGATTGAGCGGTTAGTCAATTTTCACACTGCCGGCCCGGATTGGAACCGAAGAGAAATAGAAGAATCCATCACAGCCCTGACTGCCAAGGAATTTAAAATTGATGAGCAGATCAATAACCCGGCAGTTCTCAAACAACTGCTGTACGACATCGCAAGCCGTTCATATCAGGAAAAAGAATCCCAGCTTGGTGCCGACATCATGCGCCAGTTGGAGCGGGCCGTTCTCCTGCGCGTGATTGACGAACTGTGGGTGGATCATCTGGAACAAATGGAATATCTGCGCGATTCCGTCCGTCTGCGCGCCTACGGCCAGCGCGACCCGCTGATTGAATACAAAATTGAAGGCCAGCGCCTGTTCACCGAACTGCAGACCACCATAGGCGCCCAGGTGGCGAATTTAATCTTCAAAGTCGGCCGCCCCCGTCCCGACGTTGCCGCTCCGTTGAGACGGACTAGTCCCGGTTGGGACGGAGTGGGCTTCAACGCGAACGGCAACCTCGGCACCGGGGCGATTGGCCGCAATTCCCCCTGCCCCTGCGGCTCGGGTAAAAAATGGAAGAAGTGTCATGGAAAATGAGGAAAAGAAAAAGGCCAGCTGGTAAATAGCTAGTTTTTCTATGTTCGGTTTCAAACTACCCAAAGACGATGCCAAATACCGATGGACCAATCACGTCAAAGATAAGATGATGTATTACCGTATCTCCGAATCGTTGGTGAAACGAATCGTCCGCTTTCCCAAACGCAAGGAAGTCGGCATCGCCCCCGGCACGGTGGCGGTGATGCAACCGGCGGGCAACAAGAAAAAACCGCAGGAAGTCTGGGTAATGTACGCTGAAGTTGGCAAGAAACCGACTCCAAGTTCTCGATTTCCAATTTCCAATTTCCAAACTAAGAAAAGGATTATCTCCGCTTGGCGCTATCCGGGCATTAGCCCCATCGGCCAACCGGTTCCCATCCCCGACGAGATTTTACAGGAATTGGATGCTTTGTTAGAGTAGACGTATGAAGTATGCTTTACTCGTTGTTTTAGGTAAGGCGACGCAGTCAGCAAAGTTGAAATTAAATAATGCCCGTTCTCAAAACCTCAAAACCCCTCAAAATTTCCCGAGCCAATCTCCAGTTGTTCAAGGAATGCCCCCGTTGTTTTTGGCTGTATAAGCATAAAGGCATTAACCGGCCGCAGGGCTATCCCTATACTTTATCCCTGGCCGTTGACCAGTTGTTGAAAGCCGAGTTTGATATTTATCGCGTGCAGGGGATTTTACATCCGGTGCTGGCGAATTTCCCCGGTTTAGAAAAAGCAAAATTATTCGCCGATAGCGAACAGCTGCAAAAATGGCGCAATAATTTTGAAGGATTGAAATATCATGACCTAGGGCTGGACGCCACACTGTTTGGCGCAGTGGATGATATGCTTGAGTTCTCCAACGACGCGCTGGCGGTGATTGATTACAAAAGCTCGGGCGCCAAAGAAATCTCGGTTTACGCCGATTACCAAACCCAGATGGACGTCTATACTTATATCTTGGAACAGCTGGGGCATAAAACCGCGCGCCGGGCCTACTTCGTTTTTTATCAGGTTGATAAAACCGACGGTTTCAACAGCCGCCTGCCTTTCCGCGGCGAAGTGCGCGAAATAACCACTGACCCGGGTTACGTTTACGATTTGTTTTCCCGAGCCGTGGCGCTTGCCCGCAGCAACACTCCGCCCCCGTCGCACACCGAGTGCCAGTATTGTAATTATGCGGCTCATCATCGGGGATTATAGCGAGGGCAGAGTAGTTTTTGGCAGTTCCAAAGTTGCGGCTGGCGAAATTATCCGTGAATACAAAAAATTACAAACTGACCGGCGAGCATTTCTACCGCTTTTTCCAGTGTCCGCATTGGATTTGGTACGATGTTTACGGCGACCAGGCTAAAAAGGGTTACATTCCGCCGCTGATTGAGATGATCCACCAACGCGGGCTCAAGCACGAAAAAAAAATGATAAAATCCCGCGTCTTTGAGGAAATCAAGCCGGAACTGTACAAGGATTTGGACGAGGCCTTCTTGGCCACACTGGAGCTGATGAAGCAAGGTAAAAATATTTATCACGGCGTGCTGATGGACCAACACTGGGTCGGCATTCCCGATTTGCTCGAGGCCAGACCAGTGGAACCGGGGACATACTCTAATTTCGGCGATCACTACTACGTTGTCTATGACGCTAAAAGTACCCGCGAGATTCGCGATGACTATAAGTTCCAGCTGGTATTCTACTCGCTGATTCTGGAACGGCTGCAGGGCGTCCGGCCGCGCCAAGCGTATATTATCAACGCCGAGGGGGAAGAGCGGTCGTTTCCGATAGACGAATTTACCGGCCAATTTCACCTTACCCGCGAAGCGATTGAAAAAATTCTTGACGGCGAGAAACCGCCGCCCTTTCTCAAATCCTCCTGCAAACACTCCCCCTGGTATGCGCTGTGCGTAGAAGAAACCGAGGGCTGTCAGGATATTTCTTTAATCTACAAATTAACCCAAGCCGACCAGCGCCGACTGTATGAGGCGGATATTCGCACGGTCAAAGACCTGGCCGAAGCCGATTTGGACGACCTGCGTTCGCGCTTTGAGGATTGGAATTTTGACAAAATCCTGCGCTTCCACAATCAAGCCAATGTTCTACTGTCGCACCAGCCGATCATTTTGAAGAAACCCCAGTTCTCGGCGGTGGCCAATGAGATCTACTTTGACATTGAATCCGACCCAACCGAGGGCATTGATTATTTGCTGGGGGTATTGGTTAAAAATTCCGCCGGGCAAACGGAATACAAATACTTCCTCGCCCAGGACAAAACCGACGAAGCCGACAACTGGCGCCGCTTTTTGGATTGGCTGGAAGAGCTGGAAGATTTTGTAATTTATCATTACTCTTTTTACGAACAGGAGATTTTCAACCGCTTGGCCAACCGCTACGGCATCTCACTGACCTTACGGGATAAATTCAAAAACAATACTTTGGACCTCCACCGGATTACTGTGGAGACGGCGGTCTTGCCGCTTTACTTTTACTCGCTCAAAGATGTTGCCCGCTATTTGGGTTTTAATTGGCGCGATGAAAAGGCCGGCGGCGCCGAATCAGTGGTTTGGTACAATGACTGGCTGAAGACGGGGGATAAAAAAATTATGGACAAGATTCTCCAATATAACGAAGACGACGTGCGGGCGACGCTGTTCGTCAAAGAATGGTTGGAAAAGCAGAAGCCGCGGACCACGAAAGAAAAATTGCCAGAGGAGTAATTATATTGTAGGATATACGCTATCGTATGTCCCACCGCCTGCTTTCTGTAATTATTATTGTTTGCGCCATATTCTTGGCGTTTTTTGTTTATCCGGCGGCGTGGAATAAGCTGGCTGACCAGGTGCACGCGCCGCACTTGCCGGATTGGCGGCCGTTCCGGTTGGGACTGGATTTATTGGGCGGGACGCATCTTGTGTATCAAGCTGATTTGGCAAAAAGCGCGGCAGCTTCGGGAGCCGACGCCTTGGACCAATCGGCGGCGGACGCCATGGCCGGGGTTAGAGACGTAATTGAACGACGGGTGAACTTGTTCGGCGTTGCCGAACCGCTGGTGCAGATTGAAGGCAATAATCGGCTGGTAGTGGAGTTGGCCGGTATCAAAGATGTTAACCAAGCGATTCAACTGATCGGCTTGACGCCGTTTTTGGAATTTAGAGAACAGCGTTCAGAAGCCGAGATTAAAGCCATTGAAGAGGCCCGACAGCGGGGCCAGCGTTTGAACGAAGACGTTTTTCAGCCAACCGGCCTAACCGGCCAGCAGGTCAAAAGCGCCCAGGTTAATTTTGACCCCAATACCGGCCAGCCGGAAGTTTTACTCAATCTCAACAGCGACGGCGCCAAACTTTTTGCCGAGATTACCAAGCGCAACATCGGCAAACAAGTGGCGATCTATCTTGACGGTCAACCGATCAGTATCCCCGTCGTCCAAACCGAAATCCCCGACGGGCGAGCGGTGATCTCCGGCGGCTTCAATATTCAAGAAGCCAAGGAGCTAGCCAACCGGCTCAACGCCGGCGCCCTGCCGGTGCCGATTACCTTGATTTCCCAGCAGACCGTCGGCGCCTCGCTGGGTTACGACTCACTCCAGAAATCGCTCAAAGCCGGACTGTACGGTTTGCTCGCAGTGGCGCTGTTCATGATTTTATATTATCGTTTGCCCGGCATTGTCTCGGTGTTGGCTTTGCTGATTTACACCGTTTTGGTTTTGACGATTTACAAAATTTTTCCGGTTACTCTGACTTTGGCCGGCATCGCCGGCTTCATCTTGTCGTTGGGCATGGCGGTGGACGCTAATGTTTTGATCTTTGCCCGGATGCGTGAAGAATTAAAAACCGGCAAAACTCTGACCCAAGCGGTCAACGAAGGCTTCCGCCGGGCATGGCTCTCCATCCGCGACAGCCATGTTACCGCGCTGCTCGGCGCCGTGGTTTTATATATTTTTACCACGTCGTTTGTAAAAGGTTTTGCCCTGACACTGGGTATCGGCGTTTTAGCCAGTTTGTTCAGCGCAATTATTGTTACCCGTTCATTTCTTGATGTGTTTATCAGTTCGTGGTTTGAGCGAAAAAAGTGGTTGTTTTAGCAATCAATGCAAAAATCCCCTGTAAAATTGGCCAAGCATATGCCTATTTAATTTTACACTTTGGTTTTTGATATTTCGATGAAACCGATTTACAAAATTATGTTTTTCTTTTCCATCGCGCTGGTGCTGGCGGCGATTATCGCCACGGCGATTTTTGGTTTGCGCTTCGGCGTTGATTTTGAAGGCGGCTCGGTAATTGAACTGGAATTCAGCAATGTCCATCCGGAACCAGCGGAGGTGCTGACGGTAATTGGGACGGCAAATATCGGCAGTAATCTCGGCACGGGGACCGCTAGTCCGACTGGAGAACACGGCCTAATCATCCGCCTCAACGAAATTAACGAGGAGACCCATCAGGCGATTCTTAAAACTCTCAATGCTCGTTACGGAAAAGTGGCGGAAAATCGCTTTGCTTCCGTCGGTCCCACCGTGGGCAACGAATTACGGCGCAAAAGCATTACTGCTATGGTTGTACTTCTGATGGCCATCGTTATTTATATCTCTTTTGTCTTCCGCAAAATGTCCCGCGTTTTATCCTCTTGGGCTATGGGCGCCGCCGCGATTGTCGCTTTACTGCATGACGTCTTGATCCCGATCGGCATTTTCGCTCTGCTCGGCTATTATCAAAGCGTAGAAGTAAGCGCGGTTTTCGTGGCGGCCATTTTAACCATTCTCGGCTATTCAGTTTCTGACACGGTGGTGGTGTTTGACCGAGTAAGAGAAAACGTGCTGCGTTTCGGTTTAACCGAGGACTTTGGCCGGTTGGTCCACAAGAGCGTTTTGCAGACTTTAAGCCGCTCCTTAAACACTACTTTTACTACCCTGTTGTCGCTGATTGCCATTTTTTTGTTCGGCGGCGAAACGGTCAAGTACTTTGCCCTAGCGCTGATAATCGGCATCTTTTTGGGGGCCTATTCGTCAATTTTTGTGGCTTCGCCCATATTGGTCTGGGCGTCTGGCAGAGGGCGGAGTGTCAACAGTTGACTATTCTATCGGCTATGATATTATATTCCTATGCACTATTTGTAAGTGTATTGAACTATGTCTGACCTGAAAGAAACAATCAAAGAAGTAACCGCCAAGCTGATTGGCGTTTTAAGCCCGAGAAATAAGGATGTTATTGCCCGGCGTTTTGGTTTGAAAACCGGCCAAAAAGAAACACTGGAATCCATCGGTCAGAGTTACGGCATTACCCGCGAGCGGGTTCGCCAGATTGAGGAAGTATCCCTGAAGCAATTGAGAGCAGTACTGGCTTCCGGCGCCGCCGCCAAAGTCCGGCCCTTGGTTGACTTGGCCCAAAATGTTTTGGACCAAACCAACGGCGTTCTGCGCGAAGATGAATTCTTGTCCCGCTTTTTTAATTCTCCCTTGGCGGGCAAGTCAATCAACGGCCGCAGCCGTAATGATACCCAGACCATGCTCTTGTTTTTGCTGAATTTGGACGGCCGCTTGCAGCGTTCACCGGAAGACGATGATTTTCACACTTTCTTGAGTTTGTCGCATCAGCACGCCAATACTTTTAGAGAATCGATTCGCGGCTTGGTTAAGGCCCTTTCCAAAAACGCCGCGCCGGTGCAGGAAACGGAACTGGCCGACTTTTCTAAAAAGAGCGGCGCCGCTTCGCGCTATACCGCGCCGGCCGTTCTGGCTTCGGCAATGGCGGTTTCCAAAGAGATCGGCAAAAACATTTTCGGTCACGTCGGCTTGACCAACTGGCCGGAGATCCGGCCCCGCGGCGTCCGCGACAAAGCTTATTTAGTCCTAAAAAAAATTGGCCAGCCCCAGCACTTCCGGGACATTACCCGCTTGATCAATGAAATGTTTCCCGATCGCCGAGCCAACGTCCAGACCGTCCACAACGAATTGATCAAAGACGCCAGATTTGTCTTGGTCGGCCGCGGCCTGTACGGCTTGTCCGAACGGGGCTACAAAGCCGGCACGGTTAAGGATGTTTTGATTGACTTGCTCAAGCATTCCGAGCGTCCGCTGAAACGCGACGAGATTATCTCCCAGGTGCTCAACCACCGGCTGGTGAAAGAAAACACAATCGTACTCAACCTACAGGATTCTAGGGTTTTCAACAAAACCGAAAACGGTTATACTTTAAGGGAAGCGTAAACAGCTTCTTAGCTGATTAGCTTCTTAGCTTTTTAGGAAACTGAAGGATTTTCCCATAAGCTAGGCAGCTGGGAAGCTAATCAGCTAGTAAGCTACCCTTGGATCTCTTCGGTCCGCTAAAAACCAGTCTGTCTGTACTTTACGATTATTGGTGGCTTTATCTGCCAGCGCTTTTGGTTGTCGGCACTTTTAGTTCCTGGCTTTTTTATCGGACCCAGCAAAACCTGCTTTCCTTAAGATGGGTGGTGCTTGAGGTAAAGCCGCCGCCCGACGTCCAGAAAAGCCCTAAAATCGCCGAAAACATCTACTCGGCGCTCCATGCCAGCTACCTGCCGGTTAAATGGAAAAGAAGATTTTTTAAGGGTGAAGTCCCGAATTGGTATTCGCTGGAGATCGTTTCCAACGGCGGCGACATGAATTTTTACGTGCGGGTCAAAGAGGATACCTGGATGCTGGCGGAACATGCTATTTTCTCCCAGTATCCCGACGCCGAAATCAAAATCGTCCCGGATTATGTGAATCAACTTCCTCCGAATTTGCCCACGCCGGAATATGATATGTTCGGGGCCGATTTGATTTTTACCAAGGAAGACGCCTATCCAATTAAAACCTATCCATTTTTTGAAGAAGAGAGCGGCAAAGATGAGTTCAAACGCACCGACCCGCTGGCGGTTTTGGCCGAGGTATTAGGGGCGCTGGAACCGGGTGAATATATCTGGCTGCAGTTTGTGATTCGGCCGACCGGCGACGCCTGGGCCAAAGCCGCCCAAGCGGCGATTAATAAAATTGTCGGTAAAGAGGCGAAAGCAAAAGCCGGATTGGTTGGCGGTTTGCTGGATTTGACCCTGGGCCAGGTTCCAACCGGCATCGCCAGTAAGGGTGCGGAAGAAGAAAAAAAACAGGAATTCAACGTCCAAAAACTGACACCGGGCCAACGTTTCACTCTGGAGCAAGTGGAGAATAAAGTTGCCAAATATGGTTTTAAGACCAGCATCCGTTTTATTTATACTGCCCGCAAAGAAATGTTCCACCGTTCCCACATTGCTTCAACCATCGGCATGTTCAAACAGCTTTATTCCAATAATCTCAACACTTTCAAACCCGATGGCAAAACGATGACCGTCGCCAAAGGTTTTTTCCACCATATTTTTCCGTCGGGCGAGGGTTTATTCAAAGTCCAGCATGAATTCAAGCGAAAGCGCAAAATTTTTCGCCGCTACAAACAGCGGGCTTTTCACAAAAAACTGATGATTTTGAATACCGAAGAGCTGGCCACTTTATGGCATTTGCCGGGCATCGGCGTCAAAGCGCCGGGCTTCCCGCGAGTGGAAGCCAAGAAGGGCCAGCCCCCAGCCGGTTTGCCAATATGAGTGAGACAAATCCAGACGTAGTTTTATTCGGCGAGACCAATTTCCGCAATCGGAAAGTAACTTTTGGCATTAAAATGGATGACCGCCGCCGGCATATGTACGTCATCGGCAAGACCGGCATGGGCAAGTCCGAGCTTCTGAAAACGATTGCCATTCAGGATATCCAAACCGGCCGGGGACTGGCTTTTGTGGACCCGCACGGCGACCCGGTTGAGGATTTGCTTGACTACATTCCCGAAGAACGGATCAAAGACGTGATCTATTTCAACCCGGCCGACGCCGATTACCCGATTGGGTTTAACGTGATGGAAACGGAACCGGACCCCGAACGCCGGGCGCTGGTGGCCGCCGGGGTGATGAGTGTTTTCAAAAAAATCTGGGTGGATGTCTGGTCGGCGCGAATGGAATACATCCTGACCTACACCATTCTCGCCTTGCTGGAAGCGCCGGATTCCACCCTGCTGGGCATCAACCGGATGCTGTCCGACAAGGACTACCGGCGTTATATCCTAAACTATGTTACCGATCCGGTGGTCAGATCATTTTGGACGCAGGAATTTGCCAAATACACCGACCGTTTCACCGCCGAAGCGACGCCGGCTATCCAAAACAAAATCGGCCAATTTGTCTCCTCGGCGGTGGTGCGCCACATCGTCGGCCAGACCAAGTCGGCGATGGATATGCGGCAAATCATGGACCAAGGCAAAATATTGCTGGTAAACATTTCCAAAGGCCGGATCGGCGAAGACGCCTCACGGCTGTTGGGCGGCCTGATTATTACCAAACTTCAGCTGGCCGCTATGTCGCGGGTGGATATTTCGGAAGACCAGCGGCGAGATTTCATATTGATAGTGGACGAGTTTCAAAATTTCGCCACCGCTTCCTTTGCTAATATTTTATCCGAGGCCCGCAAGTACCGCCTGTCACTGGTGATCGCCCACCAATATGTTGCTCAAATGGAAGAGCCAGTGCGCGACGCGGTGTTCGGCAACGTCGGCACAATTGTTACTTTTCGGGTCGGCGCCGAGGACGCCGAACTTTTGGAAAAAGAGCTGGCGCCGGAGTTTATGGCCACGGATATCGTTAATCTCGGCAAACGCCAGATTTATCTGAAACTGATGATTGACGGCATTACCTCGCGGGCCTTTTCGGCGCTGACTATGGATACGCCAACCCGGCTGGCCGTCAGCCCGCGGGGAAAAATCATTGATTACTCGCGCAGCCAATATGGTTCCTCGGCCGAGAAAATTGAACAAAAAATTACCGAGTGGCACCAACCATTGACCGTCCCGGTGCCGAAATTGCCTGTTGTTGAAAACCGTCCCTCCCGAAGTTGGCCCAAACCCGAAGCAGGGGGACGAAGGATAGAAGATAGACCTCAACCTCGGCAAGAAATGGTTCAACGTCGGGCGCAAACCTTAACCTCGGCGCCGGGACGACCCAAAGTAGAAGCCGACCTCAAAGGCCTGCGCGAGGTACTCAACGAGGCACTGGAAAAAGAAAAATAAAGTGTGTTAAGTTAATAATCAGTTTCCCGCCCATAGCTCAATTGGCAGAGCAGCTCCCTTTTAAGGAGAAGGTTCTTGGTTCGATTCCAAGTGGGCGGACAAGCATGAAAACAGCCCGGGCGGGCTTTTTTTTGCCTAAATCCGGCAATTGTTTTACTATAAAAGCGATGGCGAGAACTTACATTGCCGAAACCAAAAACAAAGTGGGTGAAAGAGTAGAGCTTTTCGGTTGGGTCAAGGCGTTGCGTAAGCAGGGCGGGATCAGTTTCGTAGTCTTGCGCGATGTGACCGGCAGTATTCAAGCGGTGACGCGTAAGCAGGACGAAGTGTTTACCGCGGTTGATGAATTAAGCACCGAGTCGGTGATAAAAATTACCGGGCTGGTCAAAGAGGAAAAACAGGCGCCGGACGGAGTGGAAGTGGTGATTGAATCGCTGGAGATTCTATCTAAAGCTGACCCTGAATTGCCGATTCCGATTATTCCCCAAAAAGGCGGGGGAGAAGTGGAAATATCCAAACGCTTTGACTGGCGCTGGATTGACCTGCGCCGCGAGGAGATGCTGCCGGTATTTAAGGTGTGGACAGAACTGGAACGGGGCTTCCGGGAATATTTTGAAAAAGCCGACTATCTGCAAATCTACACGCCGTCACTGATGAACGCGGCCAGCGAATCGGGCGCGGAGGTTTTTAAGGTTGATTATTTCGGTCGGGAGGCGTTTCTGGCGCAATCGCCCCAATTTTACAAGCAAATGGCCATGGCCGCCGGGCTGGAGCGGGTATTTATGGTCGGGCCGGTGTTTCGGGCCGAGCCGTCTTTTACGCCGCGCCATATGACCGAATTCACCGGCTGGGATTTTGAAATTTCTTTTATTGAATCGCATCATGACGTGATGGCGGAAGAGGAAAAAGCAATCGTTTCCGGTTTTCAGCGGGTAAAGGACGCCTTGGCGATTGATTTGGAAATCCCCGCTCTGCCTTTTCCGAAAGTTTCACTAAGCGAGGCCAAACAGAAATTAAAAACCGCCGGCGTCAAAAGTACGCGGCCGGATGATTTTACGCCGGAGGAGGAAAGGGAGCTATCTAAAATCATTAAGCAGGAAACCGGACATGATTTTGTTTTTGTCACCGAGTATCCGGTTACCGCCCGCCCGTTTTACCATATGCGGCTGGAAGACAATCCGAAATTAACCAAAAGTTTTGACTTGTTTTACAAGGGGGTGGAAGTTACCACCGGCGCCCAGCGCGAGCACCGGCTGGAGCAGTTGGAAAAACAGGCCAAGGACAAAAAAATGTCGTTAGCACCGCTGGCTAACTATCTTAACTTTTTCCGCTACGGCTGTCCGCCCCACGGCGGCGCCGGCATCGGACCCGGTCGGATTGTGATGAGGATATTAGACATTGACAGCGTCAAGGACGTAACTTTTTTGCCCAGAGATGTCAAACGCCTGACCCCGTAATATAATGCGCTTTAAGAATGTCCTGCCAACAATACTAGTAGTCACCCTAGTTGTTTGGGGGATGTTTTTTGCTGTTTCTAAAAGCAAAATCGCCCAAGCGCCGGTCCGCCCAAGTTCGGCGGAAATGAATTTTGACGCGCGGGCCTTTATCCTGCCGGTTACGGAAACAACCTACCTGCCGATTCGCAATTTCAACATCGCTGACCCGGAGCCAGAAGCCAAAGCGGTCGGGCTGTTTGACGTCCACTCGGAAAAATATCTTTACTCAAAAAACATCAACGAGCGCCTGCCCATCGCTTCAGTGGTTAAATTGATGACCGCCATTGTAATTATGGAAAACTTAGCGCTCAACGATATTTACACCGTGGCCGCCGAGGATATCAACGTTGACGGCAAGGGGGCGGATTTATCCAAAGGCGAAAAAATCAAAGGCGGCGATCTGTTCAAAATCATGCTGATAAAGTCCTCCAACGACGCGGCGCTGACTTTTGCCCGCCAGGCCGAGCGGCAGGGGATAAATCTGGTTGCCAGACTGAACGAAAAGGCCAAACTGTTAGGAATGAACGACAGCAAATTCACCGACCCGGCCGGTCTGGACGACAGCGACGCTTTCTCTACGGTTGATGATTTGATAAAATTAGTCAGGTACGTGGAGAAATACCCGATTATTTGGGAGACCCTGACCACCAGAATTGCCGATGTTGGTTCGGCGGACGGCGCTTACCAACATCATTTGATAAATACCAACCAATTGCTTGAGCGGATGCCCAATATTATTGGCGGTAAAACCGGCTATACTGACGGCGCCCTGGAAACGATGGTTTTGGAAGTGTCAATCAACGGCGGCCGCGATAAGCTAGTCAGCATACTGTTGGGCTCCCGCGACCGCTTTGGTGAAACCAAACAGCTGATTGAGTGGGGAGTGAGCGCTTACCGGTGGAAATAAAGTCGTTGGTGACGAACGAGCCGAATCGCCGGTGAGGCGAGTGGTGCTCAAAGGCACTGCCGCCACCAACGGAGTCCCTTTGCATAAATCAATGTCTGACCAGCTGCCACAATTTTTTACGGTCTTCAACGTCATCAGAATTTTTGTCGTAGCCACGGTGGCCTTTTTTGTTTGTTTGGTTCTGACTCCTCTGTGGCTCAAATTCCTTAAAAAATACAAACTGGGCAAACAAATCCGCAGTGATACGGCGTTTAAGAGTTTGCGCACCGAGGGCGGGCCGATCGCGGCCAAACTCCACCAAAATAAAGAGGGTACGCCGACAATGGGCGGGTTTTTAATTTGGTTCCCCGTGGCCTTGCTGACACTGGTTTTTTGGTATCTGGCCGAGAGCGTTGACGATTTTTGGTCTCAATTCAACTTTTTTTCCCGCGGCCAGACCTGGCTGCCGTTCGGTGCGCTAATTATCGCCGGACTGGTGGGAATGTGGGACGACTATTTGGGCATTCTCCGCAAAGGCCCCAAAGGCGGCGGCTTATCAATGCTGTATCAGATATTTCTGTATCTTTTGGTGGCGATTGGCGGCGCCTGGTGGTTTTATTACAAATTGGAATTTAATTCTATCAATATCCCGTTTTTGGGGGATTGGGTGGTCGGTTGGTGGTATATCCCGATCTTTGTATTTATTATCGTGGCCACTTCTTTTTCGGCTAATGAGACCGACGGATTGGACGGCTTGGCGGCCGGAACTTTTCTGACGATGTTTGCCGCTTACGGCGTGATTGCTTTTGATCAGGGGCGGATGGATCTGGTAGTATTTATCGCGGCCATTATCGGAGCACTGGTGGCGTTTCTCTGGTTCAATATTTTTCCGGCCAAATTTTTTATGGGCGCTACCGGTTCTATGCCTTTAGGCGTACTGCTGGGGGTGATCGCGATGCTCACCAATACGCCGCTGCTGTTAATCCCCATCGGCATCATTTTTATCATTGAATCCGGTTCGGTGATTTTCCAGCTTTTAGCCAAAAGACTCCGCGGCAAAAAAATCTTCCTCTCCACTCCCATCCATCACCACTTTGAAGCCCTCGGCTGGCCGGAATCGCAGGTGACGATGCGGTTTTGGATGATTAATGCCATCGGAGCAATTATTGGAATAATAATCTTTCTCGTTGACTCCAAAATCCCGCCCTTGTTCAGATAAGTGATATAATGTAAGCAATGCGGCTGTCGGGATCCGGGAAAACACTAACCATTCTGGTTTTTTTGCTGACGGTTTTCGGTTTGGTAATGCTGTCATCGGCCGGGGTGGTGGAAGGGCAAAAAAAGTTCAACTCGGCTTATTATTTTTTTAATCACCAGTTATTTTATGGCGTCCTGCCCGGACTGATTTTATTTTTTATCGCTTCGCGGATGCACTACCGGCTCTGGCGCAAGCTGGCGCTGCCGATCTTAATTTTAGCCATCGGGCTGATGGTGATGGTTTTCATTCCCCAATTCGGACTGACCATCAAAGGCGCCCGGCGCTGGGTCGATCTTGGTTTTATTACTTTTCAACCGGCCGAGTTTTTGAAACTAGCGGTGGTGGTCTATTTGGCGGCGTGGTTCGGTTCACGCGGCAGTCAAGCAATGAGCCAGCCGCGGGCACTGGCGCCCTTTCTGCTGGTACTGGCTTTTGTCGCTTTGCTCTTAATTCTCCAACCGGACATCAAAACGCTGGCGCTGGTAACGCTGATCGGCGTGGCGCTATATTTTTTCGCCGGGGCCAAGCTGTCGCATATCTTAGGGTTGATCTTGTTGTTGGGAGTAATTCTGGGGACATCGTCCTTCGCACCGTACCGGTTCAATCGTATCCGCGCCTATCTCAATCCGACTGTAGATAAACAGGGGGTAGCGTATCATATCAATCAGGCGTTGATCGGAGTTGGCTCCGGTGGTTTGTTCGGCGTCGGTTTTGGTCAAAGCAAGCAAAAAATTAATTTCCTGCCGGAGCCGGTAGGAGATTCAATTTTTGCCGTGATTGTGGAAGAGTTGGGATTTGTCGGCGGGGCGGCGGTGCTGGCGCTGTTTGTTTTGCTTATCCTGACGCTGGTCGGCATTGCCCGCGCCAGCCGCGACCAATTCGGCCGATTATTCACACTCGGTTTGGCGGTTTGGATCTTCGCCCAGATGTTCGTCAATATCGGTGCTATTCTGAATCTCATTCCCCTCACCGGTATCCCCTTGCCGTTTTTCAGTTACGGCAGCTCGTCTCTGATCACCCTCCTCGCCGGGTTAGGGGTAGCATTAAATATCTCAAAACACTAACCTAACGTCTTGCGATAACGTTAGGTTAGGCAACTTTGAGGTGCTGGGTGAGGCGGGATTTGAGGCGGCTGGCTTTGTTTTTTTTGATAACGTTGGTTTTGGCCGCCTTATCCAGTGATTTGTACACAAGGGGGAGAAGAGTCTTGGCTTTGTCAAACTCCTTGGCGGTAATGGCCCTTTTGAACTCTTTCACCAGCCCCTTGTATTTATTCTTGCGCGCCACATTCCGCGCCTGCCGGCGTTTGGATTGACGCAGCGCTTTAGCGGCTGATTTTGTAATAGGCATAAGGGGATAATAGTGTATTAGGTAATTTTAATCAAGACTCTATTGGTCGCTCGCTTACTCTTCACTTATCGTTTGAATTAATGGCCTTATTGAACTATAGTTTACCTATGATTAGTTATATCAACGGCACGGTGCGGGCGGTGATTGGGAAGACGGTAACGGTGGAGGTTAGAGGGATTGGCTACCGGGTGACTATACCGGAAAAAAACTTAAAAAGCATAGCGAAAATAGGTGCGGCGGTCAAACTCTACACCCACTATTCTATAAATCCGCGCGACGGTACAGTAGGGCTTTATGGCTTTGCCACGCCGGAGGAATTGAACTTTTTTGAGTTGCTTACCACCATCTCCGGCATCGGGCCGAAATCCGCTCAAGCTATCCTTTCAGCGGCGGATTTGCAACAACTCCAGTTGGGGATTTTTCGCGGTGATGATGGTTATCTGACCAAAGTGGCCGGCATCGGCCCCAAGACGGCGGCGCGGCTAGTATTGGAATTGAAAAATAAGATTATGGCTGTGGCGGTGGACGCCAAGACCGGCGGGGAAATGGGGGCGGAAGAGGAGGCAATAGAAGCGTTAACCACTCTCGGTTACTCCCAGTACCAAGCCCGCGACGCCATCAAGGCGGTCAATACCAAAGCCGCCAGTACGGAAGAAAAAATTAAGGAGGCGTTGAGATTTTTGGGAGGGAAGAAATAGATGAGCTTTCTCCAAACCAAAGAGTGGACGGACTTTCAAAAATCGCTTGGGCGGGAGGTTTTTGAATATAGGCAAAATTATATTTCAGCGTGGGTGATTAAACATCGTTTGCCTTTCGGTAGAAGTTATTTATACATTCCCCATGGCCCAGAAATGGACCTCAACGCGATGACCGGCGGATTCAAGAACCCAGTCAGTAGTTTTATAGCGTGGCTTCGGCAATTGGCGCGGCGAAAAAAAGCTATTTTTGTGAAGGCGGAACCATTAGCCGACAATATTACCCAACTGCTAATTCAGTACGGGTTCAAGAAATCAAAAAAAGAAATCCAGCCGGGCAAGACCGTGGTAATTGATCTGACGCAGAGCGAAGATGAATTGCTGGCCGCGATGCACCACAAGACCCGCTACAATATCAAAGTGGCCGAGAGACATGGGGTTACTGTCGGCGAAAGCGAAGACATTGAGGCCTTTTGGAAATTGATGAAAAAGACCACTGCCCGGGAGAAGTTTTCTTCGCATCCGCGAGAGTATTACCAGAAATTGCTGGGAGAGCTACAGGGAGACGTGTTGTATACTAAATTGTTTGTCGCGCGCGGCGG
>JBBTYI010000010.1:0-20885 GCA_038061865.1 Patescibacteria group bacterium | reverse complement strand
CCCCCCCCCCCCCCCCCGCGCTGGTGCTGTTTTACGGCGATGCCGGCTATTATTTGCATGGCGCGTCCGATTACAGCCAGCGCAATTTGATGGCTCCGTATATACTCCATTGGGAAATAATCCGCCAAGCCAAGGCGCTCGCGTTCAAACATTATGATTTGTGGGGCATTGACGCTCGCCGCTGGCCCGGCGTCACCCGCTTCAAACTCGGCTGGGGAGGGCAGACCTTGGAACACCCGGGCTCATTTGACCTAAAAATTTCCGGCTTGTGGTATCTGGGATATAAATTGGCTAGAAAAATATTTTGATGTTTAGAGAGGGGTTAATTGATAAAATTTTACGCAGTATTAAGAAACTGATTCCCCAATCGGTGTTTATTTTTTTTGCACCCAGCTATCATTGGGCACTCGCGGTAATCGGGGCGGTGTGGTATGGGTTTCCGGCACGCAGTCTGAAAATTATCGGAGTGACAGGAACGAAAGGCAAGTCCACCACGGTCTATATGATAACCAAAATCCTTGCCGACATTGGACTGCCGGTGGCGGCCGTCGGGTCACTGGGTTATAAAATCCGGGACAAAGAGTGGCCAAACACGCTTAAAATGACGATGCCCGGCAGGACCAAACTCCAGAAATTTCTATGGCAAGCCAAGCGCGCCGGCTGTGAGTATGCGGTGCTGGAAGTAACGTCGGAAGGTTTAGCCCAGCATCGCTTGACCGGTATGGATATTGATTGTGCCGTTTTCACTAATCTGCACCGCGAGCATCTGGAGAGCCACGGCTCACTTGCCAATTACCTCAAAGCCAAGCAGAAACTTTTTTTGAAAACCAAGCACATCCAGGTTTTGAACATTGATGACCCATATTTTGAGAAATTCGCCAATTTCCCGGCGAGAATCAAGGTCACTTACGGAATGGGGATAGCGATGATATCAAGCTTAAAGTTTAAAAATTTAAAGTTGAAATTACTGGGGGACTTCAACGAGTACAACGCGCTGGCGGCGCTGGCGGTGGCCGATGCCTATCGGTTGGATTTGGACCAAGCAGTCAAGACGCTCAATGCCATTGAATCAATTCCGGGGCGGATGGAGACGATAGAGGCGGAGTCTAAAAGTTTAAAGTTTAAAGTAGTGGTGGACTACGCGCATACGCCGGACTCGCTGGAAGCAGTGTATCGCAACCTGCGGCCGCAAGCTAAACGGCTGATTGGCGTACTTGGCGCCGCCGGCGGGGGACGGGACAAGTGGAAACGGCCGGAGTTCGGCAAGATTGCCAGTAACTGGTGCGACGAAATAGTCTTAACCAACGAAGACCCGTATGACGAAGACCCCGGGCAAATCATTGAACAAGTGGCGCTGGGCGTTTCCAAATCCAAAAAGCTAACCAAGATTTTGGATCGCGGCGAAGCCATCCGCCACGCCTTGGCAATCGCCCAAAAAGGGGATACAGTCGTGATTACCGGCAAAGGAAACGAAACGTCCATTGCCGTCGCCGGCGGCAAGAAAATCCCGTGGTCGGATAAAGCGGAGGTATTGAAAAGTCTCTAACTTTTCTTTTTTTCGGATTTTGCTAAGATTCAATTGTTATGCCGGAAGAAAGCGAACTCCAACCGGAAGGCCGGATGTGGCTGTTGGTGATTTTAATGCTGGTGATTTTTGCCGGGTCTTTGTTTTATTTCATCCGGAATAATCCGGATATTCTCAACTCCGACCGACAAGCGCGCATCAGCCAAAACAACAACCGCCAAACCCGAATCTACACTGTGTTTTACAACCCCGGCGTTTTCAGCCCGACCAACCTGCGCATCCACATCGGCGACGCCGTTAAGTTCCAAAACGACGGCGACCAGCCGATCCACATCAGTCCTGACGAACCCAACAATCCGATCGGTTTTGACAGCATCGGCGACGTCCCGCCCAGAAGTTCTTTTGCCTATACTTTCAGCAAACAGGGTGTTTTTGGCTACTACAACAGTTTAAATAAAAGCGAGCGCGGCACGGTCATCGTCAGGCCCTAATGAACCAAAAATTTTCACTTTTTATCAGAGTGCTATCGTTATTTCTGTTGACTCAAATTTTGGGCGTCTGGCTAGCGGTCAAGCTCTTGCCCCAACTGTCCGTGGCGGTAGCCGATATTTCCGAGTTTACCGCCAGCGACTTGATATACATCGTCATTTTTGCCGCCATTTTCTTTTTCGCCGTTTATAAATTTCCCTGTTTCAGTTCGGTGTTTTACAAGCTGGTGCTGTCAATAATTATTTTCTCCGCCAGTCAAACCGTTTTGTCTATTTGGCTGGCCCGCCTAAGTTTTGCTTCGCAAAATTTAGGCGGGCTGGCGCCCATTACGGCCTTGGCCGGCGGTTTGGCGGCGCTGGCGCTATTCTGGCTGTACCGCGCGGTCTGGATGCAGGATTTGGTGATGCTTTTAACTTTGGCCGGCATTGGCGCGATTTTCGGTCTGGCTTTGACGCCGCTGACAGTAGTGATAATTTTGGTCATTCTGTCTTTTTATGACATTATCGCCGTTTACAAAACCGGGCATATGGTCAAACTGGCCGAGACCATGATTCAAGCGCGGGCGATTTTTGGTTTCATCATCCCGACCGCTTTGTCCGGTTTTCGGGAAAACGTAACCAAAGTCCGGCCGGGTGAGGAATTTATGATTCTCGGTTCCGGCGATGTGATTCTGCCGCTGTTGCTGGCCGCCTCTTTGGTGAGGATTTCTGTCAGCCAAGCGGCCGTAGTCGTCGTCTTTGCCTGCCTCGGCCTGCTGATAACCAATTTACTTTTTACCAGCCAAAAAACCCGCCGGCCGATGGCCGCCCTGCCGCCGATCGCGGCGATGAGCATAATTGGTTATCTCGTTGCGTCGTTATCACTATGAAATTAACTTTCTACGGTGGCGCCCGCTGGGTTACCGGCGCCAATTACCTGCTTGATACCGGCGCCGCAAAAATTTTAATTGACTGCGGTTTATTTCAGGGCCGCAAATACGCCGAAGATTTGAACTATCAGCCGTTCCAATACCATCCGGCGGAGATTGACCTTGTTTTGATTACTCACAGCCACATTGACCATATCGGCCGCCTGCCCAAACTGTACAAAGAAGATTTCCGCGGGCGGGTCTACACCACTACGGCCACACGCGATCTAATGGCTGTCGCTCTGCCCGACAATATGCGGCGCATTCAGGAAGAAGCCGAGCAAGACGGACATCCAGCGCTTTTTGAAGAAAGTGACTTGGCGGGACTGTTACCGTTGATTGAGGGGGTGGAATACGGTCAAATTCTGGACTTAGGCGGCGTGAAAGTTGTTTTCCGCGATGCCGGACATATTTTGGGTTCGGCGATTATAGAAATTGTCGCCGCGGGTCAGCGAATTGCCTTCTCCGGTGATCTGGGCAACTTCCCGAATTTATTGCTCAACCCGCCGGCGGTGCCGGAAGCGGCTGATTACCTGGTAGTGGAATCGGCCTACGGCGATCGGACGCATGAAGCGCGCGAGGAACGCCAAATTAAACTGACGGAAATTATTGCCGAAACGATAAAACGGCGCGGTGTTCTATTGATTCCCAGTTTTGCCATGGAGCGGACACAGGAACTGCTGTTTGAACTGAATGAATTTTTTAATCAAAAAAAGATTTTCAACATTCCGGTTTTTCTCGACAGCCCTTTAGCCATCAATCTGACTGCGGTTTACAAAAAACATTCAGGGTACTTCAATGAAAGGGCAATGCATTTAATTCAATCCGGGGATGACATCTTTAATTTCCCGATATTGAAAATGACGCCGACGGTGGAAGAATCCAAAGTCATCAACGACACGCCGGCGCCGAAAATCATCATTGCCGGTTCGGGTATGAGCCATGGCGGGCGAATTCTGCATCACGAACAGCGTTATCTGTCTGACCCCAATACCACGATTCTGTTTGTCGGTTACCAAGTGGACGGCTCGCTCGGCCGGCATATCCAGCGCGGGGATAAAGAAGTTACAATCTTCGGCCAGCGCGTGCCAATCAATTGCCGCATTGAAAATATCACCAGTTACTCGGGCCACGCCGACCAGTTGCAATTAGTCAGTTGGGCAAAACACGTCAATATCGGCAATCAACTCAAAAGGGTTTTTGTCGTTCAAGGCGAAGCCGCCGCCGCCAGGACGTTGGCTAATCTGATCAGCGAACAAGTGGGAGCGGATGCGATCGCGCCGGAAGAGAATGAGGGGTTTGAGTTGTAGCCAGGCGGGTGCGACGTTCAGAAACGGCGTCATTTTCTGCTGAAAATGCGCCTTGGATCTCACCCCGTCGGGTTCCGATACATTCTTCACGCCGCACCCGCCTGGCTACCACACTCGGCCGCAGAGTTCGAAAAATGCCACGCTCGCTGGTGAGCCGAGTGGTGACCGGAGGGGTAGCGAGCTGGTCTGAAAACATAAAGATTTAGGGAGGGCGGGCGAGCATTGTTTTGACACGGGAAAATTGCTATCATCAGAGCATGAAATACAAATTCGTGGTGTCGGGAGCGGCGGATATGAGTTTTTGTTCGGCCGACGCGCCGGAGCGGGCGTATCAGCTAGGGGAAGAAATCGTCAAACAAGGCGGGATTCTGATTACCGGCGCCACCACCGGTATCCCTTACGAAGCGGCTAAAGGCGCCAAGGACGCCGGCGGAATTTCCATCGGCATCTCACCAGCCGCCACTTATGCCGCCCATGTCAAGTCCTACCGCTTGCCAACCGAGCATTTTGACTTTATAATCTACTCCGGTTTTGACTATTCCGGGCGCAATCTAATCTTGACAAAATCAGCTGATGCCGTCATTATCGGTTGTGGTGGCTTTGGCACGTTAAACGAATTTACTATCGCTTTAGAAGATAACAAGCCCATCGGTATTCTTACCGGCACCGGCGGTACCGCCGATGAAGTCGCCCATCTTTTGGAAAAAATTGAAGACCCGCATCGTCACGGCGCGGGCAAACTGGTTTACTCCAACGACCCCAAAGACCTGGTTGCTAAACTGGTAGTGTTGATTGAAGAGGAGCAAAAGGAAGCCAAAGTCGGTAAACCAATCGGAGAATAATTTCAGATGTCTGACGGCAACCATCTAAATCTTAAAGAAGAACTGCCTTTAATCCCGCTCAAAAACGTGGTGCTTTTCCCGCGGGTGGCAATTCCGTTATTAGTCCAGCGGGCGAAATCAATCGGCAGTTTGGACTACGCCCTATCCCAAGACCGGTTGGTGATTTTTGTCGCCCAGAAAAACATCTACGATGACGTTGACCAGAAAGATTTGTTCAAAATCGGCACCGTCGGCCGGATTTTTGAAATCCACAAACTGCCCGACGGCACTTCCAAAGTTCACGTGGAAGGCATTGCCCGAGTGAGAATCAAAGAGTTCAGCCAAGTCTCGCCGTTTTTCAAAGCCCGGGTGGAATTGATTGAACCCAAATACGCTTCCGGCATCGAGACCGAAGCCCTGTTGCGGACCACCGTGGAGCAATTCCGGAAACTGGTTGAAGTGCGCAACTTGCCAATGTCGACAACTTTCCCGGAGTTGATTGACGCTTTAGAGCAGGTTAAAGACCCTCAGCAGATCGTTGACCTGATTGCGATTAATCTTAATCTGGAACTGCTTGACCAGCAGGAAATCCTGGAAACTACCGACGTCAGCGCGGCGCTTAAAAAAATCAATTTTTACATCGGCCGTGAATTGGAAATCATGGACGCCGAGAAAAAGGTCGTGCGCGAGACCCGCAAGCAGTTGGGCAAGATGCAGAAAGAAATGTTCCTGCGCGAGCAGATGAAAAGCATTGAGAAAGAATTGGGCTTGGACGGCGAGAAGGGCGAAATCGAGACCCTGCGCGCCAAGATTAAAGCCGCCGGCATGCCCAAAGACACCGAAGCCAAAGCGCTCAAGGAACTCGGGCGACTGGAAAAAATGTCTTCTTTCAGCCCGGAAGTGTCTTATCTGCGCACCTACCTTGACTGGCTGGTGGAATTGCCCTGGTCTAGAAAATCCACCGCCAAAATTGACCTGAAAGAGGCCGAGAAAATTCTCAACGACGACCACTATGGGCTGAAAAAAGTCAAAGAAAGGATTTTAGAATATCTAGCCGTCCAAAAACAGGTCGGCAAGATCCGCGGGCCGATCCTGTGCTTCGTCGGACCGCCCGGCACCGGTAAGACCTCCATCGGCCGATCCATCGCCCGGGCGCTGGGGCGCAAGTTCGTCCGGGTATCGCTGGGCGGCATGCGCGATGAAGCCGAAATCCGCGGCCACCGCCGGACTTATGTCGGCGCTTTGCCGGGACGGATTGTTCAGGGGGTTAACACTGCCGGCACTCGCAACCCGATCTTCATGCTGGATGAGCTGGACAAGATCGGCATGGATTTTCGCGGCGACCCGTCGGCGGCGCTGTTGGAAGCGCTGGACCCGGAGCAGAATTTCGCTTTCTCCGACCACTACCTGGAAGTGCCGTTTGACTTGTCGGACGTTATGTTCATCGCCACCGCCAATATGCTGGATACCGTCCCGCCGGCATTGCGCGACCGATTGGAGATTATTGAGTTTCCCGGTTACACCGAAGATGAAAAACTGCACATAGTTAAAAAGTTTTTATTGCCGAAATTGTTTAAGGAGCATGGCCTCAAAGAAAATTCCATCCGCTTCAACGACCAAGCGCTCAAAGACATTATTCGCAAACATACCCGCGAGGCCGGCGTGCGCGATTTAGAGCGGCAGACGGCAACGATTATCAGAAAAATTACCCGCAAATTCGTGGAGAAAAAAGTGAAAGCCGGTTTGGCGGTTACCCCGCAAACCCTCCATTCCTATTTAGGTCCGGTCAGATTTACTCATCAGGAAGCGGAAACCAAGGATGAGATCGGCGTCTCCACCGGTCTGGCCTGGACACCGGTGGGGGGCGAAGTGATGTCCATTGAGGCCTCCCGCATGCCGGGCAAAGGCAAACTCCTGCTGACCGGCCATTTGGGCGAAGTGATGAAGGAATCGGTTCAAGCCGCCCTGTCATTTGCCCGTTCCACGGCGGCTAAACTGGGCATCAAAGAAGATTTTTATAAAGAAGACATCCATGTGCACGTGCCGTCAGGCGCCATTCCCAAAGACGGACCGTCGGCCGGCATCGCCATGGCCGCGGCGATTATTTCGCTCCTCACCGGCAATCCGGTGCGTAAAGACGTCGGCATGACCGGTGAAGTAACTCTGCGCGGCAAAGTGCTGGGTATCGGCGGCGTCAAAGAAAAGATATTGGCCGCGCACCGGGCCGGGCTGAAAACGGTGATTATGCCGGCGGAAAATGAGAAGGATTTGGAAGATATCCCGCGCGAAGTCCGCCGCGACCTCAAATTCAAATTCGCCAAAACTATGGACGACGTGCTCAAGCTCGCCCTCAAGAATAACCGCGTGCCACGGGTGTGATATAATGGGAGTAAATGTTCGCGCGGTTTCGCCCCAACAAATTCTGGCTGGCTGTGGCCATGCTGGTCGGTTCCACCGTCGGCATCGGGTTTTACGGCATCCCGTTCACTTTTATGAAGGCCGGTTTTGGGGTCGGCCTTTTATTTTTTGCGGCGATAGTCGGGCTGGTCCTGCTTAATAATCTGCTTTACGGCGAGGTGGTGCTGCGCACCCACTATCGCCACCAAATGGTCGGCTACGTCAACAAATATCTGGGCCCCTGGGCCAAGCGCGTCAATTTGTTTATTTTCTGGGTTTCCACCTATGGCGCGATGATCGGCATAATCATCATCAGCGGCGATTTCTTATCCAACATTTTGTCGCCCTATCTGGATTTTTCACCGGTGGTGTTCAGCACTTTATTCCTGCTGCTGGCGGCGGCGTTGGTGCTGGCGGGGGTACGGACGGTGTCGCGGCTGGATTTTTTGATGATGTTGCTGTTTATGCTGATCGTGGCGGTAATCGCCATTTTCGGCGTGCGCCATTTAACGCCGGCTAATTATACTTTTGACTTAACCGACTTCTGGTTTTTGCCCTTTGGCGTGATCCTGTTTGCCCTGCATTCGGGCGGCGTGCCGTTGATGCGGCAGGTTTTAGATGAGCAGGAAAGGCGGCTGAAACCGGCGATTATTTACGGCACCTTGATTCCGGCAAGCTTATATTTAATCTTTACTTTACTGGTGGTCGGTATTTCCGGCGAGGTAACTTCGCCCGACGCCATTTCCGGTTTAAAAGGTTGGTTGGGCGGCGATATCGTATTGGCCGGCTCCCTTTTTGGCTTTCTCACCTCTACCACTATTTTTTTCAATATCGCCACCGCCTTGCGCGAGTCGCTGCGCGAAGATTTCCGCATCAAACGCCGCTGGTTGTGGGTTTTAGCGCTCCTGCCGCCCTATTTGTTGTTTTTGTCCGGCATCCGCAATTTCATTGACATCATCGGGTTGGTGGGCGGCGTAGCCGTCAGTTTGCAGCTGGTCCTGCTGATATTTTTGTATGTTAAAGCCAAGAAAAACGGCGAGCGGGTGCCGGAATATTCTATCCGAGTGCCGAGTTGGGCGTTGTATCTGATGATACTGTTTTTCGGATTGGGAGCGGTTTATACCGTATTAGTAAAATAGTCGTCGGCAGTGTTGTTTTTCGGGACGTTTAATTCCCCAGCGAGGAATTAAACTCGCTCATTTCTGTGGATTCAGCTCGCGGTGCTGCGCGATTGTACCACTCGCTGACCATGCAATCTCACAGAAATGAGCGCCCGCTAAACAACACTGCCGACTCCTCCTTGTCTAAATTAGAAAAACTTACCTTTTACGTTTTTTTATTCTCTATCCCGTTCCAGACCCGGCTGATTTTGCATAAGTGGACTTTGCCGTTCAACGAGTGGACGGCGGCTTTCCTTTACGGGACGGATATTTTGTTGGTGCCGGTTTTCATTTTCTGGCTGGCCCGCTCGATCAAAAACAAAAGCCGACTCAAGCTTGATCTGACTGGCCGCCTGCTGATTGTCTTTTTCACTGTCTCGGCCCTGTCAATTCTTAATTCCAAAATCATTGGTCTTTCCTTTTACCATTTATTGAAACTTTGGGAATTCTTACTGCTTTATTTTTATATCAAAACCAGTTTCGGCAGATTGTATAACTTTAACACAGCGGCTCTTGTTGTCTTAAGCTCTGGTATCTTCCAATCAGTGATTGCCATCGGACAGTATCTCAAACAAGCCAATTTAGGCCTGAAAATTTTTGGCGAAAGCCCCTTGTCAGTGGATATTACCAATGTTGCGGTTATCATCACTGATGGCCAAAAATATCTGCGCGCCTACGGCACCACGCCCCACCCCAACGTTCTAGCCGCCTGGCTGTTGGCCGGGCTTTTTGCTTTTTATTGTTTGGTTTCCAGACAAAACCGGCCAGCTCATTCCAAAGTTCAACCTTGGTTTTGGCTCGGCTATACCGTCTTGCTGTTTGCTTTTTTTCTAACCTTCTCGCGAGTAATTATCAGTTTGTGGGGTTTGGCGTTTATTATCGGTTGGCTGGCCCGCCCAAATTTTGCGAAGCAAAACTTAGGCGGGCTGGCCCGGCGAAAAGAGAAAATCACCAAACAAATCGCGGCAATCACCATGACAGTCACCATGCTTTTTACCGTTACCTTCTGGCCGCAAGTCCAATCACGGCTTCAGCTATCGCTTCAGGATGAAGCCGTCAGTCAGCGCCTCCAATACAATCAAATCGCCACCCAAACCATTAAAAACGGCCCATTGCTTGGCATCGGCATTGGCCAGTTTGTAGCTGATCTGATGGCCAAGTACAAACATTATCCGGCGCTGTTTTACCAGCCAGCCCATAATATCTATTTGTTGATCGCTTCTGAAACCGGATTGATCGGGTTAGGACTGTTCAGCGCTTTTCTTTTTTCTATCTTCTGGCGAATTCGCCGCGACCCCTTCTGGCTTACAGCTTACAGCTTATTACTTATCGCTGGTCTGTTTGACCATTTTCTCTGGACCCTCCAGCCGGGGAGTTTAATTTTTTGGCTGGTCATGGCCCTGGCGTCTGTACGGGGTGTGGATAGCCGACTGGTTGTTTAGATTAATGTTTTCTGCTATAGTAACAGACACAAATGAGTACTGGTAAAAAGCTGGTCTTTATTTTAGTTTTAACCGCTTTTTTGGGGTTTTTGCCTTGGGCCAATGCCTCCGCCGAGGAAGGGCGGTATTTTGTTAAGTCCACCAAGGCCTTTTGGAAAAACGCCTTAAGCGTCCGGAATAGTTTTGACAACGGCTTTACCGCCGACCTTTCTGATTTTCAAGTGAGATTCGCCAAAATTTGGGGGCTGGACATTGAACCGGTCAAAGTTTTGCAGATTTTGCCTGCCTCGCCGGCTCGCCTCGATCCGGCGGAGCGGGCGAGCGAACCGGAAAATAAACTCTCGGTCGGCGAATCAAAAGAAGAATTAACCCCAACACCGGCGGTGCCGGCCCAAAACAAACCCAGCGCCAAAGGAGGCAAAACTGCCCGTCAAATGCCGTCTGACCAGACGCCGTGGGGCGTTGAAACCATCTATAACGACCCGATTATTGCCAAGACCAGTGGCGGCGATAATGTCAAAGTAGCCGTTTTGGACACCGGCGTTTTAGTCAGCCATCCGGATTTGAAAAACCGGATTGCTCAATGCAAGGACTTTACCGCCGCCAGATTTCCGGTTATAGACGGGAAATGCGAAGACAAAAACGGCCATGGTACTCACGTGGCGGGAATTATTGCCGCTGATGCCGGCAGTGACAGCAAGGGCATTTACGGCGTAGCACCGGCCGCCAAACTGCTTATCTACAAGGTCTGCGGCGCCAATGGTCTCTGCTATGCCGACGATATTGCTGTTGCTTTACGGCTGGCGGCCGACCAGGGAGCCAATATTGCCAATATGAGTTTCGGCAGTGACAGCGAAAGCGGTTTAATACGCGACGCCATTAACTATGCCGATGCCAAGGGTGTTTTGCCTGTGGCTGCGGCCGGCAATGACGGACCGTTTGCGGCCAGCATTGACTATCCCGGCGCGCAAGCGGAAACTGTCGCCGTCGGCGCTCTTAATCAAAATAAAGATGTAACCGAATGGAGCTCGCGCGGTATTAATACCGCCACTACACCTTATATCGTGGAAGAAAAAGACATTGAGTTTGCCGCGCCCGGAGAGAATATTGAATCCACTTGGAATAACGGCGGCTATGTAATTTTGTCAGGCACTTCCATGGCCTCGCCGTTTGTGGCCGGCTTGGCCGCTAAATACTGGCAGACGGCCGCCGAAAACCCGGCTCGGGCCACCCGGAGCTTTCTCCATGATCTCACTCTTGATCTGTTGCCAATCGGCGACGACAACGGTTCCGGTTTCGGCCTGCCCCGTATGCTAGCCCAGTAAACACGCAAACAATCACTTTCAGCACCCTCATTAGTAAAATTAAACGGTGAACGATATTAAGGTTAATTTTACTCTAGCCATCAACCGGATCGTCGGTATTCTTATCCTCTCCGACTTTATGCTCTTTTTCGGTTTCGGCTTAATGGCGCCAATTTTCGCCATCTTCATTCAAAACAAGATTGAAGGCGGCAGTTTGGAAGTGATCGGCCTGGCCACCACTATTTATTGGCTGGTGCGGGCGCTGACGGCCGTGCCTTTGAGCCGGTTTATGGATAAAACCGATGGCGAACGCGACGAGTTCTATTTCATGCTGGTCGGCAGTTTGATACTTTCAGTGGTACCCTTCTTTTATATTGTTGTCAGTCAACCTTGGCATATTTATCTGTTGGAAGCAATTTACGGCTTGTCCCATTCCATGGCGGTGCCGGCCTGGCGGATAATTTTCACCAATCATCTGGATAAAGGCAAAACCGGCTTTGAGTGGTCGGTGGAAGACGTTGCCATTGGAGTGGCAATCGCTTTCAGCGCCTATATCGGCGCTCGCATCGCCGACCGTTATGGTTTTGATACGCTGTTTTTCATTGTTGGCCTTTTAGGCTTGGTCGGTACGTTCGTTTTGCTGCCTTTATACAAAAATATGCTTACCTTGAGGGAAATGAAGAAATTGCACCGCCAGAAATTCAAAGGTCCATTAAATCCAACCTGATGATATGAAAAAAATCGCATTAGTCGGCGGCGGCAGCGGCGGGCATGTTTATCCGCTGGTAGCGGTGGCGGAAGAACTCAAAAAATCAAGCGACATTCAGCTTCAATTCATCGGCGACGACACGCTGATTAAACGGGAGGCCGTTGCCCTAGACATCAAGTTCAAAAGGGTGCTGGCGCCCAAATGGCGCCGCTATTTCAGCGCGGCCAATTTTTTGGATGTTTGGAAATTGCCGCTCGGAATTTTGCAGGCGTTTTTTCATCTCTGGCTTTTTATGCCTGATGTCATTTTTATTAAAGGGAGCTATGCCTCGTTTTTGCCGGCGCTGATCGGCAGATTATTTTTAATTCCGCTGGTGGTGCACGAGTCTGATGCTATTCCGGGCCGGACCAATTTATTTTTTGGGAAAAGAGCCAAAAAGATCTTTGTCGCCCTTGAAACAGCCAAAAAATATTTTCCGGCCGGCGCGGTTGAGTTCGTCGGCAACCCGATTCGCGCGGAAATTTTGTCAGCCAGCGATCCTGCTTCGGCCAGAACTCATTTTACGCTTAATCCTAACCAGCCGACAGTTTTAATTACCGGTGCCAGCCAAGGCGCCAAAGCGCTCAACGATGTGCTCCTTTTGGCTGCGGTTGAGCTCGTTAAAAAATTTCAGATTATTCACCAGGCCGGTCCTGACAACTTTACCGATGTTGAACGGGAGCTGAAAAAAATCATAGCCGAGGGTGAAGGCAGTTATGGCCCGGGACTGGCCGCTGGCTACCGACTACACCCGTCTTTTGAAGTTGGGGAAATGACCTTGGCTTACAGCGCCGCCGATGTGGTGGTCTGCCGGGCCGGCTCGTCAATCTTTGAAATCGCCGCCCACGGCAAGCCGATGGTCCTGGTACCTTTGCCGAATTCGGCTGCCGAACATCAGCTGGCCAACGCTCGCGAAGCGGCCAAGTTCGGCGCCATTATTGTCGAGCAAGCCAACCTGACGCCTCATATCTTGATAAACGAGATAGAAAACGCTTATCAAAACCGGCAAGCCATCGGGGGGAAAATCAAAGGATTGGCCAGAGTTGACGCCGCCGCCGCAATTGCTAATCTGCTATTAAACGTTTAATCATGATTATCGGCTTTGAAAAAAACGCGGATCTTCTTAACCGGGCTGCAGCCGAAGGGCAGTTAAACCACGCCTATCTTTTCACCGGGCAGGAGATGCTCGGCAAACGGACTTTTGCTTTGGCGCTGGCTAACCGGCTTAACGGCACTGAATTTGATACTTTAAGTGTTGACCCCGTAACCGGCTCCGCCAGCGGGCAAACCATCGGTATCGGCGAGATCCGGCAAACTAAAAGTTTTTTGTCCCTGAAGCCGATTTTCGGCGACCGCCGCTTTGTTATTATCAATGATGCTCATTTGATGACTGACGAATCCCAAAACGCGCTTTTGAAAATTCTGGAAGAGCCCGGTCCAGCCGCCGTCATAATTCTGGTAACCGCCAACCCGGAGGCGCTTTTGCCGACGGTGGTTTCCCGTTGCCAAGAAATGAGATTTCCGCCCCATCCCAAGGAAATAATTACGCGATTGCTTAAGAGTTCCCGCCTGCCGCAAAAGCATCAGGCGCTTTTAGTTGAGCTAGCCAACGGCCGAGCCGGTTTGGTTAAAAGCATTGTTAATAACCAGTCGTTTGCCGAAGTAAAAACGGCGATAATTGAATTGTCAGATTTGCTCACAAGCGATTTAGAAGGCAGATTCCGGTATGCCCAAAAAATGAGCGACGAAAAAAGCCGTCAACCGCTGGCCCGGAAAGTGCTATATTGGATACTGTACTGTCGAACGCGGTTAGCCCGCCAAAATTTTGCAGAGCAAAACTTAGGCGGGCTAGGCGAACCCAAGACCGGACGCCTTTTGAAAAATCTGCTGACCTTACAAAATACTTTAAGCCAGCCGCAGTTCAATCAACGGCTGGCCTTGGAAAACTTTTTGGTAAAAATGTGACTGGTCGGGCAATGTTTGCTATCACCACTCCAATTCCCAGCGAGAATTGTCGTTCCGTCAAAATTGTGGATTCAGCTCGCAGTGCTTCACGATTATACTGCTCGCTGACCGTGCAATCACACAATTTTGACGGTGCTATCAACCATTGCCCGACCAGTCATCCCCAGACTAAACTTGCAAATTAAAGACCTAATCAATCAGAAAAAGCCGGATTTTGAAAAGATTTTGAATTTCTATAAATCCGAAATTGCCGCTATCCGCACCAATCGGGCGACGCCGGCTTTGGTTGAAGACATTGAAGTTGATTACTACAATCAACGATTAAAAATCAAAGAGCTCGGCTCAATCACTGTGCCTGAACCGCGGGCGATAGTCATCCAGCCGTGGGACAAAGGCGCGCTGGAGGCCATCGGCGGCGCCATCAGCCAGAGCGGCGTTGGTTTGAACCCAGTCAATGACGGCAATGTCGTCCGGCTTAATTTGCCTCCCTTAACCGAGGAGCGCCGCAAGGAATTCATCAAATTGCTCAAACAAAAAGCGGAAGAAACTCGGATCAAAATCCGCCGAACCCGTGAGGAGCTTTGGAATAAAGTCCAGCACCTGGAAAAAGATCATCAAATCCGTGAGGATGACAAATTCTGGGCCAAGGAAGAATTGCAGAAACTAATTAACGAGTACAACCGAAAAGTGGAAGATATGGAGAAGAGAAAAGAGAACGAGTTGTTGGTATAGATCAACGGGTTTTTCTTTTGACTCGGGCTATTAGTTTGAGGTATAATCAGAGCGATGGTTTCAAACCGCTTCAATTGGGCGATAATATTGCTGGTGAGTTTTATCGGGGTGGCGGTTTTCGGTTTTGCCGGTATGGCGATGGACTCTGATCACTTAAGCCAAACCTGTCTGGCGGCTAATGTCCAAGGCGCCTTGCCTTGTCCGGAAAGCGGCGCCCTGGCCTTTCTTAATTTTCATTTAAACGCTTTTCGCAGTTTTTCTCTGGCGGTGCTGGTGGCGCTGGCAGCTGTCTCAGCTTGGCTTGTGTTTTCGCTGTTTTATGAAGCGGTTTGGTCAGGGGGTCAGGACGGTGGGAACAGTTTAGCTCAACGCACGGTTCAACTTCGGCACCGAGATGTTCCGCCTTCCTTTCTGGAAAAAATAATCTCCTGGTTCTCACTGCTGGAAAACAGCCCGGCGGTTCCAATAACGCGCTAAGGCGGCTGTTTTAAGTTACCGCTCTTGGCGCACGATACCCTTTCCCCGGGTATTTTTGTTTGGGCTAGACAATTAACTAATCACCTAATTATTGATAACCTTAATAATTAATATCAAATGAATAAACAAATATTGATTACGATAAGCGGGATAGTCATTGCCATCAGCGCTTTCTTCCTGCTTGCCAACTATAGCGTTCCCACTGGTCAGAAATCAGGTGACACTCCCGGACCGCTGGTGCTTTTGGCACCTGAAACGTTCTACGACTTCGGCGATGTTTCCATGGCCAAAGGCAATGTGATGCATAACTTCAAGATTGTTAACAACTCGGGTCAGCCGGCCAGCATCAACCGGATTTACACTTCCTGCATGTGCACCGAAGCAAAATTAATGATGGGCGGCGAGAGTTTTGGCCCCTACGGCATGCCGGGGCACGGGCTGGTGTCCTCAATCAATAAAACCATGGTCCCGGGTTCGGAAGCCGACATTGAAACAGTTTTTGACCCGGCTGCCCATGGCCCGGCCGGCGTCGGCCCGGTGGAGCGGATAATTTACGTTGAAACCGAAAACGGCGCGCCTTTGGAGCTGAAATTCCGCGCCAACGTAACCCCCTAACTGCTTATGAGAAAATTAACAATTCTTATTATCGTCATCACGATTATCTTTGCCGTAGCTTTGTTTTTCCGAGCCGGCAGTTTTGGCGCAACGGCGCTTTGGAGCATTTCTAACGGAGGCCAATGGCTTTTGCCGCTGGTGAGTATTGCCGCTTTGATTGACAGCATTAACCCCTGCGCTTTCTCAATCCTTTTGCTGACGATCGCTTTTCTGTTCAGTTTGGGCCGGATGCGCTCTGACATTCTAAAAATCGGCGGCTTTTACATCGCCGGTTTATTTGCGGTCTACGTTCTAATCGGCCTGGGGATTCTTAACATCCTGCACCTGTTTAACACGCCCCACTTTATGGCCCGGGTCGGCGCGGCGATATTGGTGGCTTGGGGACTGTTAAGCGTGATAAACCATCTCTTCCCGAAATTCCCGATCCGGCTTGGCATCCCGCGCGCCGCCCACGCCAAAATGGCTGAATTGATGGAAAAGGCCTCACTGCCGACTGCTTTCTTTCTGGGCGGGCTGGTGGGCTTGTGCGAGTTCCCTTGCACCGGCGGACCGTATCTGATGGTGCTGGGTTTGCTCCATGATCAGCAAACTTACATCCGCGGGTTGGGCTACTTGATTCTGTACAATATAATCTTTGTTTTGCCGCTGGTGATTATTCTGCTGATTGCCAGCCGGCAATCGCTTTTGGCAAAGGTCGAGGAGTGGAAAAAACAAGAAACCGGCAAGATGCGGCTCTGGGGCGGCCTGGCGATGGTCGCACTGGGGCTGATTATTTTCTGGTTTTGAAAACGTGGACGAAACAAAAATTAAATTTGAAGAAGTTGTGAAAAAAGTCGAGCAGCTGCGTAAGGGCGGCAAAATCGACCTTTCCAGCGATGAGGATTTGAGCATTGCCGTGATGAATCTGGTCAGTCTGGAAGAGCACTTCTTTTTTACTGGCATCAAAACCGGCAAAGCCGCCTATTTTGACCTTTTGGATGAGATTCGGGGAATTCGCAAGGAAATGCTGGGACGACTGATTGAGAAAAGTGAAGGTGAAACCTGGTGCGTTTCCAAGCACCTCTTGGCCGCGACCATGCGCCTGATCGAAGTCGGCGCCAAATACCACGCCGAGGGCAAAACAGATGACGCCGAAAAATTGTTCGCCCGCGCCCACCAGACCTATGGGATGTTTTGGGCTTTGCGGCTGAAATTGATTGATGGTGCTGACGTCAAAAAACTGCCGGCGGGCGAAAAACCCTGGTCGTATAAGGACCTGGTTAATAAACTGGTTGATTGCTGCGATGAATAGTAGAAAATCAAAAATAGCGGCCGGCGTGATGGTCGCGGCGGTAATAATTACTGTTGGCTGGTTTTGGCTGGCGGGCAATGGCCCTTCCGCCAATTTAGACGCCTTTGCCCAATGTTTGGCCGAGAAAAAAATTATGATGTACGGGGCCGAGTGGTGTCCGCATTGCCTGAATGAGAAAAAGGCCTTCGGCGATTCATTCAAGTACATACCCTATGTTGAATGTCCACAGGAACCGAATAAATGTCTGGCCGCCGGCATCCGCGGCTATCCGACTTGGCTGATGCCCGACGGCAGAAAACTGGAAGGTGAGCAGGGGATTAACCGGCTTTCGGCGGAAAGCGGTTGCCCCCCTGTCCAAATAAAAACCCGAATAAAAAAATGAATCTAACGAAAAAACAAATTGTCTTGACCTTGATTCTTCTAGCAACACTAACCTTGGTTTTGAATTTCAGATTCGAAAAAACTGCCGTGCCGGCAACTGTTGACCAAATGCCGGACAAAGGCGTGGTGCTGGTTTCGGAAATCGGGGATTTGGGACGGCGTCTGGTTGAAACCGGAGTGATTGATGAGGGGAAATTCCCAAACAAAGAAATCTTGAACCAAACCAACGAATTAAAGATCAATCAAGCAAACGCCGGAGCTGTGCTGAATCTGCTCTGGGCTTTCGGGCTGGCCAATAAAAACGAGATTCTGGAAAACGGCCCGATGGCCGACCCGCGTTACGGCGGAGCCGACCGGTTTGCTTCAACTGGCGGCTGGACGATAGCCAAAGGCAATGTAATGGAGCATTATTCCAAACACACTTTTGTTGTTTTGACGCCGGAACAGCAGAAACTGGTTGAAGAAGTTTCTAAAAATATCTACCGCCCGTGTTGTGATAATCCGACTTACTTCCCGGACTGCAATCACGGCATGGCCATGCTCGGACTGCTGGAGCTTCTAGCCGCCCGGGGTGCCGACGAAAAAACGATGTACCGAGCGGCCTTGACGGCAAATTCCTATTGGTTTCCAGACACTTATCTGGCTATCGCTAAATATTTGGAGAGCAAAAATATTGATAGGAAAACCGTTTTACCGAAGACAATACTCGGCCCGGGATTTTCCAGTGCTTCGGGTTATCGGCAAATTTTAAGCCAAGTTAATCCGCCGACCGAACAGCCGGGCGGGTCCTGTGGCCTCTAGGGATAAAAGTTATCCACACGCGCTTGACAAACTATACCCACTGGGGGTATAGTGCCAATATGGATAAAAAACATCTTATCAAGCGACTCAAAATCATCGGGGGGCAAATTAAAGGCATAGAGAAAATGATTGAGCAGGATAAATACTGCGTGGATATTATCGTTCAGACCTTAGCGGTTAAGGAAGCATTATCAAGTGTTGGAAATGCGGTTTTTGAGAACCATCTTTCCAGCCATGTGGTCCAGCAAATGAAATCCGGGGAACAAGCAAAGGCGATTAGGGAAATCTTATTTATTCATAAACTTTCCAACAATAAGTAACAGTATAGGAAAGAGGTGTGTTTATGGAAAACGGAAATCATTTTTGTAAAATCAATGTCCGCGGATTTGCCAGGGCGGCGGCTGGCATTATGGGTGCAGTTTATGTCGTTTGCACTATTTTTATCGCCCTTTGGCCGAATTTCGCCTTGCAACTTTTGGGCTGGCTCGTTCATTTGGTAAACGTGGAGAAATTTGCCGGCGATGTAGCGATAACATTCAGCGGATTTTTAGCAGGTTTAGCTCAAGTTGCTATTTATTCTTATATCGTCGCTTGGCTCGTTGCCTGGCTGCATAACAAATTTTGCAAGTCAATAAGTAATGAATCACAATCATAATAGAAAGGTAACTTACATCTGTCCGATGCATCCGGAGGTCGTCAAGAGCGAGCCGGGGCTTTGTCCGGGTTGCGGCATGACGCTCATCCCCAAAGAGAAAGAAACCAAGCCCGATGGCTATGATATTTCGGAGTTGAGCCACAAAGACCACCAGGCGGCGATGACTAGCCCCCAGATGGCCAAGAAAATGGAGCAGGATATGCGCCGCCGATTTTGGGTTTCGTTTTTGCTGTCAATTCCGATTTTTCTATACTCGCCGGTCGGTATCAATTTCTTCGGGCTTGATCTGCCAACGCCCATTCCGATCAATTGGCTTCTCTTGATCCTTACCACACCGATAGTTTTTTGGACCGGTTCAATCTTTATCACCGGCACTTATTTCTCGCTCAAGGCGCGCAAGCTTAATATGTCGGTGCTAATCGCCACCGGGGTCCTTGCGGCGTATTTATTCAGCGTGCTGCTTACCATAGCCCGGCCGAGGTCGGAAACTTTCTACGAAGCCGCGGCCTTGCTGGTTACCTTCGTGCTTTTCGGCCATTGGATGGAAATGAAATCCCGGCGCGGCACCTCGGATGCGCTCCGCGCGCTCTTTGACCTGGTGCCGCCGCAGGCAAAAGTAATTCGCGCTGGTAAAGAAATTACCATTGCCAGCGCCGAAATTGTTCACGACGATATTATAGTTCTGCGGCCCGGCGACAAAGTGCCGGTGGACGGCGTCATTACAGAAGGAGAAACCGCTATCGACGAGTCACTGGTTACTGGAGAATCAATTCCGGTGGCCAAGAAAACCGGTGATAAAATCATCGGCGGTTCAGTGAATCAAACCGGCGCTGTCAAATTCAAAGCCACCCAAGTCGGCTCGGAAACTGTTCTGGCCCACATCATCAAACTGGTTGAAACTGCCCAGAATTCAAAAGCGCCAGGACAGCGCATCGCCGATAAAGCGGCAGGATATCTCGTAATTGTGGCTATTGGTTCTGGCCTTTTGGCCTTTTTCGGCTGGTATTTCACCGCCGGCGCGACCCTTATTACCGCTCTGACTTTTGCTGTTTCTACGGTGGTCATTGCTTGTCCCGACGCTTTGGGTCTGGCTACACCGACGGCTGTGGCCGTTGGCACGGGCATCGGCGCAAAACACAATATTCTCATTAAAGACGCGGCGACACTGGAGAATACCTCAAGGGTCAACGCCATATTGCTTGATAAAACCGGTACACTTACCGAGGGGAAGCCCAGTGTTACCGATGTGATTGCTTTCAACGGTCTTACCAAGCATGAAGTGCTTAGATATGAAGCCAGTCTTGAAGCCGGCTCAAACCACCCGCTTGCCAGAGCGATCATTGAGGAAACCAAACGGCAGAACGCATTGCCCCTTGAGCCAACTGAAAAATTTGAGTCTGTCGCCGGCTATGGTTTAAGAGCAATAATAAAAGACAAAGTTGTTTATGCGGGAAAAGAAAAATTCTTGCTGGATAACCATATTGATACATCTTTCGGACAAGCAATTATTAATCGTTTAGCCAGTGAGGGCAAAACTTTAAGCTTGCTTGCTGTTGACGGGAAATTTGCAGGAATTGTGGCAGCCGCCGATATCTCCCGGCCAAATGCCGAAAAAACCGTTGCTTCTTTGAAAAAATTGGGCATGGAAGTAGCAATGATCACGGGAGATCACCAAAAAGTCGCTGAAGCTATCGGCCGAGAACTTGGCATTGACAGAGTTTTTGCCGAAGTATTGCCTGAAGACAAATCTGAATACGTTAAAAAATTACAAGAAGAAGGCAAGTTTGTGGCCATGGTCGGCGACGGCATCAATGATGCCCCGGCGCTGGCCCAAGCGGATATCGGTATTGCCATCGGCGCCGGCA
>JBBTYI010000009.1:0-60467 GCA_038061865.1 Patescibacteria group bacterium | reverse complement strand
CATTGAACTTCGGTTCAACGAAGTAGTACATTCACAAACCAAAAACTGAAAGGAGGTATCCTCAATGCGAACCGAAACGTCTCGCCTCAGGCAAGTCGTGCGGTTCTGCGTTGCAGGAGCCGCCGGCGTTATTGCTTACTATGCCGCTCTGTACGGCCTCACCGAGTACCTGGGTGTCTGGTATGTCATTTCTGCGGTGATTGGTTTCGTCCTGAATACCGGACTGAACTTCACACTTCAGAAATTCTGGACATTCCAGAACAAGGAAACTCACATGGTTGGCCGTCAGCTCGCGCTGTATGTCGCCATGACCGTTTCCTTTCTCATCGGCAACACACTCTTGCTGTACCTTATGGTGGAGTATCTGCACCTTTGGTACATCGGAGCGCAAGTGATTCTCACGATAGTCATCTCTGTCTTGAGTTTCATCATCTCCGGCAGAATCTTCAAAAACGAAAGGAGGTTAACATGAGCGACAGAGCCCGTGAGCTACTCGAACTTCTGTATGTGCCGGAAGCCGTCTACCTCCGCGAGGTGGTGGCGTACTCGGTAGAACAGAAGTCGGCAACCGGACGGTTTGCCGTACCGCGTTCCCACTCGTACACTCGTCAGCCGATTGAGTACGTGACGGCGGAGCAATACGTCCGTTGTCTCTCACAGCTCTCGTATGTTCTGGTCGGCTTCCTGATTCAAGACAAGGTTGCCGACTTCGACTTCGCGGACTACGAGACATTCAAGCGGCTCATGGTCGAGTGCAAGATGTGGTTTCGCCGGAGCGACCTTCGCTATCTCAAGAACATTCTGAAAGGAACGGACTTCGAGTTGTCGCTAACTTTGAAAGAAGTTGGCACACTTCGGGTCTTCTCGATTTGCGTTCTTAAGATCGGTGGCGTGATTCGTGGCGAACTTGAGTTCGTTGCCCCACTCAACAACAAGGGGTAACCGGGCGCTTCTCTTCATAGAGTCGCGCCCTTTTCTTTTTCTAAATTTGAAAGAACAAAGAATTTGTCGCCGAAGCTGAAATTTGCTAAAATTTCAGTAGTTCGCTCCCCGAATCCTTGGATTGAATGCCGCCAAAGAAAAACTTGAAATTGTCAGCGGTGCGGCTCCGCCGCCTTTCCGAATTTTCGCGGGGGGACTTCCTCGCCGCCTGCGGCGGCGAAATGCGTTCGGACTAATTCAAGAATACTGCACCAAGACAAAACTAGACGGCTTTTTGAGAGCCAGATCGTGGGCGGCACAAAGTGCCGCCCATTGATTTTGTGGGGGAAAACCCTTGCCGCTCGGCGCGGTTTTTTTATTCCCCCAACCCCACCAAATTCTTCAACACACCGGCAATAACAATCGGGCCGACGCCGCCGGTGGGCGGGGTGATGAGGGAGGCCTTAGCGCTGACCGGTTCAAAATCCACATCGGGGCCAAAATCGATTACTATCGCTCCCGCTTTGACCAGGTCGGCGGTGATTAGGTTGGGTATACCGACGCCGGAGATGATTATATCCGCGGAAAGGGTGTGGGGCGTAGGATTTAGGGTGTGTTCGGTGATAATTGAAACATTGGCGCCTTGAGCGGTAAGCCAGTGGCTAATTGGTTTGCCGACCAATAGACCATGACCAAAAACAGCGCAGTTTTTACCAATCGGATTAATGTCATATTTGGCGAATATTGTTTTGACTGCTTCCACCGAGGGCGGCAGGATTTTTGACTGATTCGCGAAAAAAGCGTCCTGCGCTTTTTGCGATAAAACATCCGCATCTTTTTCCTCGGGAATGGCGTTCAGGACATATAGGGTATTAATGTGCGGCGGTAAAGGCAATTCAACAATTATGCCGTCATTTAATTTGCTCAATTTAGCAATTTCTTTTTTTAGTTCTTCGGAAGATAATTTTTCCGGAAATTCGTGGATAACAAACCCAATGCCGATTTTCTCGGCTGCTTTCCGCTTGAGCCCTATAAACTTTTTACTGTTCGGATTATTACCCGCTAAAACCGCCGCTAAAGTGAGCGGTTTCAGTTTTTTTACCTCCTCGGCCAACCGATTTAATATTTCTTCGGCAATTTCCCTGCCATCGACAATCATTAGAAATTAGTAATTAAGAATCAGTCATTAAAATCGCGCGTATTCTTCTCGCGATTTTTATCATATCCTTTTCCCTCATCCCCCGCGTGGTTACGGCCGGGGTGCCCAGGCGGATGCCCGACGGATCCCAGGGCTGGCGGATATCGTAAGGAATCGCGTTTTTATTGACAATGATACCGTGCTTTTCTAGACGCTCGCCGGCAGTTTTGCCGCTAATGCCCAGCGGGGTGACATCAACCAAAAGCAGATGATTGTCCGTCCCGCCCGATATTACCTTAACCCCCAAATGCCTTAATTCTCCTGCCAATGCTTTGGCATTGACTACGACTTGTTTGACATATTTCTTGAAGCTTGGGTGCAATGCTTCTTCCAGACAAACCCCAATCGCGGCTATGGTGTGCATCTGCGGCCCGCCTTGCAGGCCCGGGAAAATGGTCTTATCGATTTTATCAGCCAGCTCCTTTTTAGAAATAATTATTGCCCCGCGGGGGCCGCGCAGAGTTTTGTGAGTGGTGGTAGTAACAATATCGGCGTAAGGAAAAGGTGAGGGGTATGCTCCCCCAACCACCAAACCGGCAATATGGGAAATATCGGCCATGAGCAGCGCACCGACCGAGTCGGCAATCCGGCGGAATTTTTTAAAATCAATCTTCCGTGGGTAAGCCGTCGCACCGCAGACGATTAGTTTGGGCTTGAACTGTTTAGCCAGTTTGGCAATTGCGTCATAATCCAGCCAGCCGTCCCGACCAACGCCATAGTGTCTAAAATTAAAAAGTTTACCAGTCCAGCTGACACTATGGCCGTGAGTCAGATGGCCGCCGTGAGCAAGCGACATTGCTAATATCCGGCTTGCCCCGTTGCGAAGCTTCTCGGGGTCGCCATCCACTAATGCGCCCAGATAGGCCGCCAGATTAGCAATACTGCCTGAATACGGCTGGACATTGACACCATATTTAGCCGGTGTGACCTTAAAGCATTTGTAAACCAATTTTTTTACTTCGTCTTCAATCTCGTCAATGATTTGATTGCCGAAGTAGTAGCGCCGGTGCGCTTGCCCCTCGGCATATTTGTTGGTCAGGGGCGAACCCAAAGCCGCCAAAACGTTTTTGGAGACATAGTTTTCGGAAGGGATGAAATTAATAACCCTCCGCTGGCGGAGCGCTTCTTTTTGGATTAGCTTTTTCAGCATAAGTGGCGCCTAATAGTTTCATCAAAAAATCCGGTTTGGTCGGGCCGACCCGCAGAATCTTTGGCTTGAGAGTGGAAAGGTCAAGAATAGTTGAAGGCAGGGACTTAGGCAAATTGCCGGCGTCAATGATCAAATCCGGCTGCCACAGCTGGTCTTTGAAGAAATTGATGACGGCGGCGATATTGCCGGTGCCCTCTTCGCCGGAAAGATTGGCGGAAGTAGCGGTCAGCGGGTAGCCGAATTTAGCCAGCAGTTTTTCGGTGAACTCAAAATCCGGAATGCGGACGCCAACTTTACTGCTCCCGGCGGTGACGATCGGCGGCACGATATCTTTCCTGGTCAAAATTGCCGTGATCGAACCAGGCCAGATTTCCGCCAATAGTTTTTCCAGCTTGGGCGGCAGATAGGCCAGTTCTCTGACCCAATTCAGATCCCGGGCAATGATCGGCAGGGGCTTGGAGAAGGGCCGGTTTTTGATTTTGAAAATCTGCTCCACCGCTTTGTAATCGCAAGCGTTAGCGCCCAAACCGTAAATAGTGTCGGTCGGATAAGCCACCACCCCGCCTTTTTTAAGGACGTCCAAAGCGGCAAGCAGCGCTTCGGTAAGGTCTCCTTTGAGATTGACAGAAATAATCTTCATCTAAGTAATTCGTATGCACTATTCGTTAAGTGTATGCAACAACAAAACAACCCAACGCTTTTTGGATTATGCTTAAGAAACCTGATTTTGGCAATACCCAGTTACGTACGCTTATGTATATTCGTGTGCGCTATTTGTAAGCGTATGTAACAACGAATAAGGTACATAAACTAGGTGCGGAAACGGGCCGGGTTGAAAACCTGGCTAATTGACTTGACGGCCAGGGCTAGACGCCGCCAACCCAAGCGGTAAATCAATGCCGCCGCCAGCCCGAAACTCAAGAGAATGTAGGCGGCAACGGTTGATAGGAAAAACCCGTAAGCGGTTAAAACCGTTTGGCTGAAAGGCAAACGGCCGGCGGAAAAGTAATCATGGCTGGCGGCCAGCCACAACCAAACCTGCCGCACCAAAAACGGACTAAAAAGCAGAAAGGCAATCAAAACATCATAAACCAGCTTTTTTTGCTGGTTGATTTTGGCGACTTTCAGCATCAACCGTTCGGTAAAGTCAGGGGCGGGGTTTATCAAATGTTTGTGCATAATAAAATATGGGACCTTGGTTCTCAAGTATTTATCAAGCGCTCTTTCTCTTTTTTTATGTGTATTAAAGATGGTGTCGCTGAACTATTTATACTGCATGGCTACGTCTTTTAATAAATCGTTCTGTTGAATGATCTCCAGCAGAATCGCGCGGGTGCGGTGCAAACGGCTTTTCAGGGTGTTCTGGTTGATTCTCAAAATCTGGCTGATTTCTTTGTAGGAAAAGCCCTCGTAGTATAAAAGCTTGATCAACCTCCGGTCCTGACTGGAAAGCTGGTCAATGCACCTTTGCAATTCCCGTGAAATTTCATCTTCATTGATTCTGGAATCAAGCTTGACCGAGGAAGCGGTCTCAATAAAATTTTCAATCATCTCATTGCCCAAAGCAATTTCCCGGTTCTTGTTTTTCCTGAAAAAGTCAATAACCACATTGCGGGCAATGGCGAACAGCCAGCTCTTAAGCTTTTTCTTGTCTTTCAGGGTTTTGAGTTTGAGGAAGGCCTTAATGAAAGTATCTTGGGCCAGATTCTCGGCCTCATACCGGTCGCCGACGAAACGGTAATGAAAGTTGACGATGCTCTTTTGATGCTCCTCCGCGATGCCTTCAAATTTTCTTAATTGTCTGGCATTCATGCTGTTTTGATTATACCACCAAAATACCCCCTAATAAAACTAAGACGCAAACGAACTAGCTAAAGTTGCAAATGTGAAAACTCGGCAAAGGACAATAGCGGCAAAGAATTGGCCAGCGAGCAACCCTATTTATTCTTCCTGCGTCTTATTCAGTGTTATGGTAATCATTCTTCACCAGCGCAGTCCGCCTACGGGCGGATAAGCAAAAATGAAAGGCGGCGAAACACCTCCTAAATACCCCGCCCCCTTTCACTGCCTAATAAGGATTGAGGCTGAAGCAATAAGCGGTACTATTTTTATAAAACCATTAAAACCGCGCCTCATCCGAGTTCGGGCAGTGAAAGGGGGCGGGGTATTGTTTTTAAAACCAGAATGCTAAACCTGATATCGGCCAGCTATCTCTGTCTCAACTTCCTCCCGGGGGCGGCCGTATTTCAGTCGCGATAATTCCCGGATTTGTTCTCTTACTTCCGCCGAGCCGTCCGGTTCGCGGCTGGTCTGGATGCTGAAGGGCCGGGTGGTTTGGTTATTAATCAGCAACTTGAGGTAACAGTGAAAATTATCTATGCTCATCAAATCCTGGACGCTGAAAACCGGCTCAAACTGGTTTTTCAAATATTCGGCGTCATCGGCGCCGACGCGGAACACGGCCATGGAACCGACATTGCCGAAAACGGCGTCGCGGATATTTTCCTGCAGTTGCTTGATATACTGATGGGCGACAATCAAATCCAGCCGGTACTTGCGGGCTTCGGAAAGGATAGTGGCGATGCTTTCGGTAGTGAAATTTTGGAACTCGTCAATGTAAAAATAAAAATCCCGGCGCTGGTTTTCATCAGCGATATCCACCCGTGATAAGGAAGCCATCAGCAGTTTGCTGACAATAATCATCCCAAGCAGATTAGCGTTAATGTCGCCAATGCGGCCTTTGGAAAGATTAACGATGAGGATTTTTCCGCCGTCAATCACTTCCCGGAAATTGAAGGCGCTCTTTTGCTGGCCGATGATCGGCCGGACGTAATCGTTAGCCAGAAAGGGATTCAGTTTGGAGGTAATGTAGGGCACCATATTGACCAGCGCCGCTTCCCCGCCGGCTTTCTCAGCTTCCAGCTCCCAGAAGTTTTTCACCAGCGGATTTAGCTCGCGGCTTAACTTATCGCGCCGGTAGTCGGCGTTGGCCAGTACTTTGGGCAATTCGGCCAAAGTCGGGATTTCAGTGGCGTAGTCGTCAAGCAAAAGTAAAATGGCATTTTTGAAATATTGCTCAAACATCGGGCCAAAGGCCTCGGGCAGGTCTTGGTAAAGCGCTTTGACGATAGCCAGCATTTCGTTGGCGACAAAAGTTTTCTGTTCCGGCCGCGCCGGGTCAATTTCCAGCATATTCAGTCCCAGCGGCCGGTCAATGTCGCCCGGGTTGAAATGAATCACCTCTTCGGCGCGGCCGGGCGGTACCACCGACAGCACGTAATCGGCGAATTCGCCGTGCGGGTCAACCAAGCAGACGCCCTTGCCGTTAGCGATGTCTTGCCTAATCATCTGCTTCATCAACGAGGATTTGCCGGTGCCGGTCTGGCCGATGACATAAAGATGCCGGCGGCGGTCACCGTCGGCCATTCTGATGGGCACTTCTTGCCCGCGGAAAACACTGGCGCCCAGCACCACGCCTTCAGCCGGCAGATTGGCGGGCGGCTCGGATTGTTTGGCTTTCAAAAATTTGACTTTGGGCGTGGCTGTCGTCGCTAACGGAAAGTGATAAAAACTGGCAATTTCCTCGGTGGACATCACCATTTTTTGTCTTTCGTCAAACAGCCGGAAGGCGAAATTGTAAGCCAGTTTTTCCAAGGCCGAGCCGGAAAGTTTAGCCGTCTTAAAACCGTTGAGGTCGGGCGAAGAAAACTGGGTCAAAGAACCCTCCAGATCCTGCAGAATCTGCCCGGCGCGCTCGGAGGAAATTGCCGAAGTTAAAAGCCGGATATTGACGTCAAAATTCTGCTTGCCGGCTTTGGCGGCAATCGCTTTGATTACCTCGTCGTCGGCCGGAGTGATTAGCCGCGGTTTTTCCGGTTCCGGCGGCTGGCCGGGTTCTGGTTTTTTGGGTTTGGGCGGATGTTTGGCTCGCCGCAGAGCCTCTTTGAATTGGTAGCCCGACTGCATTTCTCTGGCTACTTTGGCGGCCAATGATTTCTGGCTGTTGGCGTGAGCCGGGCGAATTAAAATTTGCATAGCCGCGCCCTCGCCTTCAGTTTCCAGCTTGGATAGAGCCGTCAAAATGCCGCCAATCGGGTCGGCTTCCAGCTTTTGATAGGTTTTGAAAGGCAAGATCGGGTTTTGAGTGTAGGTCAGATAGCTACCGGCGGCCGAGCCGGCGGGATTGAAAATATTGTAGTCAGAAACCCGGCCGATTTCGGCGCTGGGATAAAATCCATAAATTTGTTTTTCAATAATTCCCTCGCTGTTCCGGGGCACGGCCAGATAAAAATGGGTCTCCTCGCCGATATGGTGCACGGCCATTTCCAAAACCAAGTAGGGCTCGCCGTAAAGAAATTTATCCAGACCCTTGGAGTGAAGGTTGGTGAAACTGGAAATCAACTGCTCGGCAATGCCGATGAGCTCCTTTTCATTCTTCGGCTGACCGCCGCCGCCCGCCTGACCGCTCATCGCCTCGCGCGGCACCTTAATCAAAAGCAAAGTCAGATTAAGCGCTTTTTGCACTCGGCCTTTGCTCTGCAAGCCGTTCAGGGCAACCCAACCGGCCAACAGTATCAGACCGAGTACTGTCAGAAGAACAACGTAGAGAATCAGTTGTGGCATAGTTGATACTATATTTTTTTCAGTTTTCCTCGCTCTACCAGAACATCGTAAAGCTGGTCTACTAAAACATCGTGAAAAGCGTCAATCAGGGCCGGATTTCCGGTTTGTTTCAGGGCCTTAAAAGCAGTGTCTAAACTTTCATTGAAAGCGACATTGACCAACTCCTGAACTTTGTTTTTAAACTCGTCAGACAGGTAAGCTGGCGGCTCGGTGACCGGTGGTGGAATGACCGGCGGTAGGGACGAAACATCCGTCGGCGGCCCGGCCGGTTGATAATCAGAGATATGTTCCTGGATTTTTTCCTGAACCACGGAATGCAAAGTTTCCCGGTTTAGTTCCTGCTTTTTTTCAGCCAATTTTTGCTCAATCTCGGCAATTTCCCGCTCCAATTTGGGAGACGTTTCCATGAGATAATTCTAACACAAGGTGTATCAGATGACGAAATTGATGAGCCGGTTTGGGACAAAAACAGTCTTAATGATTGTCTTGTCGGCGAGATGTTTTTTGATGTTGGCGTTGGTTTGGGCCGCCGCGCTGACCTCTGGTTCGGTGCTATTTTGAGCCAACGTAACCACCCCTCGGGCCTTGCCGTTAATCTGGATGATGAAGTCAATCATCTCGTCGGCGATGAGTTTGGGGTTATATTCCGGCCAGGGGGCAATATGGATTGACTCCTTGTTTTTCAGAATACTGTGCCAAATTTCTTCAGTAATATGCGGAGCAAAGGGAGCCAGCAATTTCAGGAAAATTTCCAATTGTTCTGCGGAAAAACCATTTTCCATTTCCCGCGACAAAATCATCAGCTGGCTGATGGCCGTGTTGTAGTGAAGCTCGGCAATATCCTCGCTGACTTTTTTAATTGATTTATGGAGGGGTCGGTTAAGTTCTAGGCTATCTTGACTGGCTATTTTTTCTTTTAGCGACCAAACGCGATTGATAAACCGTACAATCCCAGCCACGCCCTCATCTCTGAAATCCCCGCCTTGGTCAAACGGCCCCAGAAACATCAGATACATCCGCAAAACGTCAGCCCCGTATTTTTTGATGTATTCATCCGGGTTGACGACGTTGCCGCGCGACTTGGACATTTTGGCGCCGCCGCTGATTAACAGTCCATGCGCTCGGAAACGCGTGGCCGGTTCTCCGCCTTTGGCGGAAAAATCCACCAGCCCCCAATCGTGCAGTGCCATAGCCACAAAACGAACATAAAGCAGGTGTAGAACAGCATGTTCGGCTCCCCCAATGTACACGTCAACTGGCAGCCAAGTTTTGGTTATCGCGGGACCAAAAGGGGTTTTTTTGTCTTTGACTGACGGATAGCGCAAATAATACCAAGCTGAATCAAGGAAGGTGTCCGACACATCGGTTTCGCGCCGGGCGGGGCCGCCGCACTTGGGACATTTGGTTTGGTAAAACTTTTCCACCGAAGCCAGCGGTGATTTATCGGTGCCAGTCGGACGGAAGTCTTTAACCTTTGGTAACACCACCGGCAGATCCTCCTCCGGCACCGGCTGCCAATTACATCCGCCAGCTGGCGGATCGCAGTAAATCATCGGAATCGGCGGCCCCCAATAGCGCTGACGGGAGATTAGCCAATCGCGCAAGCGGTAGTTGGTGATTTTCTGGCCGCCGACTTTTTTGATGATTTCTTCATTATCCACTAATGGTGCGTCACTAACCGGCAAGCCGAATTTTTTGGCAAACTCCGCATCCCGTTCATCATGCGCCGGTACGGCCATAATCGCGCCGGTACCGTGGCCGGTGAGTACGTAGTCGGCTACCCAAACCGGAATCTCCTTTTGATTGGCGGGATTAACGGCCATCACGCCTTTCAGTTCTACCCCGGTTTTTTCTTTGCCTTCAGCGATCCGCTGTTCGGTGGTTTTGGCCTTGGCGGTATTGATATATGTCTCCACCCCCGACCAATTTTGGATTTGCGGTTTAAGCTGGCGGATTAACTCATGTTCGGGAGCCAGAACCATATAAGTGGCACCAAACAGCGTATCAGGACGGGTAGTGAAGACGTCAATTTTGTAACTTGTAGCTTGTAACTTAAAACCTATCAGGGCGCCGGTGTTTTTGCCAATCCAATTTCTTTGGGCAATCTTAATCTTTTCCGACCAGTCAATTTTATCCAGATTGTTCAACAGCCGCTCGGCATAATCGGTGATTTTGAAAAACCACTGCTCCAGCTCCCTTTTAATCACCTTGCTCTCACAGCGCTCGCACTCGCCGGCGATTACTTGTTCGTCAGCCAGCACGGTCAGACAGGAAGGGCACCAGTTGACGGCCTGCTTTTTGCGGTAAGCCAGCCCGTGTTTAAACATTTGGATAAAAATCCATTGCGTCCAGCGATAGTATTCCGGGTCGTAGGTTTCCAGTTTCTCATCCCAAGCGAAACCGTTGCCGATGGCCCTCAATTGTTTATAGAATTTTTTTTCCGAGATTTTGGCTTGGTCAGCCGGATGCTTGCCGATTTTCAAAGCGTAGTTCTCGGAATGGATGCCAAAGCCATCCAAACCGATCGGCTCAAACACATCGTAGCCCCGCATCCGTTGATAACGTCCGTAAATATCGCTGCCGACGAAAGCGTACACATTGCCGACATGCAGACCCTCGGCCGAGGGATACGGGAACATCATCAGGTTATAGAACTTACCCTTCCCGCGCGGACTCTTTAAGTCCGGCTCGTAGATTTTCTCCTTGAGCCATTTGGCTTGCCAGTATTTTTCCGTTTTTTTGTGGTCGTATTTGGGCATTTTGACTATTCTAGTACGGTAATAGTCATCGACTGGAGTCAGAAATTTTGAAAAATTTTTCCGCGTTTTGAGTAGTGATTTCGGCGACTTGTTCCAACGGTATTTGTTTCAATTCGGCGATCTTTTGGGCGACTGTGGTAATGTAGAACGGTTCGTTGCGTTTGCCGCGGTAGGGCGTGGGCGTTAGATAGGGCGCGTCGGTTTCCAGTAAAATCCGGTCAAGCGGTATTTTTTCAATCATTTCCCGGTATTGGTCAGAAAAAGTGATAATTCCATTTAAGCCGATATAAAACCCTAAATCAATGTATTGCTGGGCTTGCTCCCAAGTGCCGGTGAAAGAGTGGACTACCCCATGGAACATAGAGCTTGAAGCACGGAACATAGCAAGCATATCGGCGTGGGCATTGCGGCAATGGACGATCAGGGGTAATTTGACTTCCGTAGCCAGCGTCAGAAATTGCTGTAAAACACCACGTTGCAGTTTTTGTTTTTCTGATTCCGGCGTGCGGTAATAGTCCAAACCTACTTCCCCTATTGCCACTACTTTTGGATGGCCTAACAGTTTTTCATAATCCGCAATCTGAAAATTTTCCGACCGGTCATTGGGATGCAAACCGACCGTTGCCCACACCCCATCATATTTTTCCGCCAACTCAATCGCTTGCTTAGATTTTTCTAGATCCGTACCCACGCAGATTATCCGGACACCGCCATCCAGGGCGCGTTTAATTACTTCCTCCCGGTCGCTGTCATATTGGGGAAATTGCGGATGGCAATGGGAGTCAATTAACATAATCCGAAACTACGAATTTATCCGAATGCTGCGAATAGATGAGGTGGATTTGGAGTTTAAAACCCGTTTCGGCTTAAGATATTTTTGTCTAAAATTAACTATCAAACCTAAGTCTAGTCCCACCAGTTCTAGATACCTTCTCATCTGATAATAATCTTCCCTGGTGATAAATGGCTTGGCCTTAAAGTCCACGAGTATGGCGTTTTCAATGAAGAAATCTACCTTATTTAGTGCTTTGTCGGGAGAATTAATCTTATATTCTCTTACGTAGCTGATGTTGCTATTTTTCAAGAGACCCTCAAAGTGCTTGCAATATTGGTACTCTTTTCTAAATCTACCCAAATCATTATGAGTTTTGAAAAACAACCCACCTAACTTATAAGACATCTCCTTATGAATTATTTTCTCCATTCGGAGTATTCGGATAAATTCGGATTGTTGGGATTATTTTAGTCTCGGGAACAACGGCTTGGTTTTGATCACGCGGTAAACCGTTTCTTTACTGATAAGGGTTTGACCAAGAGCAGCGAAAATCTTTTGGGCGGTCTCCGGCAGGAACGGCCAGACCAGCTTAGCACCGGCGGTCAGCAAGGTCACACTGCCGGTCAGGGTTTGCAATAAGTGGGTGGGGTCAGGGTCGGCCCAGGGTTTTTTACCGTCAATATAGCCGTTGGCGTAGGTGAACAATTCCCAGACCTGACCGATAGCCTCATGCAGTTTGAAGTCAGCGATATATTTTTCATAAGCCGCTTGCACAGTTGCAATTTTCGCTTTGACCCCTTTATTCAAAAACTTTTCCTCAAAAATCAATTCGCCGTTCAGCTTTGTCTCAATTAATTTAGCCACCCGGCTGACCAAGTTTCCGAGATTATTGGCTAAGTCACCGTTATAGCGCTCAACTAATTTGGTCTCGGAAAAGTCGCCGTCTTCGTTGGACGGTATTTCGCGCAGGAGATAGTAGCGCACCGGGTCCACACCGTATTTTTTCACTAGCTGAAACGGGTCAATGACGTTGCCTAAACTTTTGGAGATTTTTTCGCCTTCTACTGTAATGAAGCCGTGTACATAAATACTCCTAGGCAAAGGTAAGCCGACCGATAACAACATTGTCGGCCAGATAATAGCGTGGAAGCGCAAAATGTCTTTGCCAATCAGCTGAATATCCGCCGGCCAATATTTTTGGAACTTTTCGCCATTATTAGCGTAATCCAGTGCCGAAAGATAGTTAGTTAAAGCATCCGCCCAAACATAAACGGTGGAAGTGGAATCTCCCGGCACCGGTATTCCCCATTTCAAATCCTTGCTCGGTCGAGAGAAACTGACATCTTCAGCATCAGCAATTAACCCCAGTACTTCATTGGCGCGGCTGGCCGGTAGGATTTTTAATTCGCCGCTGGCAATTTTCTGCTTAACCTCTTTTTTGTATTTAGTCAGCCGGAAGAACCAGTTTTCTTCTTCAATAATTTCCGGTTTTTGTTTGTGGAGCGGGCATTCGCCATTGATTAGTTCGCTGGGTTTGATAAATCTTTCGCAACCGACACAATAATGGCCGTGATAATCGGCTTTATACAGATCGCCGGCTTTTCCCAGAGCTTGCCAAATCTTAACCACAGCCGGCCAGTGACGGGTCCGGTCAGTAGTACGGATGAAATCGTTGTTGGAGATATTTAAAATTTTGGCCAGCTGGCGAAATTCATCTGAAATTAGGTCAACAAAATCTCGGAGCTTTTTGCCTTCATCCTTCGCTGCTCGAGCAATTTTAGCACCATGCTCATCGGTGCCGGTCAAAAAGAAAACCTCTTTACCTAGTTGTTCCTGATGGCGGGCCAAAACATCAGCTTGAACCAGCTCTAAGGCATACCCGATGTGAGGGAAGGTATTGGTATAAGCGATTGAGGTTGTAATGTAAAACTTGCCCATAAATTGAAAAACAGCCCGCTTGGCTGTTTCAGATTATCGCAAAACAGCCAATTGCGCTAGCCGGAGTTGGCTGACAGGCGGCGGTCTTCTTTTTGTTTGGCCAGATCGTCCAGAATTTCCACAATCACCACCGCCACCGGCACCGACAGAATTATGCCCAAAATACCGGCCATCTTGGCGCCGACAAGAATCGCGATCACTACCGTGACCGGATTAAGACCGGTGGTTTTGCCCAGAATCAGCGGCGCGAAAACATGGCTTTCGATTTGCTGGACGATGATGTAAAAAACTAGCACCCAGAACCCGAGGGTCGGCGATTGAGCAAAAGCCAAACCCACGCCCGGGATGGCCGAAATCACCGGCCCGGCCACCGGGACGATTTCAAAAACCATGGCGATGATGCCTAAAAGGAGAGCATACTTTATCTTAAAAAGCGACAAGCCGACAAAAACTATCACCCCGACGGACAAAGCCATCAGCAATTGGCCCTGAAACCAGCGGCCGACTTTTTTTTCCGTCCTTTTCCACAAACCAATAATGTAATCCTCGTACTTTTCGGGCACGACCGAAGACATAAAGCCGACAATGCCCCGGCGCATTACCGACAGGTAGAAGGAAATGATAATTACAGCAAAGAAAGAAACCACACCGCCGAAAATGTTGACGATGACATTAAGCGCTGACTGCGATGAAACCTGCAAAAACTGCGAGAAACTGTCCAGCCAATTTTGGATTTCACCGAAGAAGTCAAAATAGCGGGAAGTAGTAGTCTGCTGGGCTTTTTCCAGAGCGCCAGAAAGACCGGCCACAAATTTCGGCAGGGCTTGAGTCAACTGGCCGATTTCAAAAGAAACAAAGGGGATCATCAGCGAAAGCAGGAAAATCACCAGACCGAAAAAGGCCAGATATAGCAAAAGTACGCCCAGGATGCGGGGAATGCGCTTACTCTCCAGCCAATTGGCGAACGGTCCAACCGCCGAAGCAATAATGATTGACAGCAGTAATATTAAGATTACATCGCGCAACAGATAGAGAAAAACAAAAAACAGGACTATGAAAATAATCTTGACGACAGTAGCGGCGTGGATGTGGAGATCAACGGCTTGACGGTCGGGCACGGGCAGCTAATTAGCTGCCTAGCTTCTTAGCTTCTTAGGGATTCCCTAGGCAGCTAAGCAGCTAAAAAGCTAATAAGCTAGTTTACCACGAATTGATAATTTTGTTAATCTTGATATCGTCTTGCTCGAACGGACCGATCAATGCCAGATTGAGGCGTTCCGGTCTGAAAATCTCTTGGGCCGCCGCTTGGAGCTGTTCGGCAGTCACAGCGTCAATTTTCGCCAGTTTCTGCTCGGGCGTCAGAATTTCCCGCTTAAGCAATTCCTGGTCGGCGTAAAAAGAAGCCAGCTCGTCCGAAGTTTCCAGACCGATTGCCAGCTTGCCGTGGGCGTAATCTTTGACTTTTTTAAGTTCGGCTGCGGAGACCGCTTGGTCGGCTAACTTTTTACATTCCGCCAGAGCGGCGTCAAGCGCTTCGGTCAAGCGGGTGTTGTCCACTCCGGCGCTAATTTCAAAATAGCCGGCATCGGCGTAACTATTGTTAGTCGCCCGGATATAGTAAGATAAACCGCGTTTATCGCGGAACTCGTTCCACAGCCGCGAGCTGAAACCGGCGCTCAATACCAGAGACATCACATTCAACACTGCCTCTTTATCGCTGAAATAGTCAAAGGCCCGGAAACCAATAATAAAGTGGGTCTGGTCGGTCTTTTTGTTGTGAATTTTCAGGCGTGGCCGGTCTTGTTCTTCTTTTACCTTGAGCGCTTCCAGTTTTTGGTTGGTGCGAACGTCTGAAAAATAACTGGAAACTTTTTGCTTGATTTGCCCCGGGTCAATATTGCCGGCGACGGCGATGACGGTATTTTTATCAAAATAGTGAGTGGTGAAGTATTTGACAAAATCGCCGCGGCTTAATTTGCGGATAACTTCCTTGGGGCCGGTGATGTGCCAGCCCAGCGGCTGGTCGCCGTACATCAGTTCTTCAAACAGGTCGCCGACATAGCGGGCCGGCGTGTCTAGATACATATTGATTTCTTCAATAATTACCCCCCGCTCCCGCTCCATCTCCTCGGCGTCAAGTTTTGAGTTTTGGAAAATATCGGAAATCACGTCCAGGGCGGTATCCACTTTTTCGGCGGCGCATTTGACATAGTAGCCGGTGTATTCCTTGCCCGTGAAAGCATTGTACTCGGCGCCGATGGTGTCCAGCTCCAGGGCGATATCGGTGACTTTGGGCCGCTTGGCCGTGCCTTTGAACATCATGTGTTCCAGAAAGTGGGAAATGCCGTTAATCTCTTTGTTTTCGTATCTTGAACCAGTGCCGACCATCACCAAAACCGTTACGCTGTCGGTGCTGGTTACCGGCACGGTAATCAAGCGGAGGCCGTTGGGGAAGGTGAAAAAAGAAAATGGCATTTTGGTTTCCATAAATTTAAAATAGCACAGGCGGGGGGAAATAAAAAATCCCGGCATGATGTCGGGACCGATCACTATCTTTCTCTAGCGATACGGAGTAAAAATAAGGGGTTTCGCAAGATAAAAGACCAATTTGGTTTCGGCGGGAAGTTTAACGGCCCGACCGCGTGTCAACAAAACTTCAGTCACTCCCGCGCCCGCGCCGATGCCGCCGCCAATCGCCGCACCCTTTTTCCCGCCGCCCAATAAACCGATAAGCAAGCCCACGCCAACATCTCTTGCTATTTTGCCGGCATCCTTCTTGATGGAAGGATCGGCTTCAATAACCAGGGGGTAGGTTTCTAGCGCGGTACCCCCGATTTCTGTCAGCAATAGAGATATCCTGGCTCGCCCTTTGGTCCTGCCGGCTTTGACCAGTTCGTTAATTTGGCCGCTGACCCGAGTATTTTTGGGGAAAAGCAAGCCACCCCCACTGGTATAACCCAAATCCTCATAAAGAACAGCTTGGAAATGATCTCCCACCTGGTTTTTATCGGTGTTCAGGTTTTGCTCCAATAAAACCACCAGCTGTTCTCCCTTATCCAAAATAACTTCTGGTTTTGAGGTACCCCGCTTATGCGGTTCCAGCATTTTAGCAATTTCATCTCCGTCAAGATTTTCGGATACCATCTCTTTAATAGTGATTGGGGTTGTTGGTGGCGGGGCAGACACGGTTGATATTTGCGGGTCAGTTGCGAGTTGAGCCACTTCCCACTGACTTTGTTCTTCCAAACGTTGAGCTTCAGCGCGTTGGGCCTCGGCAAGTTGGCGCTGTTTCTGTTCCTCGGCTAATTGGGTCCTGCGTTCCGTCTCCCGTTTTTGTTCCCAGCGGCGCCGGAATTCTTGCTCTTTCTCGTGAGTCAGCGGTTTAAGAGCAATGCCAGTCTTGGGATGGAATGCCTGGCCAACCACGCCGCTAAAAACGTTCTCCAGGTCGCACTCGCAATACCAATAGCGTGGCTTACCATCAGCTGGATCAAAAAAGAATTCCAGGTCTGGCCGATATGACTCCGACTTTGGCCAGGTGCTTTTACGCAGGGCATCGTCAATTCCCGTTGTCCCACTCAAAATGACCAAACCAAGCGAAGGTAGGGCGACTAATGCCAATATTGCTGCAACGATCAACCAGTTACGGTATACCGCTGCCTTGGCGCTAAAGCGCATATCGCATACCCAGTAACCTAGCGCAGTGACGATGAACACCAATGCCAGCAAGGGCGCGTATTTAATCTCTCCCCAGCGCAGAAACAGCGTCAGCGAAATTCCCGCCGTTAGTAGCCAGAGAAACAAGCTGGCCAAACTATGCCAGGTAGTATCGGCAAACTGCTTCAAGCGTTGATTCATTTTTAAAAGTGTCAGCACGGGGATGAAAACTAGCGCTAAAGCAGCAACTTCAGCCACCAACAGCCAAAGCAAAAAGATTGCCACCGACCCGAAACTGAGACCGGAGGCGATCAAAAACAGTGAGAAAGTTCCAAGGACCAGCGCAACAACGCGCAAAGTCCAACGCAGTGTGGTAACAAAAGTGGTGCTGACCGCGTCCATGCTCCAGCCAGCCAGTTCCAACAGGAAATTCACCATAACACACCTCGCTTTCGATTTTGAAGTTTTTCCCTAGATTTTCGAATTCTCTCCGTTGCCCGATCCAAGAAATCCGAGTGCCGGCTTTTGACGTCTCGGGCCAAAGCAACCAGCAACTCGTTTAACTCCTCCGGCTTGGTCTGGCTAAGTTTATCAATCGCCACTTTCTCCTCGCCAGAAGCGGCGGCGGAACGACTAACCAGAAAATCGGTAAAGCCGTTGAGTAACCGCTTGGAAAATTCCGGCCAGGCATCGGTGGCGACTTCTTTGAACATTTTTTTCAAAACTGTATCGTCCGAAAGTTTTTGTTCAAGAAAAAAAGCCAAAAGTCCCAGAGCAACGACCATTGCGTTCTTGCTGACCAGACCCAACCGCTTTAACTTGATGCCTAACTCGGTCTGGAAAAACTCATCGTAGGGTTTTTCCAAGAGCATCTTGGTATAACCCGACGACAAAAAAGCCAAAAAATTCTTTGCGGTTTGGGCGGTTCGCGTACTATCCATTTCTTCCCCCTGTTCAATTGTTTAAGTACTTACCTTTACTAATGACCCAGTTTCTTTTGAAGGCAATCAACCAGTGATTCTATTTTGACACGTCCTTGTTCCATCGTGTCACGGTCGCGGGTGGTGACACTCTCGTTTTCCAAGGTCTGATAATCAACCGTAATGCAAAACGGCGTGCCGATTTCGTCCTGCGCGTAGTATCTTTTGCCGATGTTGCCCCGGTCGTCCCAAGCAACGGTAAAATGTTTTCTTAGTTCATCATAAATCTCGCGGGCTTTTTTGACCAGCTCCGGTTTGTTGGCAACCAGTGGAAAGACCGCCGCCTTATAGGGCGCCAATTTGGGATTGAGCTTCAAAACTATCCGTTCGCCGTCCTCATAATAGGCGTCCAGCAGAAAAAACAAGGCTGCCCGGTCCACTCCCCCGGAGGTCTCTATCACCCAAGGCACATATTCCTCTCCTGTTTCACTGTCCTGGTAGGCCAATTTATGCCGGCTTAGATCCCAATCGCCGCGGTGATGGATGCCTTCAAATTCTTTCCAGCCGAAAGGCGAGTGGTATTCAATATCTTCGGCAAAACGGGCGTAATGAGCGCGCTCGTCAGCGGCGTGTTCGCGGAACCGCAAATTTTCTTGGCTGATGCCCAGACCGGCATACCAAGCCAGCCGTTCTTTTTTCCAAAAATCAAAAACCTTCCCGGCTTCTTTTTCGTCGGGCTTAATAAAATATTCCAGCTCCATCTGCTCAAACTCCCGGCTGCGGAAGGTAAAATTGCCGGGCGTGATTTCGTTGCGGAAGGCCTTGCCGATCTGGGCAATGCCAAAAGGAAGTTTGACCCGGGTGGAGGAAACGACATTGGCGAAATTGACGAAAACCCCCTGGGTTATCTCGCCGCGCAGATAAGTTTTTTCCTTTGGTTCGGTAACGCCGAGATAAACTTCAGTCAACAAATTGAAAGTTTTGGGTTCGGTCCACTCCACTGTTTGCTTGTGCTCGTCTTCATGTTCTTTGATTTTATCTTCCTGGTCAGCTCGGAATCTTTTGTGGCAAAGCTTGCATTCCACCAGCGGGTCGGTGAAACTGTCGGTGTGTCCCGAGGCCTCCCAGACCTGCGGGTTCATAATGATGGCGGCGTCCAGTCCAACAATATTGTCCCGCCGGTAAACCATGTCTTGCCACCACTGTTTTTTAATGTTGTTTTTCAACTCCACGCCCAGCGGCCCGTAATCCCAAAAACCGGCCAGTCCCCCGTAAAGCTCCGAGCCGGGGAAGATAAAACCCCGCCGTTTGCACAGCGAAACAATTTTCTCCAGCAAGTTATTTTTCAACGCTTCCGTTTTCATTGCTGTCATCAATATTATAGGTAGTGCTGTCTTGAACACTACGGGAAATATTTTCTTTGGTAAAGGCGTCGATGCCGTCAAAACGGGTGTTCTTCAAAAGCGGCGGTGCCTGGCCGACCTGGTTGACCGACGGGGTGATTGAAATCTGGAAAAACGCCTCATACTTGGGCAAACCGACACCGCTGCCGCCAGGCAAAGTGCTCAAATCCCAAGTTATGGCGCTGGTTCGGGAATCGTAACCAGGCGGGGGCTGGTTGGCTCCGCTGCGGACGCGGTTTTCCCATTTCACTCCCGGCGCCAGGACGGCCGTGACTTTGGCCGGCGACAGGTCATTGGCGGGATTGACTAATTGCCAGCGGACCGTGAAAACGGTTTTTTGGTTGACTTTGGGCGGGAAGGGACCGCTGGAGCCGAAGGCCGAATCACTCAATAAAATCTTTTGGTCAAAACTGGGCACCGAAGAAATCCGGGTTATCAATTGGTCATCGGCGGCGAGCTTATCAATGTCTAAATTAGCCGGAATATTCGGCGATTCCAGGCGGGCGGTGACTTTAACTAAAGAATTAGCCGAGCCGGTGCCGCCGCTGAAACTGTTTTTCAAACGGACGGCGAAAGCGGCCTGACCGCTTTGGCCCGGCCGTAAGAGAGCCAACTCCGGTATTACCGAGGCGTTCCAGCTGACGGTATTGTTCCGGCCGTCAAAAAAAGCGTTGGAGCGGACCGTGGCCGGGTCAAACATTACCCCCTCCAGCGTTGCCGTCAAAGTCAGATTGCTGATGTCAACATTGCTGCTGTTTTTGAAATTTATCAGATACTGCAGATCGTCTCCCAGGTGAGCGGTGTAATTGGCCGAGTCGTTGACGTTCAAACTGACGCTTAAGAAAGGGTTGGCGATAACCGAAGTGGCTTCCACTTTTTCAAAATCAACATAGACGTCACCGTTTGGCGTAGTGACTTTTTTTTGCAAAACCAAAGACACCAATTTGCTGGAAAGTTCCTCGCCGCGCAAAACGCCCTGAATGGTGATGCGAGCTCCCTGGCTCTGCTTCAAAGTTTTGAGGTCCCAAATATTTTGGCCGGCGCTGGGCGCGGGCGTGGCGTTCGAAAAACGGAAACCGTCTGGATACTTGACGGCGAAGCGTAAATCATTGAAATTCTGCTGGGCCTGATTGCGGTAGTCAACCAGATAAGTGATGTTTTGGCCGTTGATAACGCTGGGCGGGGCGACTAAAGTCAGCGGAATGGCGAGTTGGGTGATAGTGGTCGCCACGGAAGTTTCTTTTTTGAAACTGGACTGGACGTTTTCCGGTTTGAAGACCAAGACTGCCTTAGCCGTTTTGATGTTGCCTCGGTCGCCGACCAAATAGGCGGTGATAATCCTCTCACCGGCTTCGCCGCCGGCCAGACCGCCGATAATTATACTTTCGTTAACGGCGCTGGCAATGTTGCCGTCGCGCACCGGCACGGCATCGGGCGGGTAGAAAAAAGTCAGCTTGACGTCGTTCAGCCCGGCTTTATTGCCATTTTTGTAACTGATTTTGTAGCTTACCAGTTCACCCGAGGAAATCTCGGTCGGGCCGTCAATCTTAAAATCAACTTTGGCCTCGCTGAAATTGCTGCGGCCCAGAAAGATTGACCAGACCAGAAACAAAACCAGCAAACCAGCCGCCCCGCCGATAATTTTGCCGCGGCGGCGTTTCCAAAAAGATGGCGGCGGTATTGGCGCCGTTGGTTCAAGTGGAGTTACTTGGAAGTCCATAAATACTACAAAGTATATCCTACCACTTTTTTGGCAAACTGTAACGACCGGAAATGGCCGCCGGTCAGTTCCTCGATTGAGGCGGTGGCGTCGTAGCCGAGGGTTTTAAGCAGTTCTGTTTTGGTTGATTTGATAATTAAGAACCAATCAGCGGCGGCATTTTCGGCAACCTGATCATAAAACTCCAGCCGCGCCGTCAGAAACCGCCATAATTTCGGGTCCGGCTCGCCGGCAAAAATCAGTTTGTCAAAACATTCCAGCAAAAAATAGGCCGCCGCCAGCGCCGCCAGATTATTTTTTAAGCGCGAATAAGCTCTCAACGAGTGCGCTCCGGTGATAATCGCGTGCCCATTGCCCTCTACCAGCGCAAAGTCCACCAGATTAAACAAATCTAAATGTCCGCTCTGCACCGAGGTTGGTTTCAACACACTTTTGGCCTGATAAGTCTGCTTGCCGGCGATGTCGGTATAGCAAACCACCAGCGCGTCATATTCCTTGACCGGGATTTTTTTGAGAATCACCGCTTGAGTGCGCATAGATTATTTCCTCACCCCTAACCAAATCTTTACTCCTTCAGCTAGGTTGAAATCTTTTTCGACATCGTATTTTAGGTTTAGTTGATGCCCGCGAATGAAGGATTTGAGCAAAGTGTCGGTGGTAATGGTAGAACTGAAATTTTTCATGGCAGTGGCCAGTTCAGCATTGTCCGTTTCCCAGGCGGCGAATACCTTTTCATTTAACTTATACTTAACTTCTTTGCGCATATCTTGAATTTGGCGCATCGCTTCTCGCGCCCAACCCTCCCGGATTAAATCCTCGGTGATACGCTCATCCAGGGCAATTACGGCTTCAGCATCGGCATTATAATTGATTGTCTTGATATTCAGCTCATCTTTAATCAATTCCTCCAGCCCGCCGGCAAATTTTTCCGCCCGTTTGAGCGTAGCCCCGGCCAGCGGCTGCCGAACTTTTATATTTTTCGCTTTTCTTTCTCCCAATCCCGCCGCCACAAACTTTCTGACCTCCTCCATATTAGTTGTTAGTAGTTGATGATTAGTAGTTGGTAGTTGCGTCAGCGGCCAATCATGCAAATGCACGCTCTCCGTCCCGGCCGTCTGGCCGCGGTGCAGTTCGGAATGCAGCCATTCGGCAGTGAAGGGTATAAACAGAGCTATAATTTTTGCCAATTCCAAAAGCGCATATCGTAAAATTGAAGCGACATAGACCAGTTCCTCATTACTAACCGGGTGCTGGAATCTTTTTCTTGACCGCCTGACCCACCAGTTAGACAAATCATCCACCACGAACTCCTCAATCGCCCGGGCGGCGATAGTGGGTGCATAGGCGTCCAGATTTTCTGTGACGGTGGCAGTCAGTTGGGCCAAACGGGCGAAGAGCCACTGGTCTAATTCGCTCTGCGGTTCAGGCGAGCCGCTGGGTTTGGCCGAGGAGGCGTACAATTCAAAAAAGCGTAAAGTATTTTGCAAGGTGCCGAAAAATCCCCGGTACTTTTGTGCTATGTCTTTAGGGCTGATCGGCTTGCCATCGGCCGGGTCGGACAGCGTGAACAGATACCAACGGACAACATCGGCGCCAAACTGTTCCAAAATGTCGTGCGCCATGATGACATTGCCTTTGGACTTGGACATTTTGCGGCCCTTTTCATCCAGCGTGTGGCCGAGCACCATCACATTTTTATAAGGCGGTTTGCGACCCGAAGCGGTGGCAATAGCCAGCATTGTATAAAACCAGCCCCGGGTCTGGTCAATGGCTTCAACAATGAAATCGGCCGGATACTGTTGTCCGCTGTCAACTAACTTTTTATTCTCAAACGGGTAATGCCACTGGGCCAGCGGCATAGCGCCCGAATCAAACCAAACGTCTATCAAGTCGGGTACACGGCGCATTGCTTCATTGCATTCGGGACATTTCAGCGCTATCTCATCCACATACGGCCGGTGCAGATCCACTTCACCATCTTCATTGCGCGGATAGTTGGCAAAAGTAACTTTCCTGACCCCGCCTTTTTTAAGATAATCCTGTGCCCGATGCAACAACATGGCCGGCTCATCCAGATTGCGTGACAGCCCGTCCAATAACCAGATGGGATCTCCGTGGCTGACCAAAATGATCTTTTTGCCGGAATATTTTTCTTCCAGCTCACGTATCAATGACCAGACCCGCCTTCTGACATCGTGCCGGCTCTCGCCGTCGTCAAGTTTGGTCTCAAAATCCGGCACCGGCGGAATAGCTTCGTCGTACAGTCGGCCTTCGTTAGCGGACCCCAGATCTATTTCTTTCAGCCGTTTGTCAATTTTTACCGGCTGGTTCAAGTAGTCGGCAATAATCTGCGCGGTTTGTTTGGTGCGCAAAAACGGCGAGCTGATAATCAAGTCCGCCCCGTTGGCCCGTTTGAGCTGGCGGGCCGTTTCTTTTACCTCGGCGCGGCCTTGACTAGTCAGTTCGTAAGCATCCTTTTCCAGTTTGGAAGAGATGATATCCTTGCCGGGCACGACATTTTTAGTGCTGGTGCCGTGGCGGATCAGATAATAAGTATTGGCTGGACGAAAACGATGTCTTTCCAAATCGGCCAGCGCGCTGACCACCAGATGATGTTTATTAGCGCATTGCCAAATCGGCAGCGGCGTTCCCCAGTAACGCTTACGGCTCAAGGCCCAATCCTTGGTTTCTTTGATGAATTCGCCAAACCGCCCTTCCTTCATGTGCTTCGGTTTCCAGTTTATCTGGCGGTTGTTTTTCAATAGCTGCTGGCGCCGGGCGGACATTTTGATGAACCACGAATCGGTGGCGTAGTAAAGCAATGGCGTGTGGCAGCGCCAGCAAAAAGGATAAGTGTGGAGGTGGAGTTCTTCTTTGAACAGCCGGTTTTTATCGCGCAGATATTTCACGATGCCTGGCTCGGCGTCTTTGACATATTGGCCGGAAAAAGCGGCGACATCGGCAGTGAACCGCCCTTGCTCGTCCACGGTATGGCGAGTCGGCAAACCGACTTTTTTGCCTAGTTCATAATCCTCCTCACCGTACATCACCGCCGTATGGACAATGCCAGTGCCCTCCTCGGTAGTGACAAAATCAGCCGGGTAAACTTTGTAAGAATTTTTTGATTTTAGCGCGGCAACGTCAAACAGCGGTTCGTATTCCAAACCGACCAAGTCTTTTCCAGAGACGGTATCAAGTATCTCATATTCGGCATTAAGCACCTTTTCTGCCCGATCTTCCGCCAAAACGTATTTCTCATTTCCTCCCTTAATACTTACTATTAGATACTTAATACTTTCCCCTACCGCCAAAGCGACATTGCCCGGCAAAGTCCACGGGGTCGTTGTCCAAGCCAGAAAATAGGTGTTAGGTGTTAGGTTATGGCTTATAGCTTCTAAAGGTTCTTTGATTTTTAACTTTACTATCACCGCTGTTTCGGTAATGTCCTCATATCCCTGGGCCACTTCATGGCTGGAAAGCGGCGTGCCGCAACGGGTGCAGAAAGGTATCACCTTGTGGCCTTGGTAAAGCAATTTCTTGTCCCAAATTTTTTTGATTATCGCCCAAACTGATTCAATATAATCGGGCCGGTAAGTGATATAGGGGTTGTCCAAGTCCAGCCAAAAACCCATCCTTTCGGTCATTCTTTCCCATTCGGCCTTGTACTTTTGCGCGCTTTCTCTCGCCTTTTTGTTGAAGCGGGCGATGCCGAATTCTTCTATGTCTTTTTTAGTTTTCAGTCCCAGCTGCTTTTCCACTTCAATCTCCACCGGCAAGCCGTGGGTGTCCCAGCCGGCCCGGCGCAGGACGTAATAGCCGCGCATAGTTTTATACCGGCCGTAGAGGTCCTTGAAGATGCGAGTGAGGAGATGGCCGATATGGGGCAGGCCGTTGGCGGTGGGCGGACCTTCATAAAAAACAAACGGCTTGGCGCCTTTTCTTTGCGCCAAACTTTTTTCAAAAATTTTGCTGTCCCCCCAAAATTTCAGTATTTTCTCTTCGTTCTTTTTGAAATCATCCAATGTCATGGTAGTATCCGGGATATGTCTAAATTTGCCTTCTGGGCGCTAATCGCGCTTTTTGTTTCCAACCTGTACGTCGTACTGGAGAACTTAAGCGAGGTAATGGCCATCAGCATGGCCTACCACTTTCTGGGCGGCTTTTTCGTGGCGATGCTTTTAGCCTCTTTTTACAATAGCGAATTCAGCCGCCTTTCTCAACCGCGGCGGGTCTTGACGATAGTGGCGCTGACGGTGGCAGTGGGGGTGTTTTGGGAAATGGCCGAATATGTCGGCAACAAAAAATTAAGCCAGCCGATTTATGATGTTTTCCGCTACCGCGTCTATTTCATGGGCGACCTGGACGATACCGTTCAGGACTTGGTGATGGACACGCTGGGCGCGGCGGCGTTCGCGCTTGCCTCAACGCTAAATCTTTTCAAGCGCTCCGATACCCAAAAGAGTTAAGCCGCTTTTCAGCATTTGGGCCGTGGTTTTGACCAAAACCAGCCGAGCAGTCAGGCGTTCGGTGTTTTCATCCCCAATTATATGAATTTTCTCGTAGAAATTGTTGGCCAGATTGGCTAATTCAAAAAGGTACAAGACTAGGTGCTGGGGCGCGATTTTCTGGCAGCTCTCGCTGATGACGTTAGGCAGTTCAAACAGCTGTTTGATTAGCTTGAGCTCGGACTCTTCTTTCAGTTGGTCCGGCGCAAAATTGCTGCTTGGCGCAGCTTCCCCCGCTTTAGTCAGAATGCTGTTCAGCCGGGCGTAGGTGTACTGCAAATAAGGACCCGAATCGCCTCGGATGGATAGGGATTTGTCAAAGTCAAAAATAATATCATGGCCGGGGCTTTGTTTGAGAATAGAATATTTGATGGCGCTGATAGCCAATGGTTCATAGGTGGTCTCCCGTTCCCACTCGCTTAGACCACTTTTCGGGCTGACAATCTCGCGCAATTTCCCAACTACCTGCTCGATCAGCTCTTCCGCCGTTACCACCTCGCCGGTGCGCGAAGACAGTTTCCCCCCGGGCAGACGCAGCATGCCGTGCCCAATATGGCGGGTTTTGGCCGCTGCCTCCGGGATGGTCAGTGCCATCGTTTTCAGCAAAACCCGAAAATATTCGTTGATCTCGTTGCCGGTAATAATCAGCGATTGCGCCAGCTCCGGATACAGTTCAAACTTTTTTTTGTTCAGCCCCAGTTCTTTGGTTTCATAGGTGGGCAGGCCGCGCGCGTTAATGAACACCCGATTGTGCAAACCGTACTGCTCGCCGGGGAAAATGATTGCTCCGGCGCTTTCCCGAAAAACGTCAGGATGTTGGCGGACGATAGTTAGCCCATCCGAGGCGGTTTCGCTTTCAAAAAAATAGCGGTCAAACTTAGTACCCAATTTGGCATAAATTATTTCAAAATATTCTAAACTCCACCGCCGACCGATTTGATAAAGACGATTAACTTCCGGGTCGCTCCGATTAAAAATTTTTTCATTTATTTCCTCAATAGCCGACTTGGTTTCCGGCTGGTTTTCGTAAGCGGCCGCGCCGCGGGCGTAAGCGGCGCCCAAAAATTTTACTTTCTCAGCCAAGCCGACGCTCTCACCCGGCAGTTGTCCTTGCGTCCCCCAGATAGCTTTGGCCACATGCAGCCCGATATCGCCCTGATAATTGGCGCGGATTACTTTTGCTCCTTGGGCTTCGTAAAGCCGGGCGATAGCCTCGCCAATGGCGTTGCTCATCAGATGGCCGATATGGAATAGCTTAAAAGGATTGGGGTCGGTATATTCCACCATCACGGTCTGGCCTTTTAATTCCTCACTTCGCCCGTAATTTTTCTGACTTGCGATGTCAGAAAGCGCACTCTGCAGATATTGCCGGCTCAAGAAAAAATTAATGTATCCCCCGACCGCTTCCACCTGCTCAATTTCTTCCGGTAAACTCTGACTGATTTTCTCCGCCAGTTGCCTGGCGACCTCGCCCGGAGTTTTTTTTAATTTCTTAGCCAATCCAAACACCGCATTGACGGCATAATCCCCGAAGTCACTCTTCGGTTTTTCCACCTGAAAGTCCACCGTTCCAAACCCAGTGTCGGCTACCGCCTGATTCACCAATTCTTTGACCCGATCTTTGATGATCATTGTTATTCTTCACTTTATCATAAACCGCCACAATTTGTCTTTGTATGGCCCGGCATAATCCACCCCGATTCTTTTGGTCCTTTTAATCTGATTGGGTCTGATTTTGTTGCCCCGATCCTCCAACCACAGCCGCGGACTGATAGTCAGATTATCCCCATTTAGCATTTTATCTATTTTTAAAAAACGGCATAATTTCCCCGGCCCGTTCAGGGTAGGTGTTAGGTTATAGGTTTTAGGGAATAATGAAGCACCACGAATCAAGACAGCGGCGGGGTAGCCCTCCTTTTCCGTGGCGATATTCAGGCAATGATACATCCCGTAAATCAGATAAATATAAGCGTGGCCGGGCGGGCCGAACATTACTTCGGTCCGCGGCGTCCGTCTGCCTGCCGGCCAGGCAGGTCCGTGCGAAGCGTGCGAAGCCAGATCGTTTGGCCCGCGATAGGCCTCGGTTTCGGTAATCATTGCGGCAATCTGGCGCTGGCCGATTTTACGAACTAAAAACTTGCCCAAAAGCTCTCTGGCCACTTGAAGCGTTGGGCGGGCGAAAAAATTCTGGTTGAGTTTTTTGTGCTTCATTGGTAGAATAGTAAATCATGGACATGGAACGTCAAACAATTGAGACGGTCAAAAAGGTCTCACCGGCTGTGGTCAGCATCGTCATTTCCAAAATGATGCCGACGGTCAAGCAGCTGCCTTTCAACCCATTTTTCGGGCCGTTTGGCTTTGGTTTGCCCGACCAGAGCTTACCCAATCAGCCAATGGACGGAATTGAAAACGGCCCCAAAGAAAAAATCAAAGTCGGCGGCGGCTCGGGGTTTATCGTCCATCCCGATGGTTTGGTTTTAACCAACAAGCACGTGGTTTTTGACCCGGATGCCGAATACACCATCATTACCGCCGACGAAAAAGAGCATAGCGGTCGAGTGATCTCCCGCGACCCGATCAACGACGTGGCGGTGCTGAAAATTCAAGCCAAGGGCCTGCCCACGGCGCGCTTGGGCAATTCCAACCGCATTGAACTGGGCCAAACGGTAGTGGCCATTGGCAACGCTTTGGGAATGTTTACCAACACTGTTTCTAAAGGCATCATCTCCGGGTTGGGCCGGAAGATTTCTGCTTCGCTCGGGCAGGGCGGGGAGATCGAGAACCTGCGCAACGTTATCCAAACCGACGTGGCCATCAACCAAGGCAATTCCGGCGGTCCGCTGGTCAATCTGGAGGGGGAAGTAATCGGCATCAACACGGCCATCATCTACGGCGCGCAGAATATTGGTTTTGCTTTGCCGGTCAATTGGGCCAAGGCCGATTTGGAAGACATTATCAAACACGGTCGCATCATCCGGCCCTACATCGGCCTGCGCTACATTATGCTCAACGCGGAGCTCCAAAAAAAATACACCCTGCCGGTGGATTACGGCGCGCTGGTGATCAAAGATCACGTGCCGGGCACCGAAGCGGTAGTAGCCGGCTCCCCCGCTCATAAAGCCGGCATCAAGGAAAATGACATTGTTTTAGAAATGAACGGCCACAAACTGACCGATAAACACGAACTGGCCGACGTTGTCCAGACCCTCAAAGTCGGCGATCCCTGCGAAATGATGGTGATGCGAGGCAAGGAGACGATACAGGTAAAGACGGTGCTGGAGGAAAGAAAGTAGTCGCCAATCCCATCCTGCCTTTTTTCTCTTTGTTCCTCCCTCGTTCCGGATCTAACTCAACCTAGCCCAGTAAGTAAGGAAAATAACAGGTAACTCTCCGCTGCGCGGGCTATTCAGTTCCGCTTATTCGTTCCTACTAAATACTGTGGCTGCGACGGTATTCTTGAAAAGCAATCACCCCACTAGCTAGTCTAGCTCTTAAAGACATTGACTTGACCAAGGGGCAACTGCTAAAATGGCGATTATGGAAACCGAGATGAATTCAAAAACAAATGTCATACACTTGCCTATTTCTCTCGAACAACTGGCCACTGGATTGCGCAAACTTTCGCGTTCCGACCTAACCACTTTGGAGTTGATGCTGGACCGGCCGGCCATGAGAACAATCCAAAAGGGTTTACGGGATACAAACCGGGGCAAAATCAAAAAACTCCGCGCTTAGCCAAATATGTATCAGTTGTTTATCGCTACCGCGGCCGATAGGGTATTCAAAAAATTTCCGCGGCGTATGCGCGAAGAAGTTGTTGCTCGATTAGCAAAGTTATCTCTAGAACCACACTTGGGCGAACGCCTCTCTGGGCCGCTGGCTTTTCTTTATTCCTATCATTTTAGCGTTTTTGGTCAGAACTTTCGGGCCGCCTACACAATTAATACCGGCGAAAGGAAAATTATAATCCAATACATTGGACCGCGCGGCGAGTTTTATAAAAGATTAAAGCGTCTTTTTGATTAATACCTAAAAAAGTGTTTGAGTTTTGACTTTTTGGCCTTAAGGAAGGACTTACAAAACTGTTCGGCTTTTTTGGGGTCAAAGAATTTACAGGAGAAGATTTCAATAAAGGCACGGTTTCGGGTCTCGTCAAAATGGACAGTGATAGAGGAAGTGTGGATGAACTGCAGGGCGGAGTAGCCCTCCAACTCGCCTTCGCCGAAGCGTTTGATCATCGGTTCGCCGTAGCGTTTCATATCAATATGGGCGCAAAGCCCGACGATAAACTCGCGGATTTTTTTGGGATCGCGGATGCGGCTGGGCGCACAGCCGTAAATATCCAGCGACGCCAACATCCCCCAACATTTAAGTCGGCGGTATTTTCCGGCGAGGCTAATAGAGGGAGGCGCCTCGGAATCTTTTTTCAATTTTTCTGCTCAAGCCGGCAAACCTTATCACTCGCTCTAACGCGCGGTGCGTCACAGTGCCGACAATTAATTTCTTATACGATAAATGATAAGTTAAAGAGGCGAGATAACAAGTGTGGATAACCTCCAGCACCGCTATGACCTACGCCGACAATCCCAAAGTCCGGTTTGATTATGAAGTATTGGAAACATTCCGAGCTGGTTTAGTTTTGACCGGACAGGAAGTAAGGTCAGTCAAAACCGGTAAAGTGTCTATCAAAGGAGCGTATGTGAAAATACTGGGTGGCGAAGCGTGGTTGGTCGGTGCAACTGTCTCCCCTTACCAGCCGGGCAATCCGCCAGCTGGCGGACCTCCCTATGACCCCCAGCGCTCCCGCAAGCTTCTGCTCAAAAAATCCGAGCTTAAATATCTGATTGGCAAATCCCAAGAGCAAGGTCTCACTCTTGCGCCGCTCAAACTTTACGACAAAAGGGGGCTGATTAAGTTAGAAATTGCCGTCGCCCGCGGCAAGAAAAAATACGACAAACGGGAAGTGGTCAAACGGCGGGAGACAGAACGGGCGTTGCGAAGAATAAAGTAATCGGCAGAAATAAAAAGCCCCCTTACTTCGGGGCTAAAGGGAACGCAATAGCTGGCGTAATACATAGTCCAGATTATCAATCGCTCGTTGCCATTCCAAGTCACTAACCCGGTTAAATGGACTGCGCCGCAGATCGGCGTCCACCCAACGAGCGGCAAACAGCCGCTCCAGCAGGTTGTCATTCAGAAAAGGGCTAAAAAACCGCTGGACACTGAAGATTTGGCAGCAATCCAAAATATTTTCCACAAGCTGTTCTGAACTTTTTAGCCAAGCGCCATGTAGCGTCAGGTTCCAAATCCAAGCCGCCGGTAGGAAGCTGGGCGGCTTGGCCTCAAAGCGGCCGTTAACCAGGTAATATTGTCCATCGGCTGTCTTGATGATGTCAGTGTTGCCGCAGACATTCCAAGCGAGTTGCAGGCCAGTACCAGCAGTTGAACCGCGACTGAAAATCGTCCGCAAAACGGCAAACTTCTGCTGTTCCAGTTGATCATAGTCGGATATTTTCCCGGCCTTTTGACGTTCGGCGTTCCACCTGCTGAATCTTTCTAAAAAGTAATCGGCGTAGGATTTTCCGTGTAGTAATTCTCCCACCGCGTCGCTGTTATGGAAGCGAAGGTCTTCGAGTTGCTCTACAGTTAATCGAATCAGAGTGGCGGTTTCTTCAATTTTTCGCCAGATAGCGTCGCCGCGGGAAAAATACTTTCCATATTCCTCGTCGCTGATTATCCGTTGGCCCTCCGGTTTTTCCCAGACAATGGCCAATGTTGCCTGGTAATCGTGCATACATTGCACTGCCGGCAAGCGGATCACTGGCGCGTCGCTAACGGACCGCTTCTCCACCAACTGGTTATAAGCCAGTAAAATTTCCAGTTGTTGGTTATGGTTCTCCGGCAAATACTGCCGGTCAATCGCATTGAATGTTACCGGCTGACCAAACCGTGTGCCATGCTGCTTGATTTCCCGGAACTCGCCGGGATATACCGACACCTGCCAAGCCGGTTCGGCTGGATCGGCGATAAAATCCAACTCCCGCGCGTGGGCAGTATATTCTGCTAGCAATTCCGTTTCTTTCATGATCTCATTATCCCTTTTTTGTGACGATTGTTAAATCCGCCCCGCCCGCTTCACCCGCTGCTGGTGATGCCAGCGGGACAAGAACGGAAATTTCAGGGCTAATACTTCGAAATTGGTGGCCATTAGCTGTTTCTTGACCTCGCCTCGGCTGGAGAGGTCGTAGGTTTCTATTTGGATGTCATACTCGGGAAAGATGGACATTGCCAGCAATTTTACCTTCAACGCCTGGCTGGCATCGCAGAAAATTATTAACCGGTACTCCTTCGGGCTAAATTCGCCGATGAAATCCTTGGCGTTCCCAAGATTTTTCAGGGTCGTCAACGAGCAAGTTTCGCAAATAATTTTTGGCAGTCCACAACGGCCGGCATAGAGCTCTTCCCAATCCGGTTCGTTCTGCAGAAAAGAACTTATAACCTCTGCCTCGCTTTTGTCCGGCGCGGTTTTTTGTTGACTCTTTCCGCCGCAGACAATAATCAGCTCAACAAAATTCTCGCCGATATATCTGACTACCCGGCGTAAGTATTCCTGGTAGCCGGGGGTCAGGTGACAGCCATAGCCGCAAACAATCACGATTTGCTTTTTGTCCAAAACACACCTCCGTTTTGAGTAAAATTGTTAAAGGAAACTAGTTTGACTACGCTAACATTTAGTAGTATGCTAGTCAAATAACGGGCTTGCCCGCCAAAATTTTTGGACAGCGGGCAGCCAGCAGTCATAGTCCAAAAACTTAGACGGGCTTGACCGGCTTTGATGGCGGTACGTTTATAACCAGCGCAAGTAGCGGATGATTGTCACCGCTTTAATCAACAATCAAAAATCTAAACGCAAACCAAAATTTCGCGTTTGCCGCCTAACATCATTTAGGTAGCCGTTGGCCTGACGACCCCGCTAGTCAGTCACCAACGTCATCAGCGGGAACTTCCGGCATCTGGTTGCTTTGCCGATCGCCGGTCGCAACCCTCAAAGCAAGTAATCGCTATTTCGCCCGTCTTTTACGCGGTTACTTAAAACAAGACGGGCTAAACTTGTAGCGCTTGTGTAAATGAACCTCCAGACGGGGATTCGATTTCCCCCAAGTCCACCCCTATCAAAAACCCCCGCCTAGGCGGGGGTTTTTGATAGGGGTCAGCTGGGGTATAATTATCAGGATGGAATTTTTCAAAAGACCACTGGCCATAACCGACCTTGAATTAACCGGTCTGGACGCCCAAATCCACGAAATTATTGAATTGGGACTTTTGGTGATGGACCAAAAAACACTGAAAGTGATTGATAAATTTGAAGTCAAAATCAAGCCGGAACATATTAAAACCGCGGTCAGGAAAGCGCTGGAAGCCAACGGTTATAATGAAAGGGATTGGAAGCGAGCTTGGCCACTGAAAGACGCGCTGGAAATTTATGCCGAAAAAACGAAAAACGCGATATTTCTCGCCCAAAACGCCTACTCCGATTGGGCGTTTATCAACGAAGCATTTAAAAAATCTGCCGTGGAGGACCCGCTGGACTACCACCGATTGGATTTGTTTTCCATCGGCTGGTCGCGTCGCGACCGGTTCCCCGGGCTGGCTAAGTTTAGTTTGTCATCAATGTGCAAATACTTCGGTATTGAACCGGAACCCAAACCCCATCGGGCAATGAACGGGGCGAAGAAGAACTTGGAAGTATTGCGGAAACTGCTGGTAAGCTGAAAAAGTTTACGTTAGGATTACCATATGAAAAATCAGTTAGTGGAAACTGACGTTTTTAAATCGCACGCTGAACTTTTCCAACCGAAGGAGAAAGAAATGGATATTTTGAAGCGGCACGAGCATCTAGCGGATTTTAAGATAGTGCCTTATCGCGGAATTAGCGAAGGCCGGCAATCGAAAGTTTCCGTGCTGGAATACAAGGTAGAAGACCAATCCCGGCGAGTGCTGTGGAAAAGAATGGGTGCGGGCAGAGGGCTTTCCCTGGAATTAGCGGCTAATTTACACAGTCGGCTGGGGCCTTATAAAAAGGAGCTGGCAGCTTATGGCTGGAACTTGCCAATTTTGTTCTATACCCAGCCGGTGGAACTGGGTACCGAAGCGCAAATCTTTTCCTATGAGGAACTGATTACTGGTGGTGACGGCGAATTCATGGTAGCCAATCGCGAAGAACCAAACTTTCGTAAATGGTTTATCCTCCACTCGGTTTTGGAAACGCTGGCAAAGTATCCGCCGCCATCCGTTCATCGAAAAGTTGTTGCCGGCCAGGAAGTAAGTTTGCTGCCGCACGGCTTAGATTTAAAACTGGCCAACGTTGTTCTTAATGAACAGGGTAAACTCTATTTTGTGGATCTGTTCGGGCCAAAGGAGATTGATAACGCTGGTCATTGGCTTAGCTACACGACCAAATTGGACTCTTTGCCGGAAAAAAATCTGTTGGCTGTAACCGCTACGCGCGAAGGTGCGATCTTACGCTTTTACCGACTAGCCGAGAAACTCTGGAGCGAAAGTTGTGAGATGGATGTAGGTAAAATCCGCTCTGGATTCAGTGATATACTCAATGGCTTAGTTTTGCCGGAAGTGGAAAGAAATTTTATCACTTCCCAGCTTGATTCCAACTTCTCTTGGCTTGATGCAGTTTATTCCGAGCGCCAAGTATAGCGGGGGTGTTAAGACACCCCTTTTTGTTTACCGTGGTATTTTTGGTGGGTTTCACGCAGTTGTTTGTCGGTGACATGGGTGTAGATCTGGGTGGTGGTGACAGAGGCGTGGCCGAGCAGGGCTTGAACCGAACGAATATCGGCGCCGTTGCGTAAAAGGTCAGTGGCGAAACTATGGCGTAAACTGTGAGGTGATATTTTTTTTCCGATGATGCCGGCGACGGCGGCGTATTTTTTAATGATGCGCTGGACACTGCGCGGCGTCAGCCGCAATTCTCCAAATTTTTCAAACTTTTCGTTTTTGGGCACGCGGATAAACAGCGCCGGGTCGGCGTCAGTACGCTTATCCAAGTAATTGGTCAAGGCGGCGCTGGCGGTGTCCGATAAAAAAACCACCCGGATTTTGCTGCCCTTGCCTCTGACCGAAAACTCTCCCCGCTTGAGGTCTATCTCATCCCGGTTGAGCGAGCACAGTTCCGATACCCGCAAACCGGTGGAAAAAAGTGTCTCAAGTATTGCCCGGTCGCGCCGGCTGGCTAGGTCAGTGCCTGACGGCGACTTCAAAAATCTCTCAAGCTCATGCGGTTCCAGAAAGGTAACTTCCCGTTCCTCCTGCTTGCCCAACTCCAGTTTTTCCGCCGAGACCGTTTGGATATCGCGCTTGGCTAAATATTTCAGGAATGAACGCAAAGCGATAACGTGATAATTCTGGGTGACGCGTTTAAGCGGCCGACCGAATTGGTCACGCCGGCGGTTGAGCTGCAGCCGGAACTTGCGGATTAATTCTTCGGTGATATCTTCAGCTCGATTGATCCGTCCGTGGGCGGAGGCGAACTCCAAGAACCTAGTCAAGTAATGGTCGTAATTCCCCGCCGTCTTGGCGGAGCGGTTTTTCTCAATTTCCAGATATTCCAGAAATTGGGTTTTGAGTTGCTTGAGGTCAGGCATTTGATATTGAGATTGTGCGATGTGCTTAACGTTGTACAATCTCAATGCATTTTGCGACAGGTGTGCCGCAACAAGTCTTATTTTACGACATAATAAGGGAATTGTCATCTAAATTAGTTTCTGGTATTATAGGTGCAATGCTTAAAGCTAAACAAAAGACTGACATTATTTCCAAGCACGCCGTCCATGAGAAAGACACCGGTTCACCCGAGGTGCAGATCGCTTTGTTTACGGAAGAAATTGAACGTCTAGCCAAGCACCTTAAGAAGCACGCCAAGGACAACAGCTCCCGCACCGGGCTTTTGAAAATGGTCGCCAAGCGCAAACGACTTTTGGATTATTTGCTCAAGCAGTCGCCGGAAAGACACGCCAAAGTGGTGAAACAATTAGGACTGAAGCGTTAGCTTGCCGTAGTCCCTCTGGCCACCACTCGGAATTTATGGTAATTCGGAAATCTAATCTAACATCGGAACACCAGCGCGTGGGGGTCTTTGTTGACGCCCAGAATATGTATCACTCGGCCAAAAATCTTTACCACGCCAAAGTCAATTTCAAAAAAGTGCTGGAAACAGCCGTGGCCGGGCGTCAATTAATCCGGGCTTTTGTCTATGTTATCAAGACCGAAACCGGCGAAGAAAAAGCGTTCATTGAGGCGCTGGAAAAAAGCGGCTATGAAATCAAGGTCAAGGACTTACAGGTCTTTGCCGGCGGGATGAAAAAAGCCGATTGGGATGTGGGTATGGCGGTGGATGCGGTGATTCTCGCTGACAAGATTGATGTGGCTGTGTTAGTCACCGGTGACGGCGATTTTATGCCGCTGGTTGAGTATCTCAAAGTCAACAAAGGGCTTAAAGTGGAACTGGTCTCCTTTGACCGCAGCACCTCTGCCAAGCTCAAAGAAACCGTAGATGTCTTCACCGACCTCGGCTCCGACCAGAAGAAATTTTTGATTTATTAAAATCCTCTCCACCTTTAAGTTTTTGGAATAATGTGGTAGATTTGTTATCAACATGAAATCTCAATCTTTATCAAAATTTCGCGGGAAAAAGCTTCCTCTTTTGATTGAGAAAGACGAAGATGGCTTTTATGTTGTTGAATGTCCTGTTTTTGAAGGCTGTTATACGCAGGGAAAAACTCTTAAAGAAGCACTAGGCAATATCAGAGAAGTTATAAAAATGATTCTTGAAGAAGAAAAAACTCTCAATATTCTTAACTCATACCACCCGAAAGAATTAAGCCTCAGAACAATTATTCTCTAGAATGCCTCGTTTGCCAATACTTTCAGGGAGAGAAATGGTAAGAATTCTATCCACGATTGGTTATAAGGAAGTTCGTAGGCAAAGCAGCCATATACGTTTGTCTCACTCAAGTAAAAAATCAATAACCATTCCTGACTATAAAGACATAGGCCGTGGTTTGTTGAGGAAGATTTTAAGAGATGCCGAGATAACTCCTCAAGAGTTTGAAGAATTGCTAAAATGAAAACTCAATCTGGTTTTGCTCTCATCCCCCTCATCGTTATTCTCACCTTAGCCGGTCTAGGGTTGTACTGGTATTTGTCTGGAAGTAGTCCAACTCCTAACCCTCTGGCAGGCTGGCAAACCTATCGGAATGAGGAGTATGGGTTTGAGGTCAAGTATCCGAATAATTTTTCTTATGACAATTCCGCTGGAGGGATAATTGCTTTTGATAAAAAAGAGATATTTGAAAATGGTGGTTGTAATCAAGGAATCGGATCACCATTCTGTGGAATTACCTTAGAACTGTTTAGCAAGTCCTCCAACATTGAAGCGGCGGTACGAGATATTCCCCTTAGCCCCGAAGTTTTATTGTCGGAAAGCAAATCGAGAATATTGGGGGGTAATAAGTTTATTGTAGTAAAGAGATTCTATCGTCAAGACCCCTCACAATTTCAAATGTTTTACTTTATTGAAAGCAGTCAAAGCATTTTCGAGTTTTTTGTGCAGTCCAACTACGAAAAAACCGCAGATCAAATCCTCTCCACCTTTAAGTTTGTTAAGTAATGTGGTAAAGTGAACAAATGTCAAAAATTAACAAGAAAATCTATTCTTACCCCGTATTTTATGAGTCAGACCCGGATGGCGGTTTTGTCGTGATTGCACCAACTCTTCCGGGTTGCTACAGCCAAGGCGAAACTCTAGAAGAAGCTGAAAAAAATATTAAAGAAGCAATTGAGCTTTACATAGAAAGTTTGGTTGCTCACCACGAGCCAATTCCGGAAGAAACAAAATCTTTTCAAAGCACTGTAGTGATTCCTGTTTCACTTCCCGTCCGATAGTATGGATAAGATTCCAGCTCTAGTTGCCAAAAAAGTTGTCAAAATTCTCAAAAGAATAGGATTTTTAGAGGATCGTCAAAAAGGCAGTCATCTGATTCTGATAAATCCCAAGACCAACACAAGAACGGTTATCCCAATTCATGCTGGCAAAACACTCAAAAAATCTCTTGTGCGGGCGATTATTAACGACGCAAAGTTAACCGTAGAAGAATTCTTAGAATTGCTCTAATCTTTATGAACAAAACTTATTCCGCTTTTGTTTCAATATTGTTTGATTATTAATTAACAAATGAAGTAGTGAGTGAGAGGAATGGAAGGTGATGGGGCACGCGCCAAAGAGCTTGATGACTCAAGAATTTTGGCCTGAAGCCTGATTACTCCCCTCTCTGTTTCGTCTGTTTTTGTCAGATGAAAGTGAAAACATATAAAGAGGATTTTGCCGGCAGGCCGCTTTTGGTTGAAATCGGCCGTCTGGCCGGGCAAGCCAATGGTTCCTGCCGCGTGCAGTATGGGGAGTCAACCGTGCTGGTGACGGCCACCATGTCAGAACGCGAGAAAGACGCCGACTACTTTCCCCTCTCGGTGGATTATGAGGAAAAGTATTACGCCGCCGGCAAGATCAAAGGTTCAAGATGGATCAAGCGCGAAACCCGGCCCTCGGACGAAGCAATTTTGACCGGCCGCCTGATTGACCGCTCAATCCGCCCGCGGTTTGACCACAACATTCGAAACGAAGTCCAAATCGTGCCTACGGTGCTGACTTTTGACTCAATCAACGACCCAGACATTCCGGCGTTGTTCGGCGCCTCGCTGGCGCTGATGATTTCCGACATCCCTTTTGACGGCCCGATTTCCGCCGTCCGGGTTGGCCGTGTTGACGGCAAATTGATTGCCAATCCGACTTATGAAGAACGTCCAAAAAGCGACTTTGACATCGTGGTGGCCGGCACCGCCAACAAAATCAATATGATTGAAGCCGGCGCCAAAATTGTGCCGGAGAAAGACATTGCTGAAGCGGTTGAATACGGTTTCAAGGAACTGCAAAAGTTAAACAAATTGCAGGAAAAAATCGCCGAAGAAATCGGCACAGCCAAGAAAACTTTGAATATTTTTGCCCACGATGAGGCCTTGAAAAAAATGGTCAGCGATTTTGTCGCGCCTAAATTGGAAAAGGTGCTTTACACGCCGCACAAACAGGCCTATGTGGAGGGTTTGAAAAAAACCCAGGCGGAGTTGGGTGAATATCTCTCCACTCAATTTACCGGCCACCCGGAACTGGACAAAAAAATCAAAGAAGCCAACCTGATTTTTGAGGAAGAAATTGACCGTATCGTTCACAAAAATATTCTGGAAGGGGAGAAACGTCCCGACGGTAGAAAAATTGACGAACTGCGGGCGATTAGCGCCGAGATTGCCGTGCTTCCGCACTCTCATGGCACTGGGCTATTCCAACGTGGTACTACCCAGGCCTTGTCTTCGCTGACACTGGCCGCGCCGGGGATGGAACAGTGGATTGAGACGATGGAAATTAATCTGACCAAAAAACGTTTTATGCACCACTATGTTTTTCCGCCTTTCAGCGTGGGCGAAGTGGGGCGGATCGGTTTTACCGGCCGGCGGGAAATCGGCCACGGCGCCTTGGCCGAGCGGGCGCTGGAACCGTTAATTCCCAGCAAAGAAGAATTTCCCTATACCATTCGGGTGGTGTCCGAAATTTTGTCTTCTAACGGTTCATCCTCAATGGCTTCGGTTTGCGGCGCGTCATTGGCAATGATGGACGGCGGGGTGCCGATCAAAGCGCCGGCCGCCGGTATCGCTATGGGCCTGATGTTTGAACCTCCTTCGCCAAAGGCTTCGGAAGGCCAAGCCCCAAAGTACAAAATCTTAACTGACATCCAAGGGCCGGAGGATCATCACGGCGATATGGATATGAAAGTTGCCGGCACCAGAGACGGTATCACGGCAATGCAGATGGATGTCAAGGTGGAAGGCATTGGTATTGAAGTGCTGGAGAAAGTACTGGCCCAGACTAAACAAGCCCGCTTAGAAATCCTTGAGCAAATGAGCAAAGCCATCAGCACGCCCCGCCCGGAATTATCCGTTTACGCGCCCCGGGTGAAAATCATTAAAATTAATCCGGAAAAAATCAGAACCGTTATCGGTCCGCAGGGCAAAGTGATAAATGAAATTATAGACAAAACCGGAGTGCAGATTGATATTGAAGATGACGGCTCGGTGTTTATAACTTCTATCGACCCCGAAGGGATGGGAAAAGCAATCAAGTGGATTGAAGAGCTGACCTACGAAGCCAAACCCGGTGATGAGTTTAAGGGGCAAGTAACGCGACTAATGGATTTTGGAGCATTTGTTGAATTTAAACCCGGCCAGGAAGGAATGGTGCACGTCTCGGAAATCGCCGGCGAACACATCCGCCGGCCGGCCGATATTTTGAAGCTTGGTCAAGTTGTCCACGTGTGGGTAAAAAATATTGATGAGTATGGTAGAATAAATCTGACAATGCGCTCGCGCAACAACTAATTGCTAACCGCCAATCGCTAACGAATGCTTTATTAGTTAGAAATTGGAAGTTGGCAGTTGTGTTAGCATGGCCGATCAAAACCAATCTTCCGGTTTCGACCTCAAAATTCCGCCGCCGAATTTACCAACCGGAAATATTCCGCCATCCCCCGCCCGCCCGCCGGCGCCTCCCCCTTCTCCGTTAAAACCGCCCCAGCCGTCTCCGACCGGCCCTGTGATTTTTTCACCCCCAGCGCCAAAAACTATGGCGGGGACGATGCCGCCGCCGGCACCCAGCCCAAATATTAAATCGTCAATTCGCACAATGCAGGATGATTTAACCGCTTTGAGCAAAGGGAAACCTCCCATTGGTATTACTCCGGAAAGACCTATTTCAGTGGTTCCAAAACCGCCTATTACACCTGCATCACCCGTCTCCCCGCCTCGGCCTGTTTTTGCCCCTCCTCCTCCTGCCGGGATTCCGACCAGTCGGCCATCGCCCGGCATCAGCGCGCAAATCGCCGTACCGCCAACTCCTAAAAAACCGGTTTTCGGCCGTTCCGGATTGCTGGCTATTCTGACCGTTTTGATAATTGGCGGTTTTTCGCTTTGGTTTTTGGTTTTCTATGAGCCCTCGCCGGCCGTCGTTGAATCACCGACCCCGAGCATTACGGTTACTCCGACTCCGGTGGTCATACCGCCGCTGGAAACGGTCTTTACCCAAGTGTATGGGCCGATTGCCAATGTTACTCCCGATCTCTTCGCTAGCTTAACTAGCCTAAGTGATACCCAAAGTTTGACCCTAGGTGACCCAGCGCTTTATAAGATAGGCGATCCAGTTAGCGGCGAACATTTTCCTTTTAGCCAGTTTGCTTCCGCTAGCTTTCCGAACGCGCCAGCTACTTTGATTGCCGCTTTAAATGATGGCCAATTCTATGCCTCCCTGATGCGTAAGAATGACAGCACTTTTAGCTACGGCTGGATCGTTAAAGTCAATGACTCGGCCGCGGCGGGCGCCGCGTTGAGAAACTGGGAAACTACCATTTCAAATGATCTGAAAAACCTGTTTCGCCTGAATGTAGCGCGGGCCATCTCCACTGGTTTTCTAGATAACACTTATCAAGGCGCGGCTATCCGCTACCGCAACTTTCCCGATCCGTTGGATACAGTTGATTATGCCGTAGTGGATGCGCCCAACGGCGAAAGTTACTTGGTTTTTGCCAGTTCAAAAACCCACATTTACGCGGTGATCGATAAAATAAAAAGCATCGACCCCAACGCAGTCCCCGGCAAATAATCCGCTAATTGTCCACACATCTTCTTGTGGGTTACTTGTTTGATGTCCTTTTTATTACCCAGAAATAGTTACCTACGCTTACAAATAGTGGTTACATACGCTTACGAATAGCGCATGCGAATCGTTTGTAGCGCACGCGAATTATTCATTGATTATTTTTAATATTCGTGCTAGCCTTAACTTCTAAAATGGTTACATACGTTTACGAATAGCGCATGCGAATCCACTGATGACGCCCCAAGAGTTGCAAAAATTAAGAGAAGATTTACTCCAAGAGATACAGATAATTGAAGCCGAACTCGGCCGTTTTGCCGTGAAAAATCCGGTCGTCAGGGATGATTATCAATCAGTTTTCCCCAAAACGGAAAACTCCGATACGCTGGACGAAAAAGCCCGCAGTGTTACCGACTATGAAAATGAACGGGCGGTCGAACAAAGTCTGGAAATGCGCCTGAAAGAAATAAAAGATACCTTAGCCAAACTGGAGAGCGGCAGTTACGGCGTTTGTGAAAAATGCCGTTCTAACATTGATGGAAAACGGCTCCAGGCGATGTCGGCGGTCCGCTTATGTTTTGACTGCGCCAAAACCGCCCGCCCACTCTGATATAATAGTTACTACGCTTACGAATAGTAGTTGCATACACTTGACGAATAGTGTGCGCGAATAATTCATAGCGCATGCGAATAATAATTAGTAACTGATTACTAGTAATTTTTAATGCCATCGGTCCGAGTTTTCTCCGGAGCGGTTATTGGTCTTGACGCCTTTGCCGTAGAAGTGGAAGTTGACTCCACGCCGGGTTTGCATTTCTTCAACATTGTTGGCTTGGCCGATAAGGCCGTTCAAGAGTCCAAGGATCGCATCGCCGCCGCGATTAAAAACAGCGGTTTTATCGCGCCCAAACAAAAAAACCGCAGAGTCATTGTTAACCTGGCCCCAGCCGATGTCAAAAAAGAAGGGCCGGCTTATGATTTGCCGATTGCTCTGGGCTATCTCTTGACAACTAAACAAATTCAGTTTCTAACTGATGATAAGCTTTTTCTGGGCGAACTTTCTTTAGACGGCTCGTTGCGGCGGGTAAATGGCGTTTTGCCGGCGGCTTTCATGGCTAAAAACCGGGGCTTAAAAGAGATCATCGTTCCCAAAGACAATGCCAATGAAGCGGCTGTGGTCAGAGGTCTGAAGGTCATCGGGGTTAAAAACCTAAAGGAGCTTTGCGAATACTTAAAAGGCAAAACGGATATTATCCCAGTTGAGCCGATTGACTATGAGATAATTGGACAAGCCGAGGATTATGGGACCCGTGAAATGCTGGATATGACCGATATTAAAGGTCAAAATGTGGCCAAGAGGGCCTTACTGATCGCCGCTTGCGGCGGCCATAACCTGCTGATGTACGGCCCGCCCGGTTCGGGTAAAACACTGCTGGCCCAAGCGATGGCCGGCATTTTGCCCAAGATGTCCTACGAAGAAGCGCTGGAAGTGACCAAGATTTACAGCATTTCCGGATTAGTGAATGGCCGGTCAATAATTTCCGGCCGGCCTTTTCGCAGTCCGCATCATACTACTTCGGCGGTGGCGGTGATTGGCGGCGGTACCTGGCCGAAACCCGGCGAAATTTCACTGGCTCACCGAGGCGTTTTGTTTCTGGATGAATTCCCGGAATTTGCCAGAAATGTGATTGAGGCCCTGCGCCAGCCGATGGAAAGCGGCGAAGTCACTGTTGCTCGCGCCGCCAGCACGGTAAAATTCCCCTCCCGCTTTATGCTGGTAGCGGCAATGAATCCTTGTCCTTGCGGAAATTACGGAGATGAAATTAAGGCCTGCACTTGCACCCCCCAATCAGTTTTTAAATATCAGAGAAAAATTTCCGGTCCATTGCTGGACCGCATTGACATTCAAATTTCCGTCCCGCGCGAGACCTATGAAAAAATCAGCAGTCAGAAAATAGAAGGGCAAACCAGTAACGAAATACGATTGACGGTTCAGAACATCAGACAAGTGCAGCAGGAAAGATTTAGGGGCACAAAAATCCAAACCAACAGTGAAATGGGGCCGAAGGAAATTAAAAAGTTCTGCCAGTTGACTGATGAAGCGGAAAAAGTTTTAAAAAAATTTGTAGTTGAGAACGCGATTTCCGGCCGCGGCTATCACAAGATTTTAAAAATCGCCCGCACTTTGGCGGACATTGACGGTAAAAAAATCATCAGTGAGAATAATATTTTTGAAGCCAAGGGTTACAAAATTAAAACCGAAAGTGAATCATTTTTCGGCTTAGTTTGAGTTTCGTGAGGAAATGGAAATAAAAAAAAATTATTTTAGCTGCCGAAGAATTTTGTTCATCTGCCGATGGAGGTATGACACGTGTCATACCTACCCTATTACAACACATATTTACCATCAGCGTAAGTATGACATAGTGTCATACTTACGTAAAAAGAGAAAGTGTGGTCTGATATTTATTCGGAAAACTAATATTTAGCTAATGGATTCTTAGCCCCGTGAACTTCAAAATGCAAATGGCATCCGGTGGAACGACCAGTTGAGCCCATTAAACCAATTTGCTGACCCCTGCCGACATACTCGCCTGCCGAGATCAGGATTTTGCTTAAATGGCTGTAAAGCGTTTCGGTTCCGTTCGGGTGAATAATCTTTATATATTTCCCAAATCCCCCGTTCCAGCCGGAATTTTTGGCTAGAGTGATCGTGCCTTCAGCTGAAGCAAATATGCCGGTGCCGCAAGAATTAGCTATATCCACCCCATTTCTGCCGTGCAGCCGGCCCCAGTTGAAGCCAACAGTTGGCATGGAGAAAAAGTCACCCAAGTTTGGCAGATAGGCAAATCGCTTGGCGATACTCGCGCCGGCGATGGCCGAGGAACCTTGCAACTTGCCGCCGGGCACAATCAGCTCATCATCAATCTGAAGCTCGCCGGCTTTGGGCAGACTGTTGAAGCTGATAATTTTGCCCGCTTCCGCCCCGTATTTTTTAGCGATGGATTCAACCGTATCGCCTTTCTTCACTCTGTGAATTACCCCGTCAACCGGCGGAATTTTCAGCTTAATGCCGGGTTTAATATCATCAGGACTTCTTAAATTATTGGCATTGACAATGGTAGTAACACTGACCCCGTAATCAGAAGCGATAAACGATAAAGTATCGCCTTCCTGAACTTCATACTCCTGAATCTCGCTGCCCCGGTCGGAAAACTCATCTAAAATATTCGTCAGGATGGTGGCCCGGGAAACAAGAGAGTTGTCCTGGATGATGCTTAAAACCGATGGCTGGGGCGCTCGGCTGGAGCCGTTAGAAAAAGCAAAAACGCTGTTGATATCAGCGAGTTGATGTTGAGGAATATTGGTTGTGACCGAAGCAGCAGTCTCTTCAATATAACCGGTTAAGAATTTGCTGAAAACACTGGCCTGGCCTTCGGAAGTGGAAGCGCCTTTGAAGATTATTAGAAGTATTGCCAGGCACATAAAACCGAAAAAAGCGACCTTGTCGTTTCGGAAAATATGGTCTAGCTTGGAAGTGAAGTTTTTGAGCCAGGTCTTAATAAGTATTAAACTTAAAACGGCGGTATAAAACAAAAATCCTCTGTACGAAGATTACTTTGATTTTATATCTTTTTTATTGAAAGTCAATACCAGCTGTGGATACTAAAGAACTGGGTTTTTTGGCGGAAAATATTGCGGCGCGGCACCTTGAGAGCAAGGGCTATCGGGTGATCGAACGTAATTTCCGCAAACCGTGGGGTGAAATTGATGTTATCGCCGCCAAAGACGGCGCGCTTTATTTTGTTGAAGTCAAAGCTAACCGTCAGGAATTTATCGGCGATTTTAATCCAGAGGTCCGAGTCAATCCGGAAAAATTAAGCAAGATTATCAAGACCGCCGCCCTCTATATGACCCAAGAAACATCCGCTCCGAAAGCCGAGTGGCAGGTAGACATTATTTCTGTTACTTTTAATCAATCGACCAAGAAGGCAAAAATTAAGCATTTCAAAAATGTCGCCGAGGATTATAGTTAGCTTACTAGCTGCTTAGTTATGAATAAAATTGGAGCTCACGTGTCGGTGGCGGGTGGGATAGATAAAGCGCCGGCGCGGGCGCAAGCGGAGGGTTGCGAAGTGTTCCAGTGTTTCACCCGGCCGCCCCAAGGCGGGCCGGCACCAATGCTTACGCCATCACTAATCACCAACTTCAAATCAGCAATGAAGAAATTTGGGATGGAGAATTTTTATATTCACACGCCTTACTATCTGAATTTCGCTTCCCTCAAACCGGCGATTCGTGAAGCGTCCATCCGAGTTTGCCGCGAGGAGCTGGAGCGGGGTACTCTGCTAGGCGCAAAATATGTAATGACCCATCTGGGCTCGTACAGCGGGCAGACCATTGAACAGGGGATTGAGAAAGTAATTGCCGCCGTCCAGAAAATTTCGGAGGATTATCAGGGTACCACCGAATTACTTTTGGAAATTTCCGCCGGCTCCGGTAATATTATCGGCGACAAGTTTGAAGAAATCGGCGTGATAGTTTCGCAAATAAAAAACTTTTCCGGTTTCGGCGGGGTGTGTTTCGACACCTGTCATGCTTTCGCTTCCGGTTATGATTTCCGCACGCTGGCCGGGTTGAGGAGAATCCTCGAAGAATTTGATAAAGAAATTGGCCTGAAATGGCTCAAGCTCGTTCACGTCAACGATTCCAAATTTGATCTCGGCGCCAAAAAAGACCGCCACGAACATTTGGGGGAAGGGTATATAGGGTGTGAAGGTTTGCGGGTAATTTTACAAACTCCCGAGTTCTCCAAAATTGATTGGATTCTGGAAACGGAAACGGAAGGGCGCGGGGAGGATATAGAAGTGCTCAAAAAAATCAGGGGATAGAAAATGTGTTTTTAAATGCCGTTAACCTTGACTAAGTCAAGTTTTTATTTTATTCTCCGAAAGACACAGTCCGTTAAAAACCTAAGGAGGTACCATGTTCTCAACGGAATTTCTGATTTTAGGGTTTATGTTGTTGGTTTTCATCGCTATCTTTATCTTTCTCGGCACCAGTCTTTTCCGTGTCGGGGAAAAAGAATACGCGCTGATTAACTGGCGTTTTTTCCTGTCCCCTCGGCCGCCAGCGGGTAATTTTATCGCCTTGGTGGGCGAGCAGGGAATTTGGGCCCGGGTGTACGGACCCGGAGTTCACTTTATCCCCTTCGTGAAAATGTTTGGGGAAATAACTCGCTGGAATTTGTTTACGGTTCCGGTGGGCAGACGCGGGCTGGTCATTGCCAGAGACGGCGAGCCGCTCGGGCCGCGCCAAATCATGACCGAGCGGCCGATAGTCATTCCGGACATTTTGGACGGCGACGCCTTTTTGCGGTCGGGCGGCCAGCGCGGGCCGCAGCTTAATTTGCTCCCGCCGGGGGATTACACTTTTAACCACGAGCTGTTTGAAATCCGGTTGATTGATCCGGTGATTATCACGGCCGTGGAGAAGGAGCTTGAAGAAGAGATTAAAGGCGAAAAGCGAATGCTCAAAAGAGAAGTGCCTCGGTTTGGCCTGGTGACCGTGAAAATCGGCCGTGAACTGGAAGAAAAAGGCGGGCGGATTTTGGCCGAGCGGCCGCGGTTGAACGCTTACTTCTCAACCCACGACAATTTTCAGGACCTGGCAGCTTTTCTTGCCATGGGCGGGCAAAAGGGCGTCCAGGAGGAAATTTTAGAACCCGGCGCCTACATCATCAATCCGGAAGCAGTCAACGTAAAACAGATTGAAGCCGAATTTATTTCGGCCGGGTTCGTGGGGGTGGTTATCTCCAGCGCCGGCAGTGAGCCAAGTGAAGACGAGTTGGAAATTTTGGGAACCCAAAACGGCCGACAGATAACCGTTTTGCGGGAGAAAGTGGACGATAGACTAGTAATCGACCGCCGGGGAATTCTGCCCAAGCCGCTCGGTCCCGGTTTTCACTTTGTTCACCCTGTTGCCCAGAGATTAATTCGCGTGGATATGACTCCGCGGACAATCTGCTGGGACGACCAAGAAGAAACGGAATTTGACCCGATCCTGGTTTATACCAAAGATGGCTTTGATTTTCACGTTCAAGTTGAAGTTGGAATCAGGGTCGTCGACGCACCTCGGTTTATCGCCGTGTCGGGGAAGATTGGGGAGTTTGTCAACGACACTGTCAGTCCCCAGCTCAATGACATCATTTTGTCAGTGGCTTCGCGAAAAGAAGTGTATGAGTTTTTTGAGAAGCGGGCAGATATCGTGGGGGATGTGCTGAAACAGCTCCGTGCAGTAATCAACGAAGAAAACTTTTTCGCGAAAATCCTTTTCTTCCGCATAAAGAAAATTGATGTGGAAGAACACACGGCGCTTGCGGAATATCTGAAATTGCGCACTGGCGAAGTGAATGCCCGGAGAGAAGAGGCACTGGTTGTTGCCCAGACCAAGGTTGCCGGAGAGAGAGTCAAATTACAACGGCAAAACGCGCTGGCAGCGAATCAAACCATTACAGCGGTGGCCGAGTTAAATACCGATGCGGCCGAGCTTTTGAAAAAAGCCATTGCCGCCAAAGGTGAAGGTTTGGCCGCGGCGCTGAAGCGGGTGGACGGGGAATCGTGGTTGATAAAGGTAGTGCAAATGGCGGCCAGCGACCCGGATTTTCTGAAAAATATTTTGCAGACCTTTAGTCCCGGCGGAAAGCCCCAATAACTGGCCATCCGGCTCGCCCTTGACAATGTTTTCAGCTTTTGCTATTATTGCAAACAGTCCAGAAAAGGACTGTTTTTTTATAAATACTAAACCAAAAACCCGAAAACGCGGCCTCGCGCCGCAAAGGAGAAGGAGTATGAAAAGAATAATTTGTGCGACCGCGTTGGTCGCACTGGTTGTGGTTTTTGCGGCCCCCCCGGCCGCCGCCCAATCCGGGATCTGCCGGCAGGCGGAGCTGCTGGAGCAAGAGTACTTTGCTGCCCGCGGTGAGTACTCGTCCACCCGTTCGGGGTGGAATAGGGCTTGGGAAACCGGCCGTGACGCTGGGTTGGGCGCCCTGATTGCGCGGGGGACGACCCGCGACTGGCGCACCATTGCGCAAGTTGCCAGCTATGTCGGGGGTGCCAGTGTGGTTAAGCAAGAGATAACTGGCTGGCGCCAGCGCCGTGATCTGCGTGGGCTCCGAGAAGACATGCTCGCCGCCCAGATTGCCTGCGACCGACAGGAGCAAGAGCGACTTAAAGAGGAGCAAAAGTGGCAGCTTGAACGCCACGAGAAAGAGGAGCTCCACCAGCAGGTACCCACTGCCCCGCCGCCACCACTTAGGCTGACTCCGACTGGAATGGCTATGGCTGTTGAAAACTGCTTTGAGCGAACCATTGTACTGGTTCGCACGAACAGTGGTGACCAAATTCTCCACCCGCGTCAGCGAGCCGAAGTAACCGGCCAACCAGAGTTCTGGGCTTGGACGGGGACGGAGTGGAGTCCACTTGAACAGCGCCACGTCCATTCCGTTGCCGGCAGTTGGCAAATTTATTAACGTTTTTCCGGCGGCGGCTAAGCCCGTCGCCTAAACCTGAAGGAGAAATAATGGCAGCACCACCCGTAGTACCGCCCGGCCTTGCGCCGGTGACACCCGCCCGACCGGTTCCCGCCGGCCGCACAACCACTCAGACCAGCTGGGTCTGGTGGCTGATTGCAGGAGGCTTTGCTTTGTTCCTCCTCGCCACCCTAATTTTTCTCGCCACCGGGCGTAACGGTGGCACTCCCGCCGTTCCCGCCAAGGGACCACCTCCTACTCTGGCTCCGGCTGTCGCAGAGCTTGAAAGAGCCACCGCAATCATCGCCGCAGCCGATGCCCATCGCAAGGCATTGGGTTGCGACGACTGCTCCACGCGAGTGGAAGCGGCCGTCCGCGAGGCGGAGCTCAAAGCCCTGCGCAGACAGGTGAAGGAGAAGCCGAAACCGGTCCCCAAGCCGGAACCGGCTATGGCAAAGGTGGACATCGTCATCCACCAAATCCCGCCCCCACCTCCCCCGGCCCGCCCTTGCGAGCCGGTTGATCCCTGCTACCGCCGCCCTCAATAGAGGCAAGCAGGGGATAAGTTCTTTCGGGCCTGGCTCTTAGGCCCCGACCACACTCCCCGTGTGGTCTTTTTATTTTGCCTTATTTCACTACTTGCCGCGCCCATACGTCATATACAACTAGATAGAGATTTGGGTTGAAATAGGCAGTGATGTGCGCTAAGGTATTTTCAGGAGGCAGGTAATGAAAAAGTTCTTTGTGATGTCAGCATTGTTGCTTGGACTGACCGCCGCCAGCGAACTGCAAGCTCAATACCAATACTGGTATCCCGTGCCGGTCCCGGTCAGGGTCTGGGGTCCGCAGTGGGTTTACTATGGCAGTGGCTACGACGGCTATTGGGTAATTAATAGCCGCTACGGTCAGTTTGGCGGTTTCTATCCGGAATACTACAGCGGCTATTACGATCTGAATCTTGGTCCGCGCGCCCGGGCCGTACTGGGCGGCGCGGCGCTGGGCACAGTGATTGGAGCAATAGCCGGCAAAGGCAAGGGTGCGGCTATCGGAGCAATAGTCGGCGGTAGTATTGGCTGGTTAGCTAGTCAAAGTCGCAATGACCGGCGGCAACCCCGCCGCTTCGTACGGGGCTGGCGCTATGACGACGCTTACCTTAACCAGACCGACCAGTCCTATCGCCGCTATCATTACTATTCTCGGGCAGGCAGACGGTTTGACCCGCACTTCTGAAGGCGGGTCTTTTTTGTTGAAAAACTGCCCGGGAAAAGCTATAATCTCGTATGAAATACCGGTCAGAGAGCGTTACCCAAACACAAAAAATTGCTGCCGAACTTGCGCGCAAGCTGATCACCCTCCGCTTCCCGCCTTCGCCAAAACTGCGGTGGGCAAGCGCCCCGGGTAGGGCTACGGTGGTAGCTCTAGAGGGTGAGTTGGGCGCCGGCAAGACCACTTTTGCCAAAGCCTTCGCCAAGGCATTGGGAGTAAAGCAAAAATTGACCAGCCCCACATTTGTATTGATGCGCGCCTATCACCTATCACCTAAAACCTATAACCAATTGGTCCACATTGACTGCTATCGCCTGAAAAATTACAAAGATTTGCTGCCGCTGGGAATTAAGAAAATCATCGCCGAGCCGGGAAATATTGTGCTAATTGAATGGGCGGAGAGAGTGAAGCCGATTTTGCCGAAAAAATGTATTTGGGTGCATATGGACCATATTTCGCAAAATGAGAGAACAATTAAAATTACTAATTCCTAATTTTTAATTTCTAAACAAATTTCAATGTCCAAGCCCCAATTAGACATTAGTTATTATTTAGAAATTAGTAATTAGATATTAGAAATTATGCGCAAGCTTATCCTCATTGACGGCAATGCTCTGGTGCATCGGGCTTTTCACGCCTTGCCGGCTTTGACGTCGGCTAAGGGAGTGGTGACTAACGCCGCTTATGGTTTCACCTCAATACTGCTCAAGACCATCAAGGACCTCAAGCCCGACTATATCGCCGCCGCTTTTGATTTAGCCGGCCCGACTTTCCGCCATGAGCAGTTTGAGGACTACAAAGTCCATCGCGTTAAAGCGCCCGAGGAGCTTTATCGGCAAATTCCGTTGGTCAAAGAAATTTTGGCCGCGTTTGGCATACCGGTTTATGAAAAAACGAACTATGAAGCCGATGACTTGATCGGTACGCTGGCAACGCGGGCTAAAAAAAATCCGCCCGCCGGCGGATTACAAACCATCATCGCCACCGGTGATTTAGATACGCTGCAATTGGTTGACGGCAAAAAAGTCGTCGTTTTTACTTTACGTAAGGGCATGACCGATACGATAATTTATGATGAGGACGCGGTCCTTGAACGCTATGGATTAAAGCCCAAACAATTGAGCGATTATCGGGGGCTGAAAGGCGACCCCTCCGACAATATTCCGGGCGTGCCGGGAATCGGAGAGAAAACGGCGGGGGAGCTAATCCAAAAATTTGGCAGCTTGGATGGATTATACAAATTTTTGGAAGCGAAAAGTGCAAAGCGAAAGGCGCAAAACAAGGGAACGAAAGATAAGATAATTTCCGAAAAACTGGTAGAGAAATTGCTGGCTAACAAAAAACAGGCCTTTTTTTCAAAACAACTTTCGGAAATTGTCACCGATTTGGACATTGATTTTTCGCTGGCCAAAGCCGATTGGCGGAAGAATCTGAATTTGCCGAAAATTGAGAAAAACTTCAAGGATTTGGGGTTTTTCAGTTTGTTGAAGCGCTTGGTAGAAATTAATCTATCGCCACAAACCGAAATGGCGTTGCCTACGGTCAAAAGTGAAGCCAAGGGAAATCCGGTTATGGCCGTTGACCAAGAGATACTTACTGGCCATGGTCTCAAAGAAACCGTTAAATCTGCCATTCAATCCGGTACTGATATCCCAACCAAGTTGTTTGACACACAAATTGCCGCTTGGCTATTGCACCCGGATTTGCCGGACTACGATTTTCACAAGATTTATTACGGCGAGTTTCGCGAAAACGCAGACGACCCCGACCAGAAATCCGCTTATCTCCGGCGGCTGAAAAATCGCCTCTGGGACAAAATGCAGCCAGCCGATTTACTGGAGGTTTTTGAGAAGATTGAAATGCCGCTGATCCCGGTGCTGGCCGAGATGGAATTAAACGGCATCAAAGTTAACGCCAAAGGGTTGGCCAAACTGCTCAAATCAATCAGCGCGCGGCTGGAGAAATTGGAAAAAGAAATCTACCGTCTGGCCGGAGCGCCGTTCAATGTTAATTCGCCCCAGCAATTGGGCGAGGTGCTGTACCGCCAGCTGGCGATCAATCCGCCAGCTGGTGGACGGGTGCGCAAAACCGGCAAAGGCGCTCTTTCCACCGCCGCGCCGGAACTGGAAAAACTGCGCGACGAACATCCGATCATTGATTTGATTTTGGAATACCGCGAACTGCAAAAACTCAAAACCACTTACATTGAGCCGTTTCCACAACTTATCGCCAGAGACGGTCGGATACATACTACTTACAATCAAACCGGCACCGCCACCGGTCGGCTATCTTCGGAAAACCCCAACCTGCAGAATATCCCGATTAAAACCGAACTGGGGCAGGAATTCCGCAAGGCCTTTGTCGCCGAGGACGGTTGTCAATTGGTTTCTTTTGACTACTCTCAATTGGAACTGCGCATTGTCGCCCACATCGCCAAAGATGAAAAAATGATTGAAATTTTTCGGCGCGGCGAGGACATCCACACCCGTACGGCGATGGAAATCTTTGAAGTTGAACCTCAAGAAGTGACTAAAAAAATGAGACGTCAGGCCAAGGCGCTAAACTTCGGCATCATCTACGGCATGGGCGCGCTTGGTTTTGCCCGGGCCGCCGGCGTGGACCGCCAACGCGCCCGCCAGTTCATTGACCGCTATTTTGCCGAGTTCTCCGGCGTGGCGCGCTATATGGAAGAGATAAAAGACAAGGTCCGCCGGGATGGCTACGTCCAAACGCTGTTCGGCCGGCGCCGCCCGCTGTTGGACATTTACTCAACTATGCCCCAAATCCAAGCCGGGGCCGAGCGGGCGGCCATCAACCATCCTATCCAAGGCACCGCCGCCGACCTGATGAAATTGGCGATGATTAACGCGGACAAGTATCTTCATGAAAATTTCAATTCCGCCGACGCCAAGCTTCTACTCCAAGTGCATGATGAAATTGTTTGTGAAGTAAAAACCGACCTGGTAGAAAAAGCAGCCAAAGAAATCAAATCAATTATGGAGTCAGTCCATCAGCTAGCAGTACCGATAGTGGCGGAAGTAAAAGCGGGGGATAATTGGCAGGAAATGAGACAAGTTTAATTATGCCGGAATTACCGGAAGTAGAAACAATTGTTCGCGAGCTGAACCGCAAGGTCAAAGGCCTGAAAATTTTGGATGCCTGGACTGATTGGGCCAAAATGATCCGAACTCATACGCTAACTAATTTTGTTGCCGACATTGCCGGTCGGAAGATTTTGCGGGCGCGCCGCCGGGCAAAATATATTATAATAGACCTCTCGGGAGGCAAATCGCTGATAATTCATCAAAAAATCTCGGGGCACTTGCTCTACGGGAAATGGATAAAAAATAAATATAATGCAAATCTACAAATGTATGCGAATGCCGCGAATAAGAAAAACCAGAAGTGGATAGCTGCAATTCCAGGGCCGTTGAGAGATGACCCATATAACCGGTTCATAAGGTTTATTCTGTTTTTAAGCAACGGCTGGATGCTGGGACTTTCCGACTTGCGCCGGTTTGGCAAAGTTTTTTTGGGGGATACCGGAAAAATTGAAAATATCAACGAAATCGGCAAGCTCGGGCCGGAGCCCCTAGACCCAAAATTTACTTTTGCCAAGTTCAAAACGATGATGGCCAAAAGAAAGGGAGTGGTCAAAAAAGTACTGATAGACCCATTTGTCATTGCCGGCATCGGCAATATTTATTCGGATGAAATTTTGTGGTATGCCGGGATTCAACCACTGAGAACCGCTGAAACACTGAAGGAATCGGAGATTAGGAAAGTTTACAAATACATAAAATTCGTATTAAAAAAGGCCATCGTCGCCAAAGGCGATAGCCAGCAGGATTACCGAACGCTTGAAGGCAAATTCGGCAATTACCAAAATATGACCAAGGCCTACCAACTGACCGGCCAAAAGTGCCAAAAGCGCGACGGCGGCATGATCAAGCGCATCAAAGTTAACAACCGTTCGGCCCATTTTTGTCCGGTTCACCAAAAATGATGATTTCTAAAACCAAACTTTATATTTGGCTCGGTATCCTGGCTATTGTTTTGCTTTTTGGTTTTTTCAAATTTGCCCGAAGGAGTATTGAGATATCTAATACCGGCGAAAAGCCGGCCGGACTGCTTCAATTTTTCAGTTCGGGTAAAAAAGAAAACATAAAAAAGAGCCCGCTGACCGGCGAGCAGTGCGCGACTGCCGCCAGTCGGCCTTTCGCCGTGATGGTTTCCTCGGACAAAGAGGCGCGGCCGTTATCGGGCATCGGCGAGGCGGACTGGGTATTTGAAATGCCGGTGGTGGAAAACGGTTTCACCCGAATGATGGCGGTTTATCAGTGCGGACGGCCGCGTGAGGTCGGCTCGGTGCGTTCCGCGCGGCTGGATTTCGTGCCGCTGGCCCTAGGCGTTAATGCCATCTATGCCCATTTCGGCGGGGAGCGCGAGGCGCTTGAACAATTGAGAAACGGGGTAATAGACAACCTTGACGGACTCAAATACGATGGCACTTATTATTATCGTAAATCGTCAATCCCGCGACCGCACAATGCCTTTACCGACTTTGACTTGTTGACCAAGATTTCCGGAGAATTGGGTTATAATCTGACCGATGCCAAAGTTACTTATCCGCACGAAGGCAGCTTGAAAAGCCAAGGTGAAGTCCAGCCCGCGCCGATTTTCAATGAAAAATTTCAGGTGGTCTGGCGCTACGATAAAACTGCCAATCGCTACTGGCGCGAACGCTCCGGCCAGCCAGAAATTGACAAAAATACCGGCCAGCCGGTATCCGCCGGCAACGTGATAATAATGAAAACTACCTGGTCGCCGATAAACCAGGACTACATCCGAGTCAAAACCGTCGGCTCGGGCGGGCTGCTGCTTTACAAAAACGGCACGGTAGTGACGGGGACATGGGAGAAAAAAGATGACAAAGCCAAACTCTATTTCTACGACCAAAATCATAGAGAGATAGAGTTAGCGGTAGGGAAGGTGTGGGTAGAGATAGACGCACATTGATCACGGCGGAGTGGTTTTGAGGGGCTTCCTCGCGCCCAGCGCTTCGGCTCGCCCCAGACCTCCGGCGGGACGTCCGTTTTCCCAGCGAGAAAACGGACTCGCTCATGTCTGTGGATTTGGCTCGCAGTGCTGGATTGTTATACTGCTCGCCAACCGTGCAATCACACAGCCATGAGCGCCCGGCGTGAGGTCTGATGACTCGCCTAGCTTGGGCACAGCAGCCCTCAAAACCACTCCGCCCCGCGTCAGTTATCTCACGTCATCGCAAGACGTTATTTTACCAAAAGAAAATCTCCACAAATCGGGGCTTTGTCAAGGATTGGAAAGAGGGTGATTTTGGGCTTAAATTAGGGTACTTATGATCGTGTTTCTATATGGGAAGGATGCTTATCGGGTAAAACAGAATGCCGACAGAATAGTCAGGGAATATTTGGCGAAGAATCCCAATGGGATGGGAGTTTTGCGTGTTGATCTAGCGGAGGGGGAGGAAAAGTTTGAAAAATTTGAGAACGCGGTCAAGACCGCCTCGTTTTTCAACGAGAAAAAACTGATTATCGTGAAAAATGTTTTTTCACAGGCCGAGAAGATTCTGCGGGACATTAAAAAATACGATTTGGTTGGGGATAAGGAGACGATTCTGGCGGTTTGCGAGAATGCCAGTCAAGCGGAGATGGCTAAAACATCCAAAAAATTACTGGCCCAATTGACCGCCAAGCCAAGCGTGGCTAAAGCGTTTAACCCGCTGGCCGGCAAGCAGCTGGAGAATTGGATTGCCAAAGAAACCAAAACTCTCGGTCTGGAGATTGAGCCGCCGGCAATTAAACAATTAGTCCTTTACGCGGGCGACGACGTTTGGCGGTTGAGTCAAGAAATAATCAAACTGGCTAATCACTCATTCGGGTATGACAGGAGATTGATTAAAACTGCCGATGTTGAACTCTTGGTTACTAAACCGGCCAGCCAGAATATTTTTGAAACCATTGATGCGCTCGGCCGGCGGGACAAGGGCAAGGCGATCACCCTGCTTAGCCGCCATTTGGCGGCCGGCGACGACCCCCATTATCTTTTTTCAATGTTTGTTTATCAGTTTCGGAATTTGTTGAGGGTCAAAGATCTGGCCGCGGCGGCTGGGCCGGGCGGAGCCGCGGCCATCGCCCAAAAAACCGGCCTCCACCCCTTTGCCGTCAAAAAAATGCTGGAGCAGTCGCGCCAATTTGAGCTGGGCGAACTTAAACAGAAATTTTCCCGTTTGGCTGAAGCCGACATCCAAATCAAAAACGGCTTGATTGACATTACCGACCTGCTTTACCAAATCGCCCTTTCGTAATATTCTGTTGGGGCATGGCCGCTGCTTACGACTATCTCCATATCGGCAAAGCCGAGGATGTTAGTAATCCCAAAGACCAGAAAGTTTACCGGTTTTTTGAAATCCTGCCCGGATTTTTAACTTGGGCGACTTTGATTTTGATAGTTATTTTGTCTTTTAAAAGTCCGGCTTTTATTGCCATTTTTATTATCCTGTTTGACACTTATTGGCTTTTCAAAACAATTTACTTATCGTTCCACATGAACGCCAGTTTTCGCAAAATGCGCGCTAATTTGAAAATAAATTGGCTTAAAAAATTAGATGAACTCCCGACTATTGACTATCGTCTATCGTCTATTGTCCACTGGCGGGATGTATATCATTTAATAATTCTGCCCGTAGCCAAAGAAGGGGTTGAGGTGGTCGGCTTAACTTTGGCAGGACTGGTGCGAAGCGATTATCCCAAAACCAAAATGATTGTCGTATTGGCGCAGGAAGAACGGGCGCGCGACCAGGCCGAGAGCGTGAAGGAATTTGCCCAAAGGGAGTATGGCAATAAATTTTTTAAGTTTTTGGTAACCCGGCATCCGGCTGACATTCCCGGTGAATTAGCCGGCAAAGGCGCCAACGCCACTTGGGCAATTAAACAAGCGGTAACGGAGGTAATTGACCAATTAGACATTCCTTACAAGCATGTAATCGTTTCCAATTTGGACATTGACACGGTTATCCCGAGCCAATATTTCGCGATTTTAACTTACAAATATCTGACGGCGCGGGATTCTTTACGTTCGTCTTTCCAGCCAGTCCCGCTTTACGTCAACAACATTTGGGAGGCGCCGCCGCCGGCCCGGGTGTTCGCTTTCGCCACCACTTTTTGGCAGATGATCCAACAAGCCCGGCCGGAACAATTGGTCACTTTTTCTTCGCAAGCCATCGGTCTCAAGGCGCTGGCCGATGTCGGCTGGTGGCAGACCAATGTCGTCTCCGAAGATTCACGCATTTTCTGGCAATGCCTTTTGCGTTACGACGGCGACTGGGAAACGGTGCCGCTGTATTATCCGGTTTACATGGATGCCAACGTGGCGCCGACTTTCTGGCAGACGATGAAGAACCAGTACAAGCAGATCCGGCGCTGGCACTGGGGCGTGGAAAACAATCCCTATTTTATGTTCGGCTTTCTGAAAAACAAAAACATTCCGCGCCGGGCCAAGTGGCGCCTGACTTGGCTGATGGGCGAGAAAACCCATTCCGCCGCCACCAACCCACTGATAATTTTCCTTTTGGGCTGGCTGCCCTTGCTGTTCGGCGGGCCGGAGTTCAACCGCACGGTTTTGTCTTTCAATTTGCCTCATTTTACCCGTAATGTTATGTATCTGGCAATGTTCGGTTTGGTTTCTTCGGCGATTATTTCAGTGATTCTTTTACCGCCCAAGCCGTCCAACTACGGCCGCTGGAAATGGCTTTGGATGATTTTGCAATGGCTGTTGTTCCCAATTAACTTTATTGTCTTTGGCGCCATTCCGGCGGTTGACGCCCAAACCCGCCTGATGCTGGGAAAGTATATGGGGTTTTGGAACACCCCCAAGTATAGAAAATAACTTTCTTGAGAACACTCCTCAATAAATTGAGGAGTGTCCTCAAGGCAAATAATCCTGTCTCGAACCTCACTCAAAATGCACCAGCCGTTGCATCTCATTAAGACGGGCAAGTAAGGCGGGATGATGAGTGAGGGTGGGGTTATCTTTGAGCAATAGTTTGGCTTCTTGCCGGGCAGTTTTTATTAGTTCCAAATTACTCAACGAGGCCATGGCCAGATCGGGCAGGCCGGATTGTTTAAGGCCAGTAAACTCGCCCGGGCCGCGGAGCCGCAGGTCGGCTTCGGCCAGTTCGAAACCATTATTGGTTTTTTCCAGCGCCCGCAGGCGGCGGGTAGTGGCGGTGTCCCCAGAGGTAAAAAGTAGGCAATATGATTGGTGCCGGCCGCGACCGACCCGACCGCGAAACTGGTGCAACTGGGCCAAACCGAAACGCTCGGCCGATTCAATCATCATAATCGCCGCATTGGGTATGTCCACGCCGACTTCCACCACTGAAGTAGAGACCAGAATGTCGTAATGACCAGCTTTGAATTTTTTCATTACCTCGTTTTTTTCTTTGGCTTTTAATTTGCCATGGAGCATCGCCACCCGCCGGTGGGGGAAGATCTCTTTGTTTAGTTTTTCGTATTCAGCGGTAACGGCTTTAACCTCTGACCAAAGTAGTTTATTTATTGAAAATTGAGGATTAGTAGTTAGTGATTGGCGATTCGTATCGAAACTGGAAGTTTCGATACGCGGACAAATCACAAACACCTGCCGGCCGCCTTTGATCTGCTCTTCAATAAATCTATAAGCCGATTGGCGTTTGCTGTGGGGGATGACTCTCGTCACAATTTCCTGCCGGCCTTTGGGTTTTTCTTTGATTAGCGAAACATCCAGGTCGCCGTAGATGGTCAAAGCTAAAGTTCGCGGAATGGGAGTAGCCGTCATAGAGAGTAGATGGGGGACTAAGGTTTTAGGTTGAGAGTCCTTGAGAAGCTTCATCCGTTGTTGCACGCCGAAACGGTGCTGTTCGTCAATTATTACTAAACCGAGCTTGGCAAACCTGACATCTTTTTGGATAACCGCATGCGTACCAATGACGATGTCAACTTCGCCTTTGGCGATTTTTTGTTTTAATTTCGGCTTGGATGTTTTTTGTTCGCCGCACTCGTCAAATATTTTTGATTCACTCCCGGTAAGCAACCCGATTGAAATTCCTAATTTGAGATTTGACAACAGCGCAGTTATTGTCTGAAAATGTTGCTTCGCCAATATTTCCGTCGGGGCCATGAATACCGTTTGCCAATTCTGGCTGGCGGTTTGGTAAGCGGCAATCAGGGCGACCACTGTTTTACCTGACCCAACATCGCCGTTGAGCAGGCGATTCATCGGGTAGGGCTTTCCCAAATCCTTCAATATTTCATATGTCGCCAGACGCTGGTCATTGGTCAATTCAAAAGGCAAACCTCTGACAAAATTACTGACCAACTCTTTGTCAAAAACAATTTTTGGCGCTTGGAGAATTTGCAGTTGGCGCCGGTCGCGCAGGGCGCGCAGCTGGAATAATAGTAATTCTTCAAAGGCGAATCTCTGGCGGGCGGCTTCGGCCTGTTGGACGGTTTTGGGAAAGTGAATGGTTTGCAGGGCGGAGCCGATATTAGGGAAGTCATATTGTTTAACTAATGCTTCGGGTAGAGGATCGGCCAGATTATCAATCTTGGGCAAAGCCCGCCGAATTAAGAACCGAAGGTATTTCGAGGACACCCCTTCCGTTTCCGGGTAAACCGGAACCAATCGCCCGGTGTGGGTTAAATCAGGTTTTAAGTTATAGGTTATAGATTTTAATGGGGGTACCTTTTCGTATGCTGGGCTTGAAAGATACAAGCCCTTCTTATCCAAAGCAATTTTGCCGGCCAGACTTACTCCAGTGCCAGGCGCCAGCGTTTTTTCAAGGTAAGGTTGATTAAACCAAGTTACTCGAAGCCAACCGGTGCCGTCGGATACCATGGCTTCAGTAACCATCAACCGCCGCTTCCAAGTGAAAGCGTTTTTAATATCGGTTATCTCGCCCCGGATACTCACCGTGCCGCCGGCCTCTTTGATGTCGCCGATATTAGTTTGTTGAGAATAGTCCTCATAGCGGGTAGGAAAATGCCAAAGTAGATCTTTGACGGTTTTAATACCCAACCGCTTCAACCGCGGCGCGTTTTTTGTCCCGACGAAACCTAGGTTTTCAATCGGAGTAGTCAGCGAAAGCATAATCTTTTAATAACACTTGACCGACTAATTGAAAAGCCCCGCCGCGGCGGGGCTTTTCAATTAGTAAATCTTGCGTAGAATACTTGAATTAGTCCGAACCGCTTTCGCCGTCTGCGGCGGCGAGGAAGTCCCCCCGCGAAAATTCGGAAAGGCGGCGGAGCCGCA
>JBBTYI010000008.1:0-1641 GCA_038061865.1 Patescibacteria group bacterium | reverse complement strand
TTCTTTGACTCCGCCGCCTCCATCTCCGGCAACTTCCAGACAGCCGGCAGATTCATACTGGGCGACAGCGGCGACACTGGAGAGATTAACACTTCTGATTGGGACATCTCATCAACCGGAGCGTTAACAGAAATATCCGGTATCACTACTGATGGCGGCTACACCCAGACAGGCACATTGAACAACACTCTGACCGGCAAACTATTTGGTGTTAATTCCGAGTTCCAAGGCACCGCCTCCGCCTCCTACCTGTTGACCGGCAATACTCTCCAAGTCGGGGGATTTGCTTCTGCCGCCTATTCAAGGTTCGGCACTGCGACCACTACCCACTCCAACTTCATTTCCGCCAACAACGATCTTTTGATTTCCGGGGACTTGGAAGTGGACGGGTCGGCATCTTTTGACGGCAACGTTTCGGCCGGCACCACCAACACCAATTTTTTGGTCGTTAATTCATCAATTACCTCCCACCTGATTCCCTTCACCAATATTTACGATATCGGTTCTACTACCAATCGCTGGCGGAAAATTTATGTTGATTCGGCCGATATCACCAACCTAACTGCCGCTTCGGCTTCCATCTCCGGCACGGTGGCCAGCGACTTTACAATTAATTCTGATAACGCTACCAGCGATACCGAAGACGAATCAGTTACTTTTGAACGGGGGACACCGTCTGTCAACGCCGCCCTCAAGTGGGACTCCACTAATAATCGGTTTGATTTTAATTTCCCGGTTTTTCTCCAGACCGCGGACGCGCCCGAGCCGGCCAGTAATTTTACCAAGCTTATTCTCAAAGGAAGTGGCGTCGATCAGGGGAGTAACGATTATTTTGAAATTCAAAACTCCGGCGGCTCGCGGCTGTTTGTAGTTGAAGGCGGGGGGGCAATAATTGCCTCCGGCGCCGCCCAGTTCGGCGGCCTATCCGTCGCCACGGCTTCGTATTCCAGATTCGGCACCGCCGCCACTACTCACGCCGGTTCCATCACCACCACTAATGACCTTCTCATCTCCGGCGATTTTGAAGTAGATGGCTCGGCTGCCTTTGACGGTTTTACTTTATTAACCAATGCTTCTGTATCAGGCAACTTTGAATTAACCAACTCTTCCGCCTTATTCGGCATCAATGCCGGCAATGTCATCAATACTATGTTTGAAGTTGGTGGCACGGCCTCAATATCCGGTGCTACCACCTTAAGGGGCATTACCTACACTTGGCCTAGCGCGGATGGTTCAAGCGGACAGGTTTTAAAAACAAACGGCTCTGGTGCGTTAAGCTGGGGCGTGGGCCTTGCCTCCAACTCCCTTGACTTTGATGAATTCGTTAATTCAATGACTTTAGACGCTAATCTCACTATCAATCGAGGAACAGGCAACTACTTCATTGGCATCGGTTCTACTCCCTCTACTGTCTTTGAAGTCCAAGGCACCGCCTCCGCCTCCTACCTGTTGACCGGCAATACTCTCCAAGTCGGGGGGTATGCTTCGGCTGCCTATTCCAGATTCGGCACCGCCGCCACCAGTTATTCCAACTTTGTCACTACAACCAATGATGTTTTAATCTCCGGCAATCTGGAAGTTGACAGCGAGGTCTTCTTTGACTCCGCCGCTTCCATCTCCGGCAACTTCCAGACAGCCGGC
>JBBTYI010000007.1:0-6771 GCA_038061865.1 Patescibacteria group bacterium | reverse complement strand
CAACACCTACCCTAACACCCCCAATTTTGCCTTTGACTTGCAGTCCGGTATTCAGGCAGGTCAATATCGGCGAGTTTATTAATTACACCGCCGCCGGCGGGCAGACTCCGTATTCCTGGAGTGCTGGTTCGTTTGCCAATCCGTCAACCGGTTCGGGTGGCAATTTTGCCACGGCTTTTGCTACCAGCGGTTTCAAAACGGTCAACTTAATCAGCGGTGATGGCCAGTCAGTCGGTTGTCCGGTGTTGGTTTCCGAAGTTAGCGTTACGCCGACACCGACACCCACTCCGGGTTTTGTTTCAATATCCGTTAATAAACTGGCGCGTAATCTAACCCAAGGCGGGGGAGAGTTTGATTCTATTTCCGCCCGGCCGAACGAAACGGTTGAGTTCGTGATTAATATTTTTACTTCCGGCAATACCAGCACTAATGACATCAGAGTTTTTGACTCTCTGCCTTCCGGCTTGCGCTATGTCAACGGTTCCACCCGGATTGACGGTTCCTTCGCCGGCGACGGAGTTACTTTCGGCAGCGGTTTGTTTGTCGGCAGTTTCGGTTCAGGCCGGACAATTACCGTGCGTTTCCAGGCGGTGGTTAAAAACGATTCCTTCTTCAACTTCAGCACCACCTCATTAGTCAATCGCGCGACGGTTACTTCCAGTAACGCCGCCAGCGTTACCGATACCGCTTTAGTCAATGTTTCTCGGACTACGACCGTCATTGACAGCGGCACGTACAGTATCCAAAAACTGGGCCGCAACATTACCCGGGGCGAAGCGGCCGAGCAGGGGAGTATCGTGGCCAATCCCAACGACACGATTGAATTTATTATTCGCGTTCGCTCGCTGACGAACACCACCTTGTTTAACGTCACGGTGCGCGACTTCTTGCCCAACAGTCTGGTTTATCAGAACCGCACTACCAGTGCGGATAATATTGTTATCAGCGATGGGATTGCCGGCGGCGGGATTAACCTCGGCACGCTCAACCCGTTTCAGGAAAAAATCGTCCGCTTCAGCGCCCGCGTCGGCGGCAACGAGAATTTCGGCTTGGGCACCACCAGCTTGAGTAATACTATCCAGGTCAGCGCCGATAACGCCCCAACTCTAAACGCCCAAATCCCGATTTCGGTGTTCAAGGGCAAGGGCATCAGCGCCGCCGGCCAGGTGGCCACCGGCAGTGAAACGATCATCATCTCGGCTCTGATCAGCGCCCTCTTGGCTTACACTCTGGTCGTCTACGGCCGTACCTATTTTGCCCAGAAACGGGGGGTACTCGGCGTCATCCGCAAGCACGCCAACGACCCGAACAAGTTCAACTTTGTCTAGACGGTGTGGGCGGGCTAGGTTTTTCTCTCTTTGCGCTCAACCTGAGTAAGTTACACTCGCTGCGCTAAATTTTCCGACAAAGCTTGCGGTTCCCGTTTGCCCCTGCGCTGCTTCGCCCTGCGGGCTCGCTGCTTCGGGTTTTCCGACCGACTTTGTTACCGGAAAATTTTACGCTCCGCTCGCAACTTACTAGTGGTTGCCGCAGAGTTCGAAAAACCTAGCCCGTCCACCCCCGTGCTATCATTAATTGGGTGTCCAAGCGGCTCGAATAGCCAAGCAAATGGTATGAAAAAATTTCTCAAATATTTTGTCATTTTTTTCGCGATTACTTTCGCCATTTTTAATTCCCGCTTTGTGGCGGCCGAATTTAAGTTTTGGCTGACTAAAAAAGGCGTGGACGTCGGTTTGGTTTTAAACAGCACTCTGGTACCAGTCGTCAAAACGACTTTGCCGGTGGCGGAAGCCAGAGAATTTTTTCTTGAAATCCCGGCCATTGGCGCGAAAGCGCCAATCGTGCTGGAGTCAAGCATCAACCCCGACATCATCTTCAACCGTCTGGAAGACGGCGTAGTCCACTACGCCGATTCGGCGCTGCCGGGCGAGAAAGGAACGGCGATCATCCTCGGCCACAGTTCGGCTTACCCGTGGTACAAAGGCAAATACGGTTCAGTTTTTGCCTTGCTGGGCAAGCTTCGGCCCGGCGATGAGATTTTTATCAACAATGGTAATAAGACGTTGAAATACAAAGTGTCAGAGTCACTGATTTTCAATCCTTTCGCCAGCAAAGACAACCGTTTGGCGGTGCTGGAAAAAACCGACGGCTCGTCAATTATTCTTGTCTCCTGCTGGCCGGTGGGGACCGCTTACAAGCGCATCGCCGTGAGGGCCGACCTGTTATAATTTAATCCACAACTGTAGATATCCGTACTAGCGGCTAAAAGCTAAAAGCTATAAACTAAAAGCTAGCTATGGCCGACGACATCATTGCCAAAATCAAAGACCGGGTGGACATCGTAGAACTAATTTCCGGCTATTTGAAACTGCAGAAAGCCGGCGTCAATTACAAAGCCCGCTGCCCGTTCCATAACGAAAAGACCGGGTCTTTTTTTGTCTCGCCGGAGCGGCAGATTTGGCACTGTTTTGGGTGTTTTCCACCGGGCGAAAAAGTCAAAACCCCTTTTGGATTTCACAAAATTGAGGATATAAATGAAGGACACTATGTCGTTTCGGGCAAAGGTTTTTTAAGGCCGGTATTGGCAACGCATGAGAGAAAGTACAGTGGGAATTTGGTATCCCTAAAAGTGAGAAAACTTGGTGGTTCAGTAACTTTAACCGAAGATCATCAAGTTTTTGTGATCAGAGCAACAGCACCATATCTAAGCGATACTAAGAACTTTTACCGGAGATACCGCAAATATCTTGATTACTACAAAAATAACCCTGGCAAGTATTATGAAAGGGTTAATAAGTACATGCCATTAGTTGAAATGCCAGCGGGTAAAATCAAAGAGGGTGATTTTCTTTTATATCCAATTGATTCTAACGTTGCGGATCTAGTCGAAATTGACTTGAAAGATTATTTGACAAAAAAATACACCTTTGGGCCTAGACCGCCTGAAATCCCATACCTGGCAAAAGTCAACGATGACCTTCTTAAATTACTCGGTTACTGGATTGCCGAGGGTAGTAATAACCGGGCTTACATTCGATTTAGTTTAGGAAATCATGAAGAGAATTTTGCGTCAGAAATTGTAGCATTAATCAAAAAAGTTTTTAATTTAAAAGCCGGTATTCATCGCCGACCCAAAAGATTAAGCCGGACCGGATTAGAAATAAGTGCCTGCCATGCTTATTTAGCTGATGTTTTTGAAAACCTATGTTCAAAAGGAGCTCAAAATAAGCACATTCCATTTGTATTTCAACAACTCCCGCCAGCCAAACAAAAAGTTTTATTAGACGCTATTCATAAAGGAGACGGTACAACCTTTATAGCCGACCATTCAACTAAAAAACACAAATCCATCGGAACTGTTTCAAGAGTCCTGGCAGAGCAATTGGTTGATATTCTTTTACGGAATGGTTACTACCCCTCATTAGGGATAAGTAAGAGCCGGATTGATAAAAATAGAGTTAAGCACAGAGAGTCTTATCATGTGATTTGGTCGGAGGAAGCGAAACCGCAACATAACTGCCTTTACTTTTTACCCGACGGTACAAAATATTGGCTTCTCCCAGTAATAGGCAATAAGAAGCAAGCATACCAAGGGCCAGTTTATAATCTCACCGTTGCCCAGGATCATTCTTATGTAGCCACAAACTTTGCGGTGGCTAATTGTGGCAAGGGGGGCGACGTCTTTGGTTTTGTGCGGGAAATTGAGGGGGTGGAATTCCCGGAAGCCCTGCGCACGTTAGCCACCAAAGCCGGAGTGGAATTGGCGCCCTACAGCCGCCAGCGGCAGGAATGGCAAAGCGCCAGAACCCGACTTTACGAGATCTGTGAATTAGCCACGAAATTTTTTGAGAAACAATTGTGGAACTCATCCGCCGGCCAGCAGGCGCTTGGCTATTTACGCGGCCGGGGGGTGAAAGATGAAACCGTGAAAAAATTCCGGCTTGGTTTCGCGCCCGAATCATGGGATGCGCTGAATATTTTTTTACGCGGCCGGGGATATAGTGAAAAAGAAATTATTGGTGCAGGGATGGCGGTTCAAAAAGAAGCTAGAAGCTATAAGCTAGAAGCTGTAAGCTCTTCCTATGATAGATTTCGCTCGCGGCTTATGTTCCCGATTTTTGACCTCAATGGACAAGTGGCGGGGTTCAGCGGTAGAATACTGGAATTAGCGCAAAGCGTAGAACGCAAAGCGCAAAGCGGCGAGACCCCGGAAACGGGCGCTAAATATATAAATACGCCGCAAACGACTATTTACGACAAAAGCCGCATTTTGTACGGCCTGGACAAAGCCAAACTTGCCATTCGGCGAGAAAATCGCTGTCTGGTAATCGAAGGCAACATGGATGTAATCTTGTCCCATCAGGCCGGCGTTGACCACGCCGTGGCAACTTCGGGCACCGCCCTAACTGACGGGCATTTGAAAATCATCAAGCGGTACACTGACAATCTGGACTTGTGTTTTGATACCGATTCGGCCGGTGAAATGGCGACTGGCCGGGGAGTGGATTTGGCCTTGGCGCGCGGCTTTAATGTCGGCATCGTCAGCATTGGTGAGCCGGGAGTCAAGGACCCGGCCGACTATGTGGCCAAACACGGCGCTAAATGGAGCGAGGCGGCGGCGCGGTCGCGGCCCTTTCTGGAAATGTTTTTTGAGAGCGCGCGTCAAACTTTTGACGTCGCCACGGCGCTGGGCAAGAAACTCTTAGCCCAAAAAATTCTGCCCTTCGTCGCCGCTTTGGCCAACCCGATTGAGCGGGCGCATTGGGTCAGTGAATTGGCGGTAAACCTCAAAGTCAAAGAAGACGTCTTATACCAGGAACTGGCGCGTTCCCGTGCCGGGATTGAACGGCGCGTTGGGCCGAGTCCCGAAGCCGAAATTGCAGCTTCGGTCGGGGCGGCTAACCCCGGTTTCCGTTTGAATATACTGGAGGAAACTTTAATCTCACTAGCCGTCAGGCAGCCGGAACTGGCCGAACGGGTAAAGCCGGAAAGCGAAATTTTCCTTTCGGAAAACTGTCGGCGCCTGCTTAAACAAATCATCACTCACGGTGAGGACGAAGAAAAAGAGATAGTCGCCCAACTGGCGGTCGCGGCCGAGCCGGCGCTCAAAATGAGTTTGGACATCATCTATCTTAAAGCCCAGGAATTGTGGAAGGACTTTGAGGACTTGGAAATGAGCCGCGAATTTGAGAAACTGCTGGTTCAAGCTAAACGGCAATACGTTTCCGCCCAGCTGGAACGGCTGGAATACGACATCAAATCGGCCGAGAAGAATCAGGACAAACAATTACTGGCCGCATTGATGGCGGATTTCTCTAAGATTGCGAAGGAGTTGGGGAATTAATTTCACCTAATGGCCAAGAAAAAAAATAAAGAGAAGAAGCTCACCAGAAAACCTTCCAAAAAGAAGGCCGTTTTGAAGCGTTCCGTTAGAAGCAAACCACGGCGTAAACCGCGGACTTCTAGTGGGATGAAAAAAGCAAAAACGAGACCAATCGCGAAAAGACCCAAAAAAGCCATTGTCGGCGAAGAAGCGATCTTGAAGTTGATTGAAAAAGGCCGGCACCGGGGTTTTGTCACCCAGTCGGAGATTTTGCACACCTTTCCCCACATTGAACGGGATATCGAGGGCTTGGAAAAACTTTACGAACGGCTGGATAGCGCCAACATCAACGTCGTGGACACCGGCAAGGCCTTTGCCGAGGAATACAACAAAGAATTAGATGAAAAGAAAAAACTGATGGAGGATGTGGACTCCAGTTCGGATTCAGTCCAGATGTATCTGCGCGAGATCGGCAATTATCCTTTAATTTCCGGCGAGGAGGAAGCCGAACTGGCCAAAAAAATTGAGAAAGGCGACGAGGCCGCCCGGCAGAAACTGATGTTGTCCAATTTGCGGCTGGTGGTCTCCATTGCTAAAAAATATATCGGCCGGTCGCCCAATCTGACTTTGTTGGACTTGATCCAGGAGGGCAATATCGGCTTGTCGCGGGCGGTGGAGAAGTTTGACTACACCCGCGGTTTTAAGTTCTCCACCTACGCCACCTGGTGGATCCGGCAGGCGATTACCCGGGCGCTGGCCGACCAGGCCCGAACGATTCGGATCCCGGTGCACATGGTGGAAACAATCAACAAATATCAGCAGGTAGTACGGCGGCTGGTGCAGGATTTGGGGCGCGAGCCGTTGCCGGAAGAAACTGCGGCCGAGATGGGCGTGCCGGTGGAAAAGATCCGACACATTATGAAAATCTCGCAGGACACCGTGCCGTTGGAAACGCCGGTGGGCGGTGATGACGATGACGGCTCAATCCTGGCCGACTTTGTCGCCGATGAGGATTCAGTCACGCCCGATACACTGGCCGGACGGCGAATTTTACGCGACCACCTTAATGAGATTATCAACGAACTGTCGCCGCGCGAACAGAAAATCTTGGAAATGAGATTTGGGCTGAAAGACGGCGTGACCCACACCCTGGAAGAAGTAGGCAAGGTTTTCGGCGTCACCCGCGAGCGCATCCGGCAAATTGAAGCCAAGGCATTGGATAAAATCCGCCAGCATCATAAGGTGGAGAAGTTGAGAAGCTATTAAAGTTTTTCTATGTAGCACGATTTGATTTTGCCGCAATAATTAGCTAGAATTTTTAATATTCCGGAGTAGCTCAATGGTAGAGCGGCTCGCTGTTAACGAGATGGTTCCAGGTTCGAGTCCTGGCTCCGGAGCCAGACAGGATGATACGAGTTCACCGCCTCGGGGCTTCGCCCCTCGGCGGG
>JBBTYI010000006.1:0-17022 GCA_038061865.1 Patescibacteria group bacterium | reverse complement strand
TTCCTCATCGGGATTGCTTTCAAAAAAGGTTCGAATTTTGTACAATGAATACCGCCAATGAAAAGTATCGTCATTGACTCGCCAGAAGAAAAAAAACTGGCTGCTGAGTTGGTTACCCGCCAAGGCCCCGAGGCCAAACGCCTGCAGCGCTTTTTGGCGATGCCGGATTTATCGCGGGCCGAAGGCAGTCCGATTCAGGAGTTGGTCCAGCGTACCTTGCAAACCAAAAGTTTGGCCGATTTTGACGTCATCACCATCCCGGAAATTGTCCCGACTTATGTTACCTTTGACCTGTTCAATATGCCGCCGGGCCATCCGGCGCGCAGCAAATCTGATACCTACTACATCAATGACGAATATATTTTGCGCACCCACGATACCGTGATGTGGTACTACTACCTTAATCACCCGGAGATTAAAGAAAAAATTAAAAACGAGGAATCATTGGGTGTAATCTGCTACGGCAAGGTTTACCGCAAAGACGAGATTGATCGCCAGCACATGAATGTCTTCCATCAGCTGGGCGGGTTTTATCTGGTGCCGGATAGCCAAAAAACGCTCACTTTGGACGACCTGAAAAATGTCCTGACGGAAATAGCGCAAAATATTTTTGGCCCGGATGTGAAAAATCGCTTCAATGTTGATACTTTCCCCTACACCGATCCGAGTTTGGAAATGGAAATTGAGAAAAATGGTCAATGGATTGAGATGGTGGGCAGCGGCCTGCCGCGTCAGAGCGTCTTGGCTAACTTCGGCCTAACCGGCTACAACGGCTGGGCGTTTGGTTTCGGTTTGGAACGATTGGCGATTGCCAGCATGGACTTGCCGGATATCCGTTTACTCTGGTCAAACGACCCGCGAGTAAAAAAGCAATTAAAACTTGGCCAAAAATATCAGGCCGTCAGTAAATACCCGCCCATCACCCGCGACATTTCTTTTGTGGTGAGTAAAGATTTTGTGCCGAACGACTATTTTGACCTCATCCGCGATATTGGTGGAGAACTGGTGGAACAGGTGGAATTGATTGACTCTTACGAAAATCCGGAAAAGTTCAGCTCAGACAAGAAAAGCTACACTTATCGCATCGTTTACCGCAGTAATGAGCGGACGTTGGAAACCAGTGAAATTGACCCAATTCAAGCCAAAATCTACTCGGAAACCGCCAAGCAATTTGGGGCGGACTTGCGGTGAGTTTATCGAACCGATTGCGCTAGTTTAGCCGTTGCTTGTCGGGCCAATTTTTGCTATAATTAAAGGATAAAATGCCGTCCAAAACCCCAGCTAAAACCGAGGGTAAAGCTACTGTTGCCACCCCTTCCCCCGTAAAAAACAACACCGCCAGCTATACCGCCAAAGACATCTACGTCCTGGAGGGTTTGGAACCGGTGCGCAAGCGGCCGGGGATGTACATCGGCTCCACCGGCGTGGACGGACTTTTACATTTGATTTGGGAGGTGATCGATAATTCCCTGGACGAAGCCATGGGTGGCCACGCTAAGAATATTGATGTTACGCTTTTGTCTGACAACCGCGTGCGGGTCAGTGATGACGGCCGGGGTATCCCGGTGGAAAAGCACAAACAGACCGGGGTCTCGGCCCTGGAGACGGTCATGACCACTTTACATGCTGGCGGCAAATTCGGCGGCGAGTCGTACAAAGTGGCGGCCGGCTTGCACGGCGTTGGCGTTTCGGTGGTCAACGCTTTGTCCAAATATCTCAAAGCGGAGGTTCATCGCGACGGCGGGGTTTACGAACAAGAGTACGAGCGGGGTAAACCGAAAAAAGCGATCAAGAAAACCAGCTCGGCCAATGACACCGGCACCATTGTCACCTTTGAGCCCGACCCGGAAATATTCAAGGAAATTTCTTTTGATTGGAATAAAATCTTACAGCACCTGCGGCAACAGGCTTATTTGATCAAAGGCGTCCGTATTGAGGTTAGAGATGAACGGGACGCGAACAGCGGCAAAAATATCGGCACTGGGACGCACACTTTCTACTTTGAGGGCGGCATTGTTTCTTACGTTAATTTTCTCAACCGCCACGAGGAATCGGTCCATGCCAACGTTTTTTACACCGCCAAGGAACTGGAGGGCGTCTTTGTGGAAGTGGCGTTTCAATACACCAAAGATATCCAGGGACACGAATTAAGTTTTGCCAACAATGTTCACACCACTGAAGGCGGCATGCATCTGACCGGTTTTCGCTCGGCCATCACCCGCACCCTCAACGACTACGCCCGCAAGAACGGCTATCTCAAAGAAAAAGAGGAGAATCTGACTGGTGAAGATATCCGCGAAGGACTGACGGTCATTGTTTCGGTAAAACTCCGCGAAGCCCAATTTGAAGGTCAGACCAAGGCCAAGCTTGGCTCCACCGAGGCTCGCACCGCCGTGGAGTCGGTAGTTAACGTTGAACTGCCCGACTGGCTGGAGCGCAATCCGGGCGATGCCCGCGAGGTGATGGGCAAGGTGCTTTTGGCTTCCAAAGCCAGAATTGCCGCCAAAGCGGCTCGTGAGACCGTCATCCGCAAGGGGGCGCTGGAGGGTTTCACTCTACCCGGCAAACTGGCTGACTGCAGTTCCAAAGATCCGACCGAATCGGAGTTGTTCATCGTGGAGGGCGATAGCGCCGGGGGCTGTTTTTCCGGAGACACCAAGGTCGCACTGACTGATGGAAGAAATCTGTCTTTTAAAGAGTTGGTTGAAGAAGAGAAGAATGGTAAGAAAAATTTTTGCTATACCATTAAGCAAGATGGTTATATTGGTGTTGCGCCGGTCACTAATGCTCAAATTACTAAAAAAAATGCCACGGTAATAAAAATTACCTTAGATAATGGGGAAGAGTTAACTTGTACTCCAGATCACCGCTTTATGTTGGCAAACGGTACTTATAAGGCGGCAGAAAAGTTGCAGGGGGAAGATTCTTTGATGCCGCTTTATCGGCAACTCTCTAAAATTGGCGGCTGGGTGACTATTGACGGTTATGAGCTAGTCTTTGATCATAAGGCTGCGCGCTGGGTTTTTACCCATGTGTTGGCCGATCAATATAATTTAGAAAATAAAATCTACCCCGAAACGGATGGTCCGCATCGTCATCACAAAGATTTTGACAAGCTAAACAATAACCCCGGTAACCTTGTCCGACTTGGTAGGGAGGAGCACTTAAGGATTCATCAAGAAGTAGCCGATAAAGTATTACGTTCTCCGGAAGTTTTGGAAAAACTTAGGAAAATTAGGCAGACATCTGAATATCGTGATAAGGTTCGACGGACCATGCTTGCTCCTAAAATGCATGCTCAATTAAGTGCCCGAGCTAAAAAACAGTGGAACAATCCGGAATATAAAAAATACATGACAGAGAAGTTCCTGGAGTTTTATAAGAGCAATGCTAAATATCGCGAACAGAATAATCGCTTACTTTACCTAAACCAGAAAAAGTATTGGGCCGACGAAAGGAACCGTCAGTGGCAGAGCGAAAACACTAGATTGTACTTTAAAGCTCACCCCGAAAAGGTAGCAGAGTTCTCGGCTACTGCTATTCAACAATGGCAAAACCGGGAGCTTAGACAGTGGCGCAGTCAAAAAACCAAAGAACAATGGACCAATGAATTTAGAAAAAAACGTCTAGTAGCTTACAATCGGACTTATCGGGAAAAAGCCCTGAAAATTTTACGTGGGATTTTTGATCGGACTGGGTGGATCAGCCCGGAGGTTTATGAGCAAATTCGTCATGAAACTAGAGATAAAAATTTATTAAAGTATGGCACGATTCTGCACAGATATTTTGACAACAGCGACCAACGACTATTAAAAGCAGTTAAGCACTTTAACCACAAGATTAAATCAATCACTTGGCTAGAAGAAAAAATTGATGTCTATGATTTAGAAGTGCCAGAAACCCATAATTTTGTCTTAGCTTCTGGCGTGTTTGTCCATAATAGCGGAAAATCGGCAAGAGACAGACGTTTTCAGGCCATTTTACCTTTGCGAGGCAAAATTTTGAACGTGGAAAAAGCCCGGATTGATAAGATGTTAGCTTCACAGGAAGTGCGGGCGTTGATTATCGCCATGGGCACGGCCATCGTCGAGGAATTTGATTTGGCAAAATTGAGATACCACAAAATAATCATTACCTGCGATGCTGACACGGACGGCAATCATATTCGTACTTTATTGCTCACTTTATTTTACCGTTACTTCCAGCCCCTGATTGAAAACGGCCATATCTATATCGCCCAGCCGCCGCTTTACCGCATCCAAAAAGGCAATCAAGCGCAGTATGTTTACAGCGACGAAGAAAAAGAAAAAGTTTTAAAAGAATTGGCGGCTAAAACCAAAACTGCAAAAAAAGCAGGCGAATGGGAAGTCAGCCAATTGGGTAATGGGCAAACGCCGCCAGAGCAAGAAGACAACGGTGAGACTAAGCTTGCCGGGGTGACTATTCAGCGCTATAAGGGTTTGGGCGAGATGAATCCGATTCAGCTTTGGGAAACGACTATGGACCCCAATAAGAGAGTTCTGCTCCAAGTGACGATGGAGGACGCGGAAAAAGCCGATGAGATTTTTGATGTCTTGATGGGCTCGGACGTCTTGCCCCGGAAAAAATTCATCCAGACCCACGCCAAAAATGTGAAAAACTTAGACATTTAACGTTTAAGTTTTTCATCCCGAGTATGCCCGAGGGATTAAAAACTTTGACATCCAGCTCAAAAGTCATATACTGGGGTAAATAAGTGCCCCGGCGGGGGTTTTAAATTGCCTTAATGGATAAAATTATCAATTTCCTGCGCGATGTTCGCGTTGAGCTGTCCCGCGTCAACTGGCCGACTCGCCGACAAACGTTTCAATATACTGCTATTGTTATTGGCATGAGTTTCCTGGTGGCCCTGTTTCTGGGCGGCTGGGACGCGGTTTTTGGCTTTGTGCTCAATAAATTTTTACTAAAATAAATGCCTAAGCAAGTCGCCACCGGCGAAAAAAAATGGTACGCGCTCCACACCTATTCCGGCTACGAGGACAACGTGGCCCGCAATCTCAAACAACGAGTCGAATCCCTCGGTTATGAGGACAAAATTTTCAGCGTGCTGGTGCCCAAAGAAAAGAAAATCCGAATCAAGGGCGGCAAACGAGAAGTGGTGGAAGATAAACTTTATCCCGGTTACGTACTGGTAGAAATGATTGTCAGCGACGATTCTTGGTATGTGGTGCGCAACACGCCAAACGTTACCGGTTTCATCGGCGCCGGTGTCATCCCTACGCCGCTTTCGCCGGAAGAAGTGGAAAATCTGCTCAAACGCACCGGCACTGAAGAACCCAAGTACAAGTTTGACATTGCTGTAGGCGATAATGTTAAAATCACTGACGGCCCGTTCAAGGATTTTGACGGCCGGGTTTCGGAAGTGGACGAAGAGCGCGGCCGGATCAAAGTGCTGGTTACGATGTTTGGGCGGGAGACACCGGTGGAGCTGGATTTTCTGCAGGTGAAGAAAATTTAGATTCCAATTTACTAATAATGCGAATTTACAAATATGAAGCGCGGGGAATTGCTTTATAAAGAGCTGTCCTACAAGATTTACGGCTTCCTATTTTATATTCACAATAAATTGGGGCGATTCTGTAAAGAAAAAGGTTATGCCGACGCTCTCGAGATTATATTAAAAGAAAATAAAATACCATTTACAAGGGAAGAGGTGGTTCCCACGGATGTTTTATCCAGAAAGATGAATCTATTTAGAACCGACTTCATTATAGATGACAAGGTTGTGGTTGAAATGAAAGCTAAAAATTTACTGACCAGAGATGATTATTTTCAGGTTTTCAATTATTTGAAGACGAAAAACATTAAACTAGGGCTTCTTGTTAATTTTAGGAGCAAGTTTCTGAAACCCAAAAGGGTTTTAAATTCATTAGTAAATTAGCATTATTAGTATATTAGAATGTGAACTATGGCTAAGAAAATAAAAACAATCATTAAACTCCAGATTGAAGCGGGCAAAGCCACGCCGGCGCCGCCGGTGGGTACGGCCTTGGGGCCGCATGGCTTGAACATCGCCGATTTCGTCAGGCAGTTTAACGACGCCACCAAAGATAAAATGGGCGAGGTTACACCGATTGAAATCACCGTTTACGAGGACCGCAGCTTTAGTTTTGTCATGAAGACACCGCCGGCGGCTTATCTTTTGCGCAAAGCCGCCGGAATTGAAAAGGGTTCCGGCGAACCGAACAAAAACAAAGTCGGCAAAGTGACTAAAGCCCAAATCCGCCAAATCGCCGAAACCAAAATGGCCGACCTCAATGCCAATGACCTGGACGCCGCCGCCAAAATCATTGAAGGCACCGCTCGCTCAATGGGAATCGAGATTAAGTGACAAATTAACGAATTGCTCAAAAAGACCCATTGCGGTCTTTTTTGGCGTCCGGAATCGTGTTAAATTTCTACTATGCTATATGAACCGACCATTGGCTTGGAAATACATGTGGAGCTGAAGACCAAAACCAAGATGTTTTGTAATTCGCTCAATGATCCGGATGAGAAACATCCCAACGTTAATGTATGCGAAGTATGTCTCGCGCACCCCGGTAGTTTGCCGGTCATTAACCAAGAGGCGATTAACAAACTACTGCAAGTCGGGTTGGCGCTCAATTGCCAAGTAGCCGAGGTTTCCAAATTTGACCGCAAAAACTATTTTTACCCCGATCTGCCCAAGGGCTATCAGATTTCCCAATATGATATGCCGCTATGTAAAGATGGCTGGCTCGAGATTGGCGAAAAGAAAGTTAACATTGAGCGGATTCACATCGAAGAAGATACCGGACGGCTTTTGCATCCCGTGGCCGACCCCTCCGCTCCGGTCGGGGCAGGTTATTCGCTGGTGGACTTCAACCGCGCCGGCGTGCCATTAATGGAGCTGGTTACCAGACCGGATTTTACAAACGGTCGGGAAGTGGAGAAATTCGCCAAAGAACTGCAATTGATAATGCGTTACTTAAATGCCTCGAGCGCTGATATGGAAAAAGGGCAACTCCGAATCGAAGTGAATATTAGTGTAAAGCGAAAAACCCCAAGCGAAAAAGATAATGGCAAACTGGGCACTAAGGTGGAAATTAAAAATATTAATTCCATCAACGCCGCCGGGCGGGCGGTGGATTATGAAATTAAAAGACAAACCGAGCTCCTCGAAAAAGGGGAGAAAATCGCCCAAGAAACCCGCGGCTGGGACGAAATTAAACAGAAAACTATCAGCCAGCGTTCCAAAGAATCAGCTCATGATTATCGCTATTTCCCCGAGCCAGATCTGCCGCCAATGCGATTTATTAAAGACCAGACAGAAGAAATCCGTCTCGGCCTGCCGGAGCTGCCGGCCGCCCGGCGCGCGCGCTTTGCTCAAGAATACGCTCTCAATGCTTCACAAGTAGAGATATTTACAATCGCTAAACACCTAGGTGATTACTATGAAAAAGTAGCCAGCGAGCTGGGTACTGCCGATAAAAAACTTTATACCTTGGCCGCCAACTATATCATCACCGAGTTCCCGCCATTGCTTAATATGCAGGGAATGGAAATAGACGACCTCGCCGGTTTGCAAATCACGCCGGAAGCGTTTGCCCAGCTGATCAACCTATTAGCCGAACGAAAACTGTCCTCTACCGCCGCCAAAGCTGTGCTGAAAGAAATGGCCGCCGCCGGCCTTCATCCCGAAGCCATCGTCAAAGAAAAAAATCTGGGTCAGGTCTCCGATATTGGCGAGCTCCAAAAAGTCATAGATGGGGTGATTGCCAACCACCCCAAAGCAGTCGCCGACTACAGAAAAGGCAAAATTGAAGTTATCAAATTCCTCGTCGGCCAGGTAATGGCCGCCACCCATGGCCAAGCCAATCCGTCAGTAGTTTCGGAACTATTGGAGAAACACTTGCGTTAACCCAGTGTATTTGCTCATCCCGCTTGAACCATTGCATTTGGCGGCGGGCGAAGCGGCGGGTATTGATTACAATTTTTTGGATGGCTTGGTTTAGGGTAAGCTCGCCATTAAGGTGCTGGATAATTTCCCGATAGCCAATGGTGTCAAACACCTTTTGCTGACGGCCGTATTTTTTCAGTAAACCTTTTACTTCTTTTACTAAACCGGCGGTTATCATCCGTCGTGTTCTCCGGGTAATCCGGGCTTTCAGTGTTTCCGGGGTTCCCCGTAGACCAATCAACAAAAAATCAAATAGTGGCTCGCCCGCTCGGCGCTGGGCAGTAAAGGGTTGACCGGTGGTAATGGCCACCTCCAAAGCCCGGACCACCCGCCGGGAATTCTTCGGGTCCACCACATAGGCCGCTTCGGGATCTAGATCTAGCAGTTTTTTATAGACCGCCGGTAATCCCTGCTCGGCAATATTTCGCTCAATTTTCGCCCGCAACTTTTTATCCGCTCTCACCGCCGGGATTTGCCAATTATCCACCAAGGCATAAATATATTGCGCCGTCCCGCCCACCACAATCGGCAATCGTGAACGACTTGTGATGTCGTTCACTGCGGCAATCGCGTCTTTCTTGAATTGGCCGACGCTGTAATTTTGATTCGGGTTTTTAATATCAATCAGATGATGTTTAATCACCTTCTGCTGTTGGAGAGTGGCTTTGGCGGTACCAATGTTCATTTCGCAATAAATCTGGCGCGAGTCCGCCGACACAATCTCGCCATTGTATTTCTTAGCCAACAACAAAGACAGCGCCGTTTTCCCGGACGCCGTCGGACCGACAATGATCAAAACCTTACTGTTAGCCATAACTGGTAAACCGGAGGGTGATAGACAAAATTGCACGATCGTATAGTTTTGTCTACGTCTATTTCCTCATCAGAATCTCCGTTTTGAGTTGCTCTAAGAATTTAACTAATTCCACCGTTCCCGCATCACCCGTCCCGCGCTTTCTTACCGCCACCGTGCCGGTGGATTGTTCCTTTTCGCCGACTACGACAATGTAAGGGGTTTTCTGGAGTTCAGCTTCCCGGATTTTTTTATTGATGGTCTCGTTGCTACCGTCAACTGCAACCCTGATTTCAGCCGCGCGCAATTTTTCGGCAATTTCCGAGGCGTAGCCGCTGAAACTGTCAGCAACCGTTAAAACTGACGCCTGCACCGGCGACAGCCACAAGGGCAATTTGCCTGCGGTGTGTTCCAACAGCACGCCAATAAATCTTTCAAATGAGCCAAAGATTGCCCGATGAATCACCCAGGGCATTTTCCGTTCGCCGTTCTCGGCAATGTAGCGGATGTCAAACTGTTTGGGCAGCATCACCAAATCCAATTGCGCCGTACCCATCTGCCAATCACGGCCTTGCGAATCCTTGAGGTGGGCTTCAATTTTCGGTCCGTAAAAAGCGCCCTCGCCTTTAGCCGTGGAATATTTAATTCCCGCTTTTTTCAGTCCTTTTTCCAGCGCCGCTTCGGCTATGTCCCATTCTGCTTTAGCGCCTAAAGAATCAGTCGGTTTAGTCGCCAAAGTATATTGGGTCTTAAAACCAAATATTGAGTAGAAATCGTTGATCGTTTTTACAATGGCGACGACTTCTCCTTCTACTTGGTCGGGCATCAAATAAATATGGGCGTCATCCATAGTAAGCTGGCGCACCCGGAGCAGACCGCCCAAAGTGCCGGACAATTCATTGCGGTTGAGCCGGCCGATCTCGGCCAGACGCAGGGGCAAGTCGCGGTAACTACGTACCCGCGAGTTGTAAATATAGGTGGATTCAGGGCAGTTCATTGGCTTCACCACCAGCATTTCTTTCTCGTCGCGCGGGTTAGCGAAGTAAAACATATTCTCGCGGTAGTGTTCCCAGTGGCCGGATTTTTCAAACACTTCTTTTTTCACCAATATCGGCGTGGAGATTTCCAGATAGCCCTCGCGTTCGTTAATTTCTCGCGCTATTTTCTCCAGTTCTTTGAAAATCACCATCCCTTTGGCATGCCAAAACGGCGCCCCCGGCGCCACTTCATGAAAACTAAACAAATCCAATTGGGTGCCAATGCCCCGGTGATCGGTCAGTGGCTGTGGTTTGTCTGATATATCTATGGGCATGGGGAAATAGTAACAAAAACTGTGGTTGTTCAAAAGACATTGACAAAAGACACTACGTGGTTTAACCTGAATTCCGCGAATCGGCCGCACAATTAGTGCGGTTTTTTTTATTTCAATGTTGAAGGTTGTGAGCTGGCAATGACTCTGACGTCCGCAAGAGGCATTGCAGCAAACAATTAGCTTAACATCGCGATCGGCCGCACGCTCTCGCACAACAACTTTGGCACGCCGTCCCGGTCATTGAGCTTGCCGCTGACGATCAGCACCGAGTTTTCCTGAAAGGCATCCGGGTGCTGTTCCAAAACATCCGGAAAAACCACCACTTCAATTTTAGCAGTCAGATCCTCCAGCCAGGAAAACACCATCGGCTTGCCAGTCTTGGTGAGGATTTTCTGGATTTTGGTTACCACTCCGCCGACTTTAATTACCCCGCCATTGCGATTGGCGACAACGTCTTTTATCTTGGCTACTCCGCTTTCAATGTGGATTTGCCTCTGAAAATCTTTGAGTGGGTGGTCGGAAACGAACAAGCCCAATAGCTCCTTTTCCCACATCAGTTTCTCGGAACGGCTGACCGGGGGCGCCTCTTTGAGCCGGAGCGGCGGCAGGTTGACTGCCAAATCCGCCAGGTCAAACAAACTGGCCTGCCCGTTGGCCGAGCCCTTCTGTATTTCCCGGCCGTATTCCAGCAGCTGGTCAGCATTGGTCAGCAAAACCGAGCGTTCGTTCAAGCCGTCCAAAGCGCCGCATTTTATCAAACTTTCCAAAGATTTTTTGTTGAGGTCTTTGTGCTGAACCCGCCGGATGAAATCTTCAGCCGCCACAAACCGCCCGTTAAGCTGTCTTTCCTCAATAATCGCTTTGACGATATTGACGCCGACATTTTTGACGGCGGCTAAACCAAACCTAATCTTATTTTTATCAACGACCGTAAAACTTTCCATACTTTCATTTATTTCCGGCGCCTTAACTTCAATATTCATTGCTTGCGCTTCCTCAATCAGCAGCGCCACCCGCTCAATATCGCCGGAAGCCGAGTTAAGCCAAGCGGCCATAAACTCCACCGGGTAGTGAGCTTTCAGATAAGCGGTTTGATAGCTGATCATGGCATAACTGATGGCGTGCGCCTTATTGAACCCGTAACGGTCAAAGGGTTCAATCAATTTCCAAAACTTATCGGCAATTTCTTTGCTGATGCCGTTGGCCAGACAACCTTCAATTACTTTGCTCTCCTGCTCCCGCAATAACGATTTGATTTTTTTGCCCACCGCCTTACGTAAAATATCAGCTTCGGGAAGAGTGAAACCAGCCAAAGCGCGAGCCGCCGCCATAAGCTGCTCTTGATAAATCATTATTCCGTAAGTGCCGGCGAGCACCGGCTCCAAGCTGGGATGCAAGTATTCTACTTTTTTCCTGCCATGTTTCCGGGCAATGAATTCCGGAATCAGCTCCATTGGGCCGGGACGATACAGCGCAATCATCGTGGCGATATCTTCAAACACAGTCGGTTTAAGTTCTTTCAAATAACGCCTCATGCCTGACCCCTCCAATTGAAAAATCCCAGTACAGTTGCCGTCCTGCAGCAGCTTGAAAGTTTTTTTATCGTCCAGCGGAATGTCGTCAATGTTGATTCTCGTGCCGTGATTATGCGCCACCTGCTTGAGAGTGTTTTCAATAATGGTCAAATTGGCCAAGCCCAGAAAATCCATTTTCAAAAGACCGAGGTCTTCCACGGCGTGCATTTCGTACTGGGTGATGATGTCGCCTTCGTTGGTGCCGCGCTGGAGGGGCAGGTATTCGGTCAACGGTTCAGGGGTGATCACCACGGCGCAGGCGTGAGTGGACGAGTGCCGGGCCACGCCTTCCAGACGCAGAGCGGCGTCAATCAGTTTTTTGGTGTCGGCGTTGGTGCCGTAGGCTTGGCGCAATTCCATTACGTCATCCAAACATTTGCGCAAAAAACCGATTTTTTCGTTTTGGTTGGGATTAAAGGGAATCAGTTTGGCGATGCGATCGCAAAAATCGTAGGAAAGGCCCAGCGCCCGGCCAGCGTCGCGGATACTGCCCCGGGCCATCATTGTGCCAAAAGTGATGATTTGGGCAAAATGGTCCTGGCCGTATTTCTGCCGGACGTACTGGAAAACCTCATCCCGCCGGGCATCGTCAAAATCCAAATCAATGTCAGGGGGGCTAATTCGTTCCTCGTTCAAAAATCGTTCGAAATACAGATCATACCTTAGCGGATCAATGCCGGTAATGCCCAGAAGATAGGAAACCAGACTGCCGGCGGCGCTGCCCCGACCCGGCCCTACGATAATGCCGCTTTGCTTGGCCCAGTTAACGAAATCCTGAACAATTAAAAAATAAGAGGCAAAGCCGGTTTTTTGGATTACACCCAATTCATACTCAAGGCGTTTCAAAGTATTCTCTTCGGGGTTTCCGCCAAATCTTTTCGCCAGTCCTTGTTGACACAACTCGGCTAGATAGCTTTCGTTGCTGTGGCCGGCCGGCCGGCCCAAGTTTTGCTTAGCAAAATTTAGGCGGGCCGGCAGGGCAAAAGGCGGCAGTTTAGTTTTGCCTAGTTCAATTTCCAGATTACAGCGCTCGGCGATTTTTACGGTATTGGCCAACGCTTCCGGAGTATCTTTGAATTTTTCGGCCATTATTTCCGGCGATGCCAGCGAGAAGTCGTCGTTGCGCAAGGTCAGTCGGTCTTTGTCGTCAATCTGACTGCCGGTTTGAACGGCCAATAAAATATCGTGGGCCTGGGCGTCTTCGGGGCGCAGATAATGCGAGTCCTGGGCGGCAACCAACGGGATATCCAATTCGCGCGCCAGTTGAACCAGGCGCGGAGTTACAATATTTTGCTCTTCAATGTGCGGATGTTGTTGAACTTCCAAAAAAAAGTTGCCCGGGCCGAAAATTTCCTGATACTCCAGCGCCACTTTTTTGGCTTTGTCGTAATTATCGGATAACAGTGCCCGGGAAACCTCTCCGCCCAAGCAAGCGGAAAGCGCAATGATGCCTTCAGAGTGCCGGCGCATTAAATTCCGGTCAATCCGCGGCCGGTAATAAAATCCGTCCAGATGACCGGCCGTCACCAATTTTATCAGGTTTTTGTAGCCGGCGTTGTTCTCGGCCAAAAGCACGAGATGATAGTAACCCCATTTGCTGTCACCGCCGGGCCGTTTATCGTACATATTTTCGGCGACATATATTTCACAGCCGATGATCGGTTTGATACCGGCTTTTTTACATTTCTGATAGAACTCAATGGCGCCATAAAGCGAACCGTGGTCGGTGATGGCGCAAGCATCCATGCCCAGTTCCCTGACCCGCGAGACCAATTCATCAATTTTCGTTAACCCATCCAGCAGCGAATAATGGGTGTGGGTGTGGAGATGGACGAATTTCATAACACCTAATCTTAGCATCTGTGAGGGTAAAAACAACGCCCGAATTTTGTTGACAAAATCGGTCTTTTTGCAAAAAATCACGATTTAAGGTAAAGTGTTTTAATTATGGGAGTTCCCCGAGCGCATTCCACGCGCGGACAAAAAGGTCGCAGACGCAGTCACTTGGCTCTAAAACCGTTAGTGCTGGTTTCCTGTCCCCATTGCGGCAAAAACAAATTGCCTCATATTGTCTGCAAGTATTGCGGCTACTACGGCGGTAAAGAAGTGATCAATGTTTTGGCAAAAGAGTTGAAGAAAAAGGAAAAGCAAAAAAGATAGGTGTTAGGTTTTAGGTGTTAGGTTTTAGAATCTATAACCTAAAAGCTATAACCTATAACCCAATCCTGTGGCTTCAAGGCATCTTTCGCGCAGTGTCGCTATGCAATCCCTCTATGAATGGGATTTTGGCGGCAAAAAAATGGAGGCCCTGCCGGAAATTATCGCCCACAACACCAAAGAATTCGCGCCCGGCATTGAAGATGCTAATTTCATCGATAACTTGGTCAACGGTGTGATTTCCAAAATTGAACAAATTGACAAAATCATTGAGAAGGCCGCGCCCCAGTGGCCGTTGGAGCAAATCGCCATGGTAGACCGGGCGGTGCTGCGGTTAGGCATTTATGAATTGCTTTTCGGCAACCGCGACGAAGTTCCGCCCAAGGTAGCCATCAACGAATCCATTGAACTGGCTAAGACCTTCGGCGGCAACGCTTCCGGTAAATTTGTGAATGGAGTATTGGGCACTATTTATCGTGAAATCGGGGAGCCGGGCAAGGATGACGCGCCCAAAAAAGCCAAAGAAGAGAGCAAAACGGAAGAAAATTAATCATTAAACGTGGCTGATACTAATGAACTAGAAAAAAAGATAGGAGTGGAGTTTAAAAATAAAGATTTGCTTCTTCAAGCGTTAACCCACCGCTCCTATCTCAACGAAAATTCCGGCTGGCATCTGGATCACAACGAGCGGCTGGAATTTCTGGGCGACGCGGTTTTGGAATTGGTAGTGACCGAATACCTTTACAATAATTACACTAATCCCGAGGGCGAATTGACCAGTTGGCGGGCGGCGTTGGTCAATGCGGTTATGCTGGCTAAAATTTCCGAGAAAATTAATCTCAATGACTACCTATTATTGTCCCGTGGCGAGGCGCGGGATACCGGCCGAGCCCGGCAATATATTTTGGCGAATACTGTAGAGTCGCTAATCGGGGCGATTTATTTGGATCAAGGTTACAATACGACTAGTAAATTTATCATCAATTTTGTTTTGCCGGAATTGACGCCGGTGCTGGAAGACAAAGCCTATCGCGACTACAAGAGTCGTTTTCAGGAAGAGGCGCAAGACCGGGCGGGTATCACTCCAACCTATGAGGTAATCAAAGAGTGGGGACCCGACCACGCCAAAAATTTCCAAATTGGTGTTTATCTGGGCAGTGACTTAATCGGTGAAGGCATCGGTCCTTCCAAACAAGAAGCCCAGCAGGAAGCGGCGCGGGAGGGGTTAGAAAAGAAGGGGTGGTAAACTGTTGCAGGTGCTTGGGGCCTTATTTTATTTGATTTTCTCCAGATAATCTGTTATCTTTCCTAAATGCTTAAGATTCGGCTACAGCGTATCGGCAAGCGAGGGCAGGCGTATTTCCGAGTGGTGGTCACCGAACACACCACCAAACCCCAGGGTAAATACCTGGAGCTTTTGGGTTCGTATGACCCGCATAAAAAAGTGCTGATAGCTGAAAGCGATAGGATTAAATACTGGTTAAGTCAGGGCGCGCAACTGTCAGCCACCGCCAATAATCTATTAATCACCAAGCAAGTGATTGGGGGTGAAAAAGTCAAGGCATGGAAGCCGAAAAAATCAGCCAAGAACCAAGAAACTAGTGCCGAGAGTACAGAGAAAGAAACAGCAGTGCCAGCCAACCCTTAATTGGACAATTTGATTGACATTTGTTAATCTTTTAATAACTTATAACAGCAACCGCAGAGAAAGTGAGCTCCTTCTGACAAGATTGTAAGAGAGAATTCATTTTCGTCTGTCTGTCGGTATGGCCAACTATATAGACCGGGATTTCGTAGAATATGTAGTCAAGCAAATTGTCAATAAACCGGACGAAGTGGAAGTCAGCCGCAAAACCGATGAGATGGGGGTTTTGATCGAAGTCAAGGTCAGCCCCGAGGATATGGGCTTGCTGATCGGCCGTTCCGGTTCCACCGCCAAGGCCATCCGGACGCTAGCCCGCATCATCGGCATCCGCAACAACGCTCGGGTTAATCTGCGTATTATTGAACCCGAGGGCAGTACTTTCCAGCGTGGCCCGACTGGTGAGAAAACCAAGAGCGTTGAGAATGTGGTCGAGGAATTGGGAATGTGAAGTGAGACGTGAGTGATTTTTTAAAAATCTAAAAAACAAAAACCCCGTCCGGGGTTTTTGTTTTCAAACCATGCATTTTGATATCATCACCATTTTCCCGGATATTTTTAAGGGCTTCCTGCAGGAGTCCCTTTTGGCGCGGGCGCAAAAGAAAAAATTAATAACCATCGGGGTTCACAACCTGCGTCAGTGGACTAGCGACAAACATAAAACCGTGGATGACCGCCCCTTCGGCGGCGGTCCCGGAATGGTATTAAAAGTTGAACCCATCTTCAAAGCGCTGAAAACATTGAAAAAACGCGTCGGCAAATCTCGGGTAATTCTTTTCTCCCCGCGAGGGAAGCCATTCATCCAAAACGACGCCAAACGTCTCGCCAAATACGACCAACTGATTTTAATCTGCGGCCGTTATGAAGGGGTAGATGAGAGAGTGGCTGATTTTATCGCCGACGAAATTATTTCAATCGGGGATTTTGTGCTCAATGGCGGCGAGGTGGCGGCGATGGCCGTAATGGAAGCGGTTTCCCGGATGATCCCGGGATTTATCGCCAAAAGCGAGTCGACAACTAAGACCGACCATGCCCAATATACCCGCCCGGAGGTCTTAATTATCAATAAGAAAAAGGCCAGGGTGCCGCCGGTTTTATTGTCCGGTAATCATGGCAAAATTGAGCAGTGGCGGGAAAAGCACAAGAAATCCACATAAGGGTTGACATACTTTTTGGTTTGGTTAAAATGACCTTACTTATGTAAAAATCAAACTGCAAACTAAATTGGTTGGTTTGTACAGCTGGGTTTGTCCCGAGTATGTCGAGGGACAAACCCAGCTGTTATTGTCAGCACGTTGAAAATCCACTAACGATAAGATCAGGCGCAGTCACGTAAAACAAAAGCAAAGCTTTTGCACGTGATCGCGTTGTGACGAAGTCACTTTACGCTATTTCTTATCGTTAACCAGATCTACCCGCCAAAATTTTGCTTCGGCAAAACTTAGGCGGGTCTATCCCGTTAGAGTTGCGCAAGCATCTTTAATCGGGATTACGTCCATCAAAGCGGCTCCCGCCGTTTGGTGGATATTATTGAGAGTTTGATCCTAGCTCAGGATGAACGCTGGCGGCGTGGATAAGGCATGC
>JBBTYI010000005.1:0-60030 GCA_038061865.1 Patescibacteria group bacterium | reverse complement strand
AATGATGCCCCGGCGCTGGCCCAAGCGGATATCGGTATTGCCATCGGCGCCGGCACCGACGTCGCCATTGAAACCGGCAATATCGTGCTTATGAAGTCTGACCCTTATGACATTGTGGCGGCGCTGCGTTTGAGCAAAGCCACGGTAGTTAAGATGAAACAAAATCTTTTTTGGGCGGCGATTTATAACCTCTTGGCTATTCCCATTGCCGCCGGCGTGTTCTATAATTCATTGGGCTGGTCATTACGCCCGGAGATTGCGGCGCTTTTAATGTCGGCATCGTCTATTATCGTTGCCACCAACGCCGTGCTTTTGAAACGGGTCGAGCCGAGATTAAAGATATAACCTTTTGAATTGTTAGTAACTTTTTAGTATAATTACCTTATATGATGGGATATGGATACGGAGGGATGATGGGAGGATGGGCGGTTTTCGGCTCTATCACGTGGCTCGTGGTAGTTGTTGATCTTATCCTGCTCGGCATCTGGCTCTGGAAACAAATTTCAAAAAATTAAATTAATATGCAAAACTCGAAACTTATTCAGTGGATTTTGCGAGTTGCCGTGGCCGGCGAATTTCTTGGCCATGGCGTATTTGCGTTACAAGGCAAGCCGGCCTGGATCGGCTGGATTAGCCAGCTGACCAACGCCGGTCCGGAGCTGGCCGGCCAGCTTTTGCAGTTGGTTGGTTTAGTGGATGTAGTTATTGCCTTGATAATTCTGGTTAGGCCGATTAACTGGATTCTGCTTTGGGCGGCCTTTTGGGGATTCTGGACAGCGCTGGTCAGGCCGATTGTCGGCGAGCCGGTCTGGGACTTCATTGAACGCTGGGCTAATTGGGGAGCGCCCTTGACATTATATCTGCTTAGGAAATCAAATAAATAATATCCATACTAAAAATGTTTGAATTAACAAGTAAAATCGCGTTAGTAACCGGCGCGCGGCGGGGGATGGGCAAAGCCCACGCTCTAGCTTTGGCCAAACAAGGCGCCAAAGTGGCGGTGACTGACATTGATCTGGAAGAATGTCAGCAAGTGGTAGAGGAAATTAAATCCGGAGGCAGGGAAGCGGCGGCGTTTAAATTAGATGTTTCCAATAAAACCGAAGTGGAGCAAGTTTTTGACGCAGTAATTCAACAGTTCGGCCGGCTGGACATTTTGGTCAACAATGCCGGCATTTACTTTGCCAAACCGGCACTGGAGCTGACCGAAGAAGAGTGGGACAAAATGATTGACATAAATCTAAAGGGTCAGTTTTTTTGCGCCCAGCGGGCGGCCAAAGAAATGGGCAAAAACAACTGGGGGCGGATAATCAACATTGCTTCGGTCGCTTCCGGGCAGGTCGGCGTCGGCATTGCCGGCGGCGCCCATTACACCGCTTCCAAGGGCGGCATCACCGGCATGAGTGAAACATTGGCCGTGGAGTTCGCGCCCTTGGGCATTACTGTTAATGTTATCGGTCCCGGTGCGATTGATACGCCGATGATAGCCGCGGCGGGAATGTCCAAAGAAGCTATGGCCGGCCTGCTGGCAGCAGTGCCGCTTAAACGGATGGGCCGGCCGGAGGAAATTTCAGCGGCAGTAGTTTTTTTGGCCTCGGAAGAAGCTAGTTACGTCACCGGGGCGACTTTGTTCGTTGATGGCGGCTGGCTAGCCCAGTAATATAACTTCTCGATAAAGTGGATATCCCGTTTGCCAAGGATTACCGGCGGCGGGAAAATAAAGTAGTTGTTTTCGCTTCTATAAAAGTTTAAAGGAGGGGGAGATGAAAGATCTGGAAATTTTAGTTAAAGCGGTTTTGCGGCTCTATGAACTTTGTGACCAAGATATCGGGCTCACTGCCCGGGCGCTGGCATTCTGGTTTGCCGAGCACAGCGAGGTAAATCTGGAAGTTTGTGTCAACAAAGCAAAACTTCCGGAACTGCCGGCCGGCGAGGGCGAGAGGAAGGAGAAGCCGGTTCACTTTCTGCACTGAAACCGGCTTTTATTTTTAGAGAAACTTTACCAAGGTCAGCCAAGCTTGCTAAGATTATTTGAACAGATGCTTACTTTTTTAATTTTTATCATCGTTATCGGAGTGCTGATTTTCATCCACGAGCTGGGGCATTTTTGGATGGCCAAGCGGGCGGGGATGAAAGTGGAAGAATTCGGTTTTGGTTTTCCGCCGCGCATTTTTGGAATCAAAAAAGGGGAAACGACCTATTCAATAAACTGGATACCTTTCGGCGGGTTTGTGAAGATTTTAGGCGAAGACGGTTCAGGGAAAGACAATCCGCGGAGCTTTGCCTCAAAATCAACCGGCGTTCGGGCCGTCGTGATTGTCGCCGGCGTGGTGATGAATCTGTTGTTGGCGGCGGCGCTTTTAATAATTGGCAACGGCGTTGGTCTGCGGGTGGGTATTAATTCCGATATTGCCGACCGCGCCCGTAACCTAAAAGTTCAGATAATTCAAGTGGCCGAAAACAGCCCGGCCCAGATGGCCGGTTTGCGGATACTGGATGAAGTCAAGGAAATAACCATTGATGGGCAAAACCGGATTATTGCCGATATTGCCGAAATCCAATCAATTATTAAGGCCAATAAAGGCCGGGAAATAGAACTGAAAATACAGCGGGGTTCAAAAATTGAGGAGTTAAAAGTAATTCCCAGAACTGATCCGCCGCCGGGCGAGGGCGCGCTGGGAATATCGCTGGCGCTGACCGGTGTGATTAAATATCCGTGGCATCAGGCGGTTTACCGGGGCATTCAGGACACTTACTTTATTACCCGCGAGACAGCGTTCGGCTACGGCCGAATAATTGGTAATCTTTTCACCACCGGTCAAGCTGGAATGGAACTGTCCGGACCGATTGGCATTGCCGTCATTACCGGCCAGGCGGCCCGGACCGGATTTGCTTATTTAATCCAACTGGTTGCCCTGATTTCCATAAATCTGGCAATTCTCAATATTATTCCCTTTCCCGCCCTTGACGGCGGCCGGCTATTGTTTATAATAATTGAAGCGGTGATTGGACGTCCCGCGCCCAAGAGGGTGGAGGTAGCAGTCAACGCTGTCGGCTTCGCCCTCTTGATACTCCTGATGGTCTTCGTGACCACCAGAGACATAATTAAGTTCTTTTGAGAAGGAAATTATGCCGGATTTGCACGATACGTATGAAAGTATTTTCGGGCGGCAGAGACCATTAGTTCAGAGTTGGCTGGGCTTTGTTACCGCTGGGCACGAAGTTTGTGCCAGTTGCGGCGGCGGCTGCCGGTCCGGGGAAATCTGGCTTTGCCGGGAAAAGCCGGATGGGTTCGTCTACAAACACCTCCACTGTCCGACCCAGACCGCCTAGTTAGGCGGGCTTTTTTTATTTTTACCGTTTGCTATCATTTAACTTATGCGCCTTTCACAAATATTTACCAGAACCGCCCGGGAAAATCCGGCCGGTGAAACCAGCGTTAATGCCCAGCTGTTGGAACGCGGCGGTTTTGTTTACAAAAATTCGGCCGGCATTTATTCTTATCTGCCCTTGGGCTGGCAGGTATTGCAAAAAATCGCCACCATCATCCGCGAGGAAATGAACGCCATCGGCGGGCAAGAAATGTTTATGCCGGCAATGGTTGAAAAAAAATATCTGGACGCCACCGGCCGCTGGGATGTGCCGATTGGTTTTGAGGTGAGAGGTAAAACCGATGAAAAAGCTAATTTTGTTCTCGGTTGGACGCACGAGGAAATTCTGACCGAAATTGCCGCCAGATTCGTCAGTTCTTACCAAGACCTGCCCTTTGCCGCTTACCAAATCCAGAACAAATTCCGCAATGAGCCGCGCGCCAAATCGGGTCTCCTGCGCGGGCGGGAGTTTATGATGAAAGATTTATACAGTTTCCACGCCGACCAAGCCGACCTTGACCGTTACTACGAAGCAGTCAAGGGTGCTTACCACAAAATTTTCCATCGCTGCGGGTTGAAGACGATTTACACGCTGGCGGCCGGCGGGGCGTTCACCGCTAGCAACACTCATGAATTTCAAGTGATCGCGCCGGTAGGCGAAGATACGATTTTTGTTTGCGCTAAATGCGACTATGCCGAAAACGCCGAAATCTCCAAACTCAAAAACAGCGGCCAGTGTTCCCAGTGCGGCGGAAAGATCGAGGAGCGAAAAGCCATTGAAGTCGGCAATATTTTCCCGCTCGGCACAAAATATTCCGAGGCCTTCGGTCTTTATTACACCGACGCAACGGGCAATAAAAAACTGGTGGTGATGGGCTCATACGGCATTGGTCTGGGCAGAGTCATGGCCACGGCGGTAGAAATCCATCATGATGAAAACGGCATCATCTGGCCGGAAAACATCGCGCCATTCAAAGTTCACTTGATCGCTCTTGAAGGTGGCAAAACCGAAGCGGAAAAAATCTACAAAGACCTGATTGGCCAAGACATAGAAGTCCTATATGACGATCGTAATGGAGCAGACTTGTCCGCCAAAGCTTTTCAACGAGAAGCGTCGGCGGGCGAAAAATTTGCCGACGCCGATTTAATCGGCTGTCCGATAAGAATCGTAGTCAGTAAAAAATCGCTGGCTGCGGGCGGTGCGGAAGTAAAAAGGCGCGCGGCGAGCGAAACAAAAATTGTCCAGTTGACTCAACTGTCCTCTTTCCTGCTATAATTCCCCCGTATGTTGGGGAACCTCTTCAATTTTTGGTCCAAAGATATCGGTATTGATTTAGGCACGGCCAACACTTTGGTTTATGTGCGGGGCAAAGGCATCATCATCAACGAGCCGTCAATCGTGGCCGTCAACCAGAAAACCGGGCAGATTCTGGCCATCGGCCATGAAGCCCGCAAAATGGTTGGCCGCACGCCCGGTTACATCGTCGTCTCGCGGCCGCTGGTGGCCGGCGTGGTCTCGGACTTTGAAATTACCGAGCAAATGCTTCGTTACTTCATTGACCGAGCCCACGAAAAAACTTTTTCTATTATTCCCCGCCCGCGGGTGGTGATCGGCATCCCGGCCGGTGTGACCGAAGTGGAAAAGCGGGCGGTGGAAGACGCCGCTTACAATGCCGGCGCCCGCGCGGTGTATCTGATTGAAGAACCAATGGCCGCCGCCGTCGGCGCCCGTTTGCCGATTCAGGAAGCGGCCGCCAATTTGATTGTTGATATCGGGGGCGGCACCACCGACGTGGCGGTGATTTCCATGGGCGGAGTGGTGGCTTCGCGCTCCCTCCGGATTGCCGGCGACAAATTGACCGAAGATATCAGCCGTTATATCCGCGAAGAGCATAATATGTTGATCGGCGAGGCCACCGCCGAGAACATTAAACTAGCTATCGGCTCGGCTTATCCTTTGGCCGAAGAATTATCCATGCCCATCCGTGGCCGGGATTTGCTGACCGGTTTGCCCAAAGAGATCAACATCCACTCGGAAGAGATTCGCAAAGCCGGCCAGCGTTCAATCCGCAGCATCATTATCGCCATCCGCAGTACCATTGAGGAAACGCCGCCGGAGCTAATCGCCGACCTGCTCAACCGCAGTATTTTCATTACCGGCGGCGGCAGTTTATTGCGCGGCCTGGACGAACTTATCAGCCACGAGACCAAACTGCCGGTAAAGATCGTAGATGACCCAATGACCTCGGTGGTGCGCGGCTGCGGCCTAGTCTTGGAGCATATTGATTCTCTCAAATCGGTTTTGGTCTGGACTCCGAAGGAGGCATACATTTAATTAAAAATTACTAATCGTTAATTTCTAATTTTGACTGCCGGGTTTTACAAAAAGTATTTCATAATCTTGGGGCTAGTTTTGGCATTAATCGGAGTCAATCGCTTCTCTGACAACTCAATTTCTAATCTGGTTTACCAAATTCTGCGGGAGCCAGGAATTTTTTTCAGCCGGCAATTCGCAAAAGCCAGCGGCTACGGGCGCGGCGTTTTTGACCTCAAGAATATTCTGGGCGAGAACCGGCGGCTTAAAGACGAAAACGCCGGGCTTTTGGGAAAATTAACTAATTTAAGCAAGTTGGAAAAAACCAACGACCTTTTGCGGGAACAACTGAACATCCAGCCAGAAAACGAACGGCGTCTAGTGCTCATCAAGATTATTAATCTTACTCACAACGGCGCAGCCTCGGCGATTTTGGTCAATAAAGGCGCCAAAGACGGCATTAAAAAATCAATGGCCATCATCAGCGGCGGCAATGTCTTGGCGGGAGTGGTCAAAGAGGTTTTTGATAATTCTGCCCGGGTTATCTTGCTTGACGACCCCCGCTCCCTGGTCAGTGTCCGGGTGCTTGGTAAAAATATCGTGGGCGGCGCCAGAGGTGCCGCCGGTCGGCTCGGCGAGGTCTCGCTTGATTTGATCACCAATCAGGAAAATTTGGCCGTTGACGACTTGGTTACTACCAGTGGTTTTGACAACCTGCCCGAGGGACTGCTGATTGGCCGCGTCAACCGAGCCGAGTTAAGCGGCGGCAACTTATTTAAAGCGGTTGAAGTTAAGCTGTTTTTTGAGCCCTTCAACCACCCGGAGCTTTTTGTGGTGGATACGCTTAACGAATAGCGGCTACATACGCTTACAAATAGCGCATGCGAATGCTGCAAAATTAAACAATGAGCTTTCCGGTTTTTTTAACTTCGGCAGCCGTAATTTTTGTTCTTGAGCGGCTTTTGCCGTTTATTGTAATCTGGCCGATTTTTTTATTTCCCGTTTTTGCCGTGATTTTGCTCTTAAAAAGCCGGGATTTAAACCAAACCGCCGGCCGTTTGGCTTCGACTGGCCTGGTTTTTGATTTTTTCTCCGGCTACGAATTCGGCCGATTGACTTTGGTACTGCTGGTTCTAATCTTTTCAATTTTCCTGGCCAAAAAAGTATTGGTGATCAATCCGTCATCTTTTTTGTCTTTACTGATTTTTTCGGTATTGTTCAGCGCCGAATATCTGATCCTACTTTCATTCAAATTCTCGGCCGGAGAACTTTGGTTTCAATTGCCTTTCTGGTTTTTACAGTGTCTAATCATCTTGTTCATATTCACTTTTGTCAATGATTCCCGAAAAATACCACATCAAACGTTCTGAAAACGCCGACCTTCACCCTGAAGAAACACTGGCCGACGTTTTAAGTGAGCACCAAATAATGGAAGCGCCGATCGAGCGCGGGGTTTTTCGCGTTTTTTATTTGGTCATTGCCGCCTTGGCCATACTCTTGGTTTTTAAATCACTGCAGCTCCAAATTATAGACGGCGGACATTATCGCTTAGTGGCCCAACGCAGCGGTGCTTACCGTTATCTCGGACCGGCCTTCCGAGGAATAATTTTTGACGCCGGGGGCCAAGCGCTGGTGGAAAATATTCCGGTTTTTGATTTGGTGGCGCTCTACTCGGATTTGCCGAGAAGCGACGCTGAAACGGCGGCGCTGATTGATGCTATCGCCCCGGTTATTGACTACCCAAATGAACTTTTAACTAAAACTTTCAAGGATAACGAAAATTCGGCTTTATTCAGCATCAAAAACGGCATTGGTAAAGAAGCCGTCGCCAAACTCCAGGCGCTGGCGCTCAAGGGCGTCTACGTGGTCGCTAACGCCCGACGCTATTATCCGAACAGTAATGTACTGGCGCCGGTGCTCGGCTATACCGCCAAAGTCAGCCCGGCAGATCTGGCCGCCGATGATTATTATCTGTTAACCGACCGGGTCGGCCGACTGGGTTTAGAACAATATTATGAAAAAGAACTGCGCGGCGAGCACAGGAATATCATTTTAGGGCAAGATCAATTTTCTGCCGATATTGGCAATATCGGCGCCGGGACGGCCGGCCATGACTTATTCCTGAATATTGACGCCCAAATCCAAAGTCAGCTTTACCGGGTAATGGGCAACATCCTGGCTTCCTCGGGGCTGAAACGGGGCGCGGCCGTGGTCCAAAACCCGAAGACTGGACAAATTTTGGCCTTGGTCAGTTTTCCGTCTTTTGACCCGAATGTTTTTGAAAACTCTTCCGACCCGGCTAACACCGAAAAAATCGGCAAGATCCTTAACGACCGGAATAAACCGCTTTTCAATCGCGTCGTCAGCGGCCGTTATAGCCCCGGTTCCACCATTAAGCCGCTTCTGGCGTTGGCCGGACTGAAAGAAGGTATAATTACTTCCCAGACCAAAGTTAACGCCACCGGCAGTATTACGGTGCGAAGTATCTACGACCCGGATGTTTTCTATACTTTTAATGACTGGAAAGTCCACGGCGTCACCGATTTAAAAAAAGCGATCGCCGATTCGGTGGATGTTTACTTTTACGCTTTGGGCGGCGGTTGGGGCAATATCCGCGGTTTGGGGGCCGGCAAAATTGTGGAATACCTGAAAGCGTTTTGGGCCGACCAAACGCTGGGTATAGATTTGCCGGGCGAGGTCAGCGGTTTTGTGCCAACCGAGAAATGGAAAAAAGATTTCAAGGGCGAGCCTTGGTTCATTGGGGACACTTACAATATTTCCATCGGCCAAGGTGACTTGTCGGTAACTCCGCTCTGGCTCAACGGTTACATCAGCGCCATTGCCAACGGCGGCCGCCTGCTGCGCCCGCAACTGGTTAAAGCCGTCAAAAACCCAAACGGCCAAATAATTTACGAAAGAGAACCGGAAACTTTGGCAATTTTGCCTTTTGACAGTCAAACCATGGCTGCGGTCAAAGCGGGCATGCGCCAAACAGTCACCGCCGGCACCGCCATGCTCTTAAACGACTTGCCCGTGCCGGTAGCGGCTAAAACCGGTACGGCCCAAATAACCGGCCGCGGCCTGAACTCGCTGTTTACAGTCTATGGCCCATACGATGATCCCCAGATTGCTCTGACGGTGTTGGTGGAAAATGTGCAAAGCCAAGGACTGGCGGTGCGGATTGCTCATGATTTCCTGGCATGGTATTTCACGAAATAACCTAAAGCTTAAAACAAACTTGAAACGCAAAGTGTAAAACTAAACAGGCATATGCTTGGCTAATTTTACAGCTGGAATTGTACTTTGCGCTTTTGGCTCTTTTGTTGTCCACATCTTGAAATAGTCAAATGGTTCGCTTATGCTATAATCTTTGATTAAATATTATGCCGCAATATCTTAGCCGCGACGGTTTGGGAAAATTGAAGAAAGAACTGGAGGAACGCAAAGGCCAAATCCGGACGGAAATTACCAGAAAGATTTTAGCTGCCAAAGAACTGGGCGATCTGTCGGAGAACGCCGAGTACGTTGAGGCCAAAGAAGCCCAAAGTTTCAACGAGGGGCGGATTGCTGAATTGGAAGAAATTATCAAAGAAGCCGTCGTCATAAGCAATGGCAATACTCACGATATTATCGTAGTCGGTTCGACCGTCCGCGTTAAATCGCCGCAGGGCGAACATCGGTTTACCATTGTCGGTCCGGCCGAATCCGATCCGACGCAAGGTTTCATCTCCAACGAGTCGCCGCTGGGCAGCGCTTTTATCGGGCATAAAAAAGGCGAGGAAGTGGAAGTGAAAACGCCGGGGGGAGTGGTGGAGTATAAGATTCTGGAGATAGCATAATTAGTTTGCCACCATCGCATAATGGCAGTAGCGTGCCCCGACGGCATTTATATTTACGGCAGTTTTTGTTATGCTTTAGCCATGCCTCTGGATGACATTAAACAAGCCCGGCTGGAGAAATTGGCGAAGCTCAAAAAAGCCGGTATTGACCCTTATCCGGCGGTTTCGGAACGGACGCATGAAATAAACCAAGCGCTGGAAGATTTTGACGCGCTGGCTAGCGAGAAAAAAATAATTGTTCTGGCCGGGCGGGTGATGGCCAAGCGCGAGCATGGCGGTTCGGTATTTTTGGATGTGGAGGACAGCACGGGCCGGATTCAAATATATTTCAAAAAAGACGTTTTAGGCGACGATACCTTCCGGCTTTTCATAGAGACGGTTGACATCGGTGATTTTATTGAAGCCAAGGGTTTTCTGTTTAAAACCAAAAAAGCTGAACCGACGCTGGAAGCCCAAAGCTGGCGGATGCTGGCCAAGTCGCTTCTGCCCCTGCCGGAGAAATGGCACGGCTTGCAGGACGTGGAAGAAAGATTTCGCAAACGCTATCTGGATCTGATTTTCAATCCCGCGGTCAGAGAAAACTTTAAAACCCGGTCGGAGATCATTAAGCAGTTGAGAAACTTTTTGCAGCAGCACGGATTTTTGGAAGTGGCCACGCCCACGCTCCAACCGCTCTACGGCGGCGCTTCGGCCCGGCCATTCAAAACGCACCTGAACGCGTTGGATATTGATGTTTTTTTACGCATCGCGCCGGAACTTTATCTGAAGCGTTTATTAGTGGGCGGTTTTGAGAAAGTGTTTGAATTTACCACTAATTTCCGCAATGAGGGGATGGATCGCGACCATAACCCGGAATACTCCGGTTTGGAGTTTTACGCCGCTTACCGGGATTTGGACTGGCTGATGGGTTTTACCGAGGATATGTTTATTTTTGTGCTGGAAAATATTTTTGGCAATACTAAAATCAAATATCAGGAAAAAGAAATAAATTTTGCCAAGCCCTTCAAAAGAGCAACCTTCGGGAACTTATTAAAGGAACATACCGGGATTGACTATGACACCGCTTCGGAAAAGGACTTGGCTGAAAAAGTAAAAGCCCTCGGCCTTACCGTTGAAAAACACGCTAACCGGGCGACGCTGGCGGATGAAATATTCAAAAAGCAGATCCGGCCTAAACTGGCGCCCCCAACCTTTGTCCGCGATTATCCGGTGGAAATGCTGCCGCTGGCGAAAAAGTTGTCGAATCCCAATTATGTCGGCGCTTTTCAATTTTTTGCCGGCGGGTTTGAAATGATCAAGGCCTTTTCCGAATTAAATGACCCGGTTGACCAACGGGAAAGATTCAAGGCGCAAGAAAATAAGCGGGCGAAGGGTGATGAGGAAGCGCAGAGAATGGATGAAGATTTCATTGAAGCGCTGGAATACGGCATGCCGCCGGCCGCCGGCTGGGGGTTGGGGATTGATAGATTGGTGGCTTTGCTGACAGATAGCCATGGTATTAGAGAGGTAATATTGTTTCCATTAATGAAACCAAAATAGTGAATTAAGTCAATTGAGGGTAGTCCTCAATTGACTTGTTAAAATAATTATGTTGAATATAAAGTTTATTCGTCAGAATCCGGAAATAGTTAAAAAAGCCGTCAAAGATAAACGGGCCGAGGTTGACGTTGACCAATTGCTGGCTTTGGATGAACGGAAAAGGCACGTTATGACCGAATTGGAAGCCAAGCGGGCGGAGCAGAATAAAAGATCAGGAGAGAAACCGAGTCCGGAAGAAATTGAAGCGCTAAAAAAATTCAAGGACGAAATTAAAATTCTGGGAGAAGAATTGGGGCGGGCGGAGGAAGAACTTAATAAGTTGCTTTGGGCTGTGCCCAATATTCCCAGTGCGGACACGCCCGTCGGGTCGGACGCGTCGGCCAACAAAGTCATCCGCCAGTGGGGCAAGCTGCCGTCATTTAATTTTAAGCCCAAAGAGCACTGGCAGCTGGGCAAAGAACTGGATATTATTGACACTGAAAAAGCGGCGGAAGTCTCCGGGACTAGGTTTTCGTACTTGAAAGGTGACTTGGTGTTCTTGGAATTTGCGCTGGTTCAATACGCTTTAGCGGCGCTTACCGACGAGGATATTTTGAAAAAAATAATCAAAAAAGCCGGGCTGAAGATACCAGCTAAACCGTTTGTGCCGGTGATGCCGCCGGTGATGATCCGGCCGAACGTTTTTCAGAAAATGGCGCGGCTGGAGCCGAAAGAAGAAAGATATTATGTCGCCAGCGATGATATCTATCTGGTCGGCAGCGCCGAGCACACGCTCGGGCCGCTGCACATGGGCGAGACGATTCCGGAAAATCAATTACCTATACGCTATGTCGGTTTCTCTACTGCTTTTCGGCGTGAAGCCGGCAGTTACGGCAAAGACGTCAGAGGTATTCTGCGGGTTCATCAATTTGACAAAGTGGAGATGGAATCATTCACCGTTTCGGAAAATTCTGTTGATGAACAAAACTTTTTCGTGGCCATTCAGGAGTATTTGATGCAGTCGTTGGAACTGCCCTATCAGGTGGTGATGATCTGCACCGGTGATATGGGCGGTCCGGACGCGCGGCAAATTGATATTGAGACCTGGTTGCCCGGACAAAATCAATATCGAGAGACTCACACCGCCGATTTGATGACCGACTACCAGGCCCGCCGGCTCAATACCAGAGTCAAGCGGAGCAGTAAAAACGAATTTGTCCACATGAACGATGCGACAGTTTTTGCCGGCCGGACCTTGATCGCCATTATGGAAAATTACCAGACCGAACAGGGGACTGTTAAGGTACCGAAGATTTTGCAGAAATATTGCGGAATTAAGGAAATAAAACAACCAGTGACCGGTGACTAGTTTACGGCCTCATCAATTCCAAGACCAATTGCGCCTGAAAAAACGCCGGTGGCGCCTGAAAAAGCTCGGGCTGCTTGCCGGAGCAGTTTTTTTATTGGCCGGGCTGGCGGTTTATTTGCTCTTTTTCGCCGGATTGTTTGAAATCAGAGCGGTTGAAATCAACGGCTCGGCGGATAGCGTCAAGGCCGACACAGAACAAGTAGTGAGCTCATGGCTGGATGAGAAAAGCTTTGTTTTCCGGCACCGCAGCAATTCAGTGATCTTTTCGCCGGCCCAGTTGAGCGCGAAGCTCATCGGAAGTTTGCCGAGAATTGAGTCACTGGAAATCCGGCGCGAGTCCCGGCACAAACTGAAAATAAATATTATTGAAAGAAGACCAATCGGCGTCTGGTGTTTGACCTGGAAACAGGAATGTTATTTTTTTGACAAAAACACGGTTGCCTATGAAAAAGCCGGGGTTTCGGAGGGATTTATCCTGACCTTGGTTAATGACCGGCGCGAACGCGAGATGAAAATCGGCTCGGCCGTGGCGTCTAAAGATTGGCTCAATAATATTATCGGCGCCAAAGAGTTACTGCAAAAAAACGGTCTGGAAATTGCCAGTTTCAGCATCCCTGACAATTCACTCAATGAATTCAGCGCCCGCGTGGTGGAAGACCGGTCTGACGCCCGGGCAAACTGGCAGATTTTGTTCAATAACGGCACAAACATCCCCCAGCAAATCAATTCACTGATTAATCTGCTGAAAAATAAACTGACTAAAGGCCAGCGGGCCAAACTGCAATATGTTGACTTGCGCATCCAGGACCGGATTTACTGGAAATAGAAGAGCCGCCAGTTACTGCTTGGTGGCTCGGGTTTTTTTAAGGTCTCAGACCGTAAAGAATTCAAACACGGGGACGGCTAGCGCAGCGCGTTGCGGTTTCCATTTTCTCTCGAAAATCAGGGTCTCGCATTAGCTCTCTCAAACGAGCCTCTGCCTGGAATTTCCTGGTTTCCGAAAGTCTGCGATCTGCCCGCATTCTCCGGAGCGTCGTTGCCATTTCATAGACCTGCCGCGGTGTCGCCTGGGCAGGGTTGATGTCGAGAGTGAGCATTGAAATTTTTTCCCTAGCCATAACATCATCCCTTATTTGATTGTTTTCGTTGTACAACGAACTATGCCCGTGCACCCACACAGGCAAGAGTATTATATTTTATTCTAAGAACGTTGGCAAGGGCCACTATTACGCACAAAAATAAGTGTTGACTATCTCGCCATTTGGCGAAGTAGCCCTCTGCAAAAGATGAGATACATAGTGTTACTTATGTATCTCATCTTTTGCAGAGGGCTACTTTATCTGATACACAAAAATTGAATTACCGATGACGGTGACGGGCTGGCGGGCTTTAAGCCAGTTGTCGTAATTTATCGGCGCCGGCTTGTCGGGCGTGCCCCGCGAGCCCTGTAAAAATGTTGCCGATACCGCCAGCCAGCCGTCCGATTGATTGCGTCCGATGAAATCGGCAGCATCTTTGTACTTGCTGGAGGTCAGCCAAATGAATCGGTCGCCCAGATAATAGGCCGGGTCGGCCCAGCCGAAATAATCCAGTTCAATTTTTTGGATATTGTTTTCTTTGACCCATCGGCCCAAGCGCAACAAGTCCTGTCCCCAGTCCAGATTTGAATCAACGACATAGCGATAACCGCCGCTCGGCCCGCCGCCGGCTTGATTGAAGTAGGTGAGATAGTAGGGATAGACGGAGAGGTTCTCAAAGACGTACCAACCCAAGAGAGTAGCCAGTATTAAGTAGTAAGTATTAAGCAGCACTTTTCGCTTAATACTTGACGCCAAATACTTAATACTTTTTGCGACTTGGCCAGAGACGAGTATGATAGCAAAGCTGTAGGTCGGTAAAAGATGCCTGACCCCGATATTAAGGTTGCCCTTAATACTGGTGCCCCAATAAATTACCAGCCATAATAACATCGCAAATTCAACAAAGTGGTTTCTTAGCCACTCTTTAAACTTTAAGCTTTTAAGTTTCGTCATCGTTGCGGCTAGCGCAATGATAACCAGTCCCCACCACGCCAGCGGTTCTTTCAAAAAATAGACAACCGGAAAATAATTTTTCCAGCCGCTGGCCGAAACCTCGCCCAGAAAATAGGTGGTGTTGCCGCCAGTGGCGCGCTGGGTAACCATCAGCAAGCCAAGCCCGTATTGGCCCAGAGCCCGGATCACCGGTTTGTCTGATAGCCAGACAACGGCGTCGGCCGCTGTCCGGTTGCCGAATGAACTAAGCAGGGTTTCGGTGTCTTGGCGCTGGCGCTCGGGCGGGTAATTATAGGTGTGGAAATAATAAACCGGCCAGATAATAAAGATAAAGGCGATAATCAGAACCGATAGTAAACGATAGACGATGGACGGTGGTCGGGATTTGTAAATTAACCAAAATGCAAACACCAGTAGAATAAAATAGGGGATAAGGAGAAAAGTGGAAAATTTGGTCAGTAAAGCGATACCCAGAGTCAAACCGCTGATTAAAATATTTTTCCGGCTTGGCTGGTGTAAAAACTTGATAAAAAAATAAGTCGCCAGTAAAACGCCGAACAACGCCGGCACATCGGTGGTCACAAACCGGGCGTGTGCCATAATGGTCGTGGAAAAAGAAAATAAAATCAGTGCAATAATCGCTCCCAGGTCGCCATAAAGCCGTCGGCTCCAGACAAAAACCAAAACCGCCGCCAAAACAAAAAATACTAACATCGGCAGTTTAGCGGCGTGTTTGATCAGGTCGGCGTCGTTGCCCGAGCCGAACATTAGAGAACGACCGAATTCCCACTGGCCGTTGAGGTCACTCTGCCAAAAACGAGTTTGAAAAGCGTCCTGTTTGAGATTCAGGAAAAACAGGGGGATGGCCGCCAGATCTTTGGCCAGCGGCGGATGCTCTGGGTTGAGCCGCATATCCTGTTTGACTAGATATGAATAGCCGGCGCCGATATGCGGCACTTCATCCACAATGACCGAGTCATCCCAGGCGGAGGTGATGGCTAGTATGCTCGCAATGATAATCATTACCGCCGCAAAAATTTTTATTTTTTGATGCTTAGTCATTCCAGCGGCAATATTACTCCGCGGTGATCGTATTGTCCTTTTCGGAATTGTTCCTCGGTAAGGTAGTAAATATTTTGGGCTGTTTGTTTATCCGCGGCATAAGTGTCGGTGATAAACATTACCGTCTGGGCCGGCATCGGAATATTATTAACCAAGACGCCGCCGGTGTTAACTAAGACATATTTTTTGATATTAGTCGGCATCCCGTTTAGGCGTTGACCAAGCTCAAGATAATTTTGCGCGAAAGCGTCGGCAACGTTAGGGCTGGTTGCCCAGCGGTTGAAATATTTGTCGTATTCGGCATAGGCGGAAATAGTGAGGATAATTAGCACGGCCAGCAGGGCAATGGCGGAACCGGAAATGGCAGCGGGAGATGGCTTAACGCCCAGCCAATATCGGGGTTGGAACGCCCAATCGCGGGTCATATCGTAAACCCACCACAAACCCTCGCCGGCGAAAATAAACACTACCGGCGCCACAATAATCGCCCGCAAGGCGTGGGGCAGACCTTCGTTGGAAAAAATTACCGGCAAAAGGCCGACCAAAAACCAGGATAAAAGTAATGTCTGGACCGTGGAGAAATGGCCATGCTTTTTGTAAGCCCGCCAAAGCTTGAACCACGCACGCAGAAACCCGGCGGCGAAAAATACGCCGATTGGCCAGAAAAGCAGGGGTTGACCGGCCAGATTATGCCGCCAGTTCCAATCGCCGACAAAATTGAACATGCCTAGAGTGGTAACGGTATTGGCCAAGAAATTTTTTAAAATTTCGCCCGAGGCGAAAATTGACAGTTGCCCGGTGCGGCCGAAAAAATCGGCGGGATGATTGTAGAAATACCAGCCCAGCGGCAAAAACGTCAAAATAAAAACGACTAAGAGTAACGCCAGCCCGCGGGTCATTTGGTCGCGGGTAAAGACATATTTTTCATGACTAAAATCCTTGTGCACTGCCGCCCAGTAGGCGAGCAAAACCAAAATCAAAACCAAAGGCATAGCCCGGAAAGCGATGTAAGTGTAAAAACCCAAGCCCCAGAGAATTCCACTGACGGCAAAATTGATCAGTCGTCCGCCTTGCAAACCCCGCCAGAGAAAGTACAAACCCCAGACCAGGAAGAACGGCGCCATAATCGCCCGGAAGCCGATGCGCGAAAACAAAGTATGCCAAAATGAAATCGCCAGCAGAAAACCGGACAAAGCGCCAATCTGCCAATTAAAGAGTTTAGCCGCCAGGAAATACGTACCCAGCACCGTCAGCACCCCAAAAATTGCCGAGACCAGCCGCAAAGCCCAGGGTTGATTCCCTAAAAATTTAATTGACTGGGCTTGGAGAGCGATAAACAATCCCTCGCGGCCGTTGTTTTCGGGATAGAAAACTTTGTATCCGCCGGCGGGTGGGCCGGTCTCCAGCGCTGCCAGCGCGTTGTTGCCGTTCATCGCTTCATCCGGATAAAGCCCCGGCGGCACTGACCCAATATGCTGGAAACGAAAAACGGCCGCGACAATTAAGATTAGGAGGACGATAAACCAGCGTTTTGACATTGATTAATTTTAACACAAAAAAATGTTCTCTGCCTTTGAGTATCCACAAGCCGGGGAATTGCTTTGCCCGCCGTGGCCTTGCGCTAAGAAAGGTAGTACAATAAATTGAAATGGAAATCGCCTCGTTAGCGGGTTTAGCAATAGTATCAGTACTTTTGGCTGTGGCCGGTTTGGTGGCGATCGGCGGTTTTACAACCGCGCGGCAAGCCCGCCAATCGGCCCGTGTTAGCACCCTGCTGGTGAAAGTGCCGACAATGGCGGCCACTGTCTCCAATGTTTTTTTCAAGAGCGTCATCGGTTTATTCAGCCACAGTCGGATTCGGGGCTGGAATAAATTAATTCTCGGCGAACCCCATTTAGCCGTCCAAATCCCCGCTCTGCAGAGCCAAGGCATGACCGGTTTTTATCTTAATTTTCCGGCGGGAGAGGAACTTTCCATCCGCGAGATTCTGACTGTCCATTTCCCTTCGGCTCAAATCGCCAAGGTGGAAAATGTAAGTTTGATTAATTTTGAGAACGCCTCGGCTACGGATAGTTTCCACTACACCGCCGACGCCGCCCATATCCGACTCAATCCGGTTTTTGATAATCTCAATCAAATCCGGACCGTCGTCGCCGGCCTAAACCATCAAACCGAACAGGGGTTGATGACTTTTAGCGTTAAACCCAAATCCGGCGAGGGCGATAACCGGCTTTTTGAGATTGAGGTAAAACTGGCGGCCTGGGCGGCGTCGGCCTTTAGAGCGCGGGAACTTCTAGCCCGGTTCCGCCGACAATTGTCGGCGTGATTTCTTTATGAGCTTCACTAAAAAAGATTTCTGGTTTGCTCTGTTTACCGGTTTTTATGCCGGTCTGATCGCTTGGCTGGTTGCCGGATTTCTCAAACTGCCTCTGTTTAACGGCTGGTCTTATGCTTGGCTGATAATTGCCGTGCCGGTTTTGTGGGTGATTGGCGTCTGGCTGGGCTATTGGTTGGGCCGGTGGCTGGCTTTTTTCAGTCAGTTCGGAAAATTTTCGGCCATCGGTTTTACCAACGCGGCGGTGGATTTCGGCATTTTGAATCTACAAATCGCACTGACCGGGGTAACCGGCGGCGCGGCTTACGCCGGTATCCGCACAGTGGCGGCGGTGATCGCGGTCAGCCACAGTTATTTTTGGAATCGGACTTGGGTGTTTGCTTCGCGCCGTGAAAATATTGCGGGGGAGTTTGTCAAATTTGTTGTGGCCGCCGGCATTGCCGCTGCAATCAATATTGGCGCCGCTTCGGCGGTAGTCAATTTAATCAAACCGCTGGCCGGCTTCAGTCCCGAACGCTGGGCTAACCTCGGTGCGGTAATCGGCTCGGCGGTCGCGCTTACCGTCAACTTTGTAATTTTACGGCAGCGAGTATTCAAGCAAAAGAATTAAGCAGTATAATTTTTTTTTCACTGCGAGGTGAATCCACGCTTTTGACGGAATGCAGCAACCTCGCTGGGGTTGCAAATGGTGATGAAAAGCGTTATCCATTTAATTATGCCTTTGACTCTTTACCGCAAATATAGACCTCAATTATTCAGTGAAGTGGAGGGGCAGGAGCATGTCGTGCGAACGCTTCAGGGCGCGCTCTCCACTGGGCGCGTCGGGCATGCTTATCTTTTTTGCGGCCCGCGGGGGACGGGGAAGACAACGATTGCTAGATTATTTGCCAAGACACTCAATTGTAAAAACCTATCACCTGAAACCTATCGCCTAAAACCTGATAACATTGAGCCGTGCAATCAGTGCCCCAGTTGCCAAGCTGTTAATCTCGGTAATTCCCTTGACCTGATTGAAATTGACGCCGCTTCGCAAACCGGCGTGGACAATATCCGTGAGCTGAATGACTCGGTGCGCACCGCGGCCAGCGGCGGACAGTACAAAATATTCTTGATTGACGAAGTGCATATGCTGTCCAAATCGGCTTTCAACGCTCTGCTCAAGACGCTGGAAGAACCGCCGGCGCACGCGCTCTTCATCCTCGCCACCACCGAACCGCACAAATTGCCGGAGACGATTTTGTCGCGCGTCCAGCGATTTGATTTCAAAAAACTCGCTCACGACAAAATCGTCCAAAAACTTAAACGCGTTGCTAAGGCCGAGAAAATAGAAGTGGAAGAACAAGCGCTGTTCGCATTGGCGAGCCATGCCGGCGGTTCATTGCGCGACGCCGAATCGGCGCTGGCCAAGCTGATTTCCTACGCCGGCGCGCGCATCACCGCTGAACACACTTTTGAAATTTTGGGCGTGGTGCCGATGGAAGTGCACGAGCAATTTTTGACGGCGATAATTAATCGGGAGGCGGCTGCGGCTTTGGCCAAGATCAGCGAACTGTATGAATCGGGAGTTGATTTGGAAAACTTCACGCGGCAGTTTATCAATTACACCCGGAACCAATTAATAACTTTTATCGGTTCACCCCAACCAACTGGCTTAGTCAATCCCCAAGCTTTAGTCAAAATTATGAACGCTTTTATCAAAGCCAAAAGCGAGTTCAAATCCTCGCCGGTGCCGCAACTGCCGCTGGAACTGGCGGTGTTGGAACTAATTGATGAGCAATCCTAACAGTGATTTTTTGCCGCTTTCCCGTCCGCGCCTAAATCTCCGGCGCGTATTGTTTTATTTGGTCACCATTGCCGTTCTGGTACTGGTCTATTCGCGTGTCTCTGAATTTGCCCTGCTTTGGAATATCTTCCTCAAGACCAATCTCTGGTGGCTGGTTGGCATTATCATCAGTCAGCTGCTGGTTTATTACTACCTCGCGCTCAACTACCGCGACGTTCTGAAAATCAAGGATCTGTCCATCAGTGTGCGCGAACTTTTTCCGGTTACTTTTGTCGTCCAGTTTCTCAACCAAGCCCTGCCCTCGGCCAATATTTCCGGGCAAGCCTTTTTTGTCCAATACCTGAAAAAACACGGCCTCTCGCTGGTGGAGGGGATCGGCCGGGCCCTGCTGGAACTGCTGACGCTCTATATCGCCTTTGCTGTTTTCTTTTTGCTATCGGCTTTGTTGTTATTCTGGAGCGACAGCTTCGGGCGTTACCCGCAGATCGCTTATTTCATTTATCTGTTCTTGTTTTTTGCCGTCCTGTTCACGGCCATTTTTTTCGGTTTTCAGAAAAAACGCCGCGGCCGGGTGGCCCGCTGGGTGGTCAATAAACTGCACCGCTATTTCGAAAACGGCAAGAAGCGCGAACATACCGGTCACGTCACGGAACTGTTTGACCAGATTCGCGAGACGCTCAACCTCAAGGAGCTTGGCAAACACAAGCAAAAATTTTTCCTCGCCTGCCTTTGGCAAGGGCTTCAGTTCTTCGCCAATGTCTTCACATTGTACTTCGTCGGCTATGCGGTCGGCGCGCCGCTGGCTTTCGTGGCCGCTTTCGTGGTTTTCACCCTGGCCCGTTTTATCGCGATGGTATCATTTGTTCCCGGCGCGTTTGGCGTCTTTGAGGGGAGTATGATTTTCGTGTTGACTACTTTCGATACGCCACTGGACCTCGCACTGGCCATCACCCTGCTTTTCCGCGCCTTCAGCTTTTGGCTTCCCATCCCCATCGGCTGGCTCCTTTACCGCCGCTACGTCAAGCGGTGGGAAGCAAATTGTTAAACCGAGGTTTTATTGTTATAATATTTTTATTTTGCGGGGTCGTCTAACGGTAGGACACGGGACTTTGAATCCCGGTATGAAGGTCCGACTCCTTCCCCCGCAGCACTTCGACAAGCTCAGTGCAAGCTGAGATTGGAGAAGTGTCCTGAGTTTATCGAAGGGCACTTCGACTCGCTTCGCTCGCTCAGTGCAGGCCATTCTTGTATTGAGCGAGGAGAAGTGTCCTGAGCGAACGTAGTGAGCCGAAGGACGTATTTAGGGTGGTCACTACACGAGCTCAAAGCAAGTTGTTAGAATTTTGCATATTGAACAATTCGAAAAAAAACTTGGGGGTTGCAGTTAGCCTGCAAACTTAGTTGCGGTTAGAATGATAATTCACCGGGCAACTATTGACATTTATGTTGCTATATGATACCCTTTTTGTAGGATTCAGAAATGATAGTTTCTGGCTGTAACGGTGCGATTTTTGCACCTTAACAATAAAAAATAAATTCAAAATAGGGGGTGCTGTATGGTAGCGTGGTGGTATCGTCTGATGCGGTCTGTTTATGGACTGCGGGATGAAGTTGAAAGTTACGATTTCGACTTGGTGGTCCCGCTGGGGTACGGGTTGACGACGAGAGATGAGCTACCTGATGCAGAAAGAAAAGCGCTTTGGGCGGCAGCCCAAATAGCCAAAAAACAAAAACATCGGGTAAGAATAGCCTGGGCTAGCTCAACATATTTTTGGCCAGGCTGTAAAGAAAAAGAAGATGAGGAGAAAATAAAATTTCTCGGGGCGGGAATCTCGGGGCTTCCCATTATCGCTTCCGGAATTACGAATTCCGTTTCAGAAGCTCGGGAGATTAAGGCCGCTGTTTTAAATTGCGGTCTAAACCCTAAAAACATTGTGATAGTGCTTGACTGGCCCCACGCCAGAAGCGCTAAAATGATCTGGGAGGAAATCTTCCCAGATTCAAAAATCGCAATAAAAAACGTGGAGGGACTATGGGACTCATCCCATAGGGCTGTTCTCCAAAAATCGAAAGGTCGGTGGTTATTTGTCTGTGTCCTGCGACATTTAGCCCTGATTTTTCTGGGAGTAGAATGGGTGTCGCGGATACAGCATCCGACAGAGACAGATTAGATTAGTTTTAAACAGGCCAAGTTTTGCAGAGATTATTATTTTTATTCTCTGTGAATCGTGGCCTTTTTCTTTTTGTAAAAGTGCTAAAAAATTTGCCGCCAAATCAGAAAATTTTTGCTTCGCTTATCTTAGCTTCACGAACTCAAAAACCGGGAATTTTTGTTCCTTGAATTTGCCCCGCGCAATTTTGGTAAGTTTCAAAAGGTGCGAGTTGAATGGTGTTAGTATTATGCCTCTGGCAGCCAGCTGCCGTTTCCAGGCCCGGGGAATGGCGCGGGCCTCGGCCGAAGAAATTATCCGGTCAAAAGGGGATTGGCCGGGCAGACCTTTTTTGCCGTCGCCGGTCACCAACGTTATATTTTCAAAATGGTACTTTTTCAGATTATTTCGGGCAAATTCTGTGAGTTCCAGCAGATATTCTATTGAAAAAACTTTTCCGGCCGGGCCAACAATTTTTGCCAGAAGAGCGGTCAGATAGCCAGAGCCAGTGCCGATTTCCAGAATTTTCTGGTCGGGCTGCGCTTTCAGTTTTTCCAACATAAAAGCGATAGTACTAGGCTGACTGGTAAAAAAACCGTGGCCGATCGGGAGCGGCGCATCGGCATAGGCCTCTGCTTTGTATTTGTCGGACACAAAATCGGCGCGGTCAATCGCTGAAAAAGCTTCAAATCTCTTCATAGTACAGGGAACCTCAAGACTCAAGTTACTGGTTTGGCGTTGGGGTCGGACTGGCGGTCGGTAAAAGGCGGGCGCATTTATCTTTGGCCGCCGCTTTGGCTCCGGCAAAGGCCTGACGGGCTGCCCGTTTGGCTTCCTCCCACGCTTTCTGCGCGGCTTTTTTGGCCTCATTGAGAACCTGATTGGCCGCCCGGGTTTCTTCCTGTGATTGATTCGCTCTCGCCTTTGCTATTGCCGCTTTATGCTCGGCGCGGGCTTTTGCCAACGCCGCCAGATAAATTTGTCTGGCATTCTTAAGGGCGTTTTGATAATCCTGCTCGGCGATGCGCTTGGTCGCGCGGCATTCCCGTTCCCGCGCTTTTTTGGCTTCCAGCTCCGCTTTTTTTTGCTGTTGGTTTACTTTTGGCGTTCGGCTCGGCGAAACCTTAGGCGAGTTAGTAAACGTGGGCGAGGTCTCATCGGCAAAAACCGCCAGCCCCGATAAAAGCATAGTAACCGCTATACCCGCGGTGATTAATTTTTTCATAATTTTTAGAAACAAATAATTTTTACTCGACCCGAGCATACTATAACTTGAACAGCGCCGGTTGACAATAATAGCGGTGGATAAATAATTGCGGTTTTGCTAGTATGGTAACGATGAAAAAAGGCAATCGGAAAATAGCCGGTTTGATTTTAGCCGCGTTGGGCTTGTTGATTTTGCTTACCCCCTTTACACCCGGCTCAATCTTGCTTTTAATAGGATTGGATATGGCTTTCGGCCACCGTTGGATGTGGTGGAAAAATAAGAAGAAAAAATTCCTTAAATTTTTGAGAAAATAATCCGTGGGTCAAAGTGCAAAGAAAATTATTTATTGGCTGGTTGGTCTGGGATTAATTTGGTTGGCAATTTACGGGATTTATCAAGCGGCCAAAAGCGGCGGCGGGCCGTTGCCCGGTCAATTTTTTCCGGCGCAGTCGCGCAACCATATCAACGTCGGCGCCAGTCATCCCGACTACAATTCTAACCCGCCCACCGGCGGCTGGCATTATGACAATCCGGTCCAAACCGGAATTTATGATAAAGAACCGCCAGATGAACAGTTAATTCACAACCTGGAGCACGGCCACATCTGGGTCTCTTATCGCCTTGATTTGCCCAAAGATCAGCAAGACAAACTGGCCGATATTGCCAAGCGCTATGGCTCGCGGATAATCGTGGCCCCCCGAGCGAAAAACGATTCGCCGATTGCTCTGGCCGCCTGGCAGTATTTGCTGAAACTTGATAATATTGACGAGGTGCAAATTAACGCTTTTATCAAAGCCCATCGCAATATCGCCGGCCCGGAGAGGAATATCCCGGATTACGGCTTTAAAGATTTTCGTAGTAGGTAGGGTTCGTAATGTTGTTTTGAAGGCGCTCATTTCTGTCCCCACCTTCACAAATGGAAAACACAAATATTATACCTAAAAGCACGCCCCGCGACTTTTTTATGTATCTGTTGGTGACGGTAACACTTTATGCCAGCGTAGTCAGTTTCATCGCGCTGACCTTTGCCTATATTGACGTCTTGTACCCCGACCAATTGAGTTTCTGCTACTCCTGTTCACTCAACCAAATCCGCCTTTCCTCGGCGGCGCTGATAGTTGTCTTCCCGGTGTTTGTAATTTTATTTTGGCTGTTGAGCCGCGAGTACATCGCCGCGCCCGAGCGCCGAGAAATCAAAGTTCGCAAATGGCTGGTCTATCTGACATTATTCATTTCCGCCGTCACCATCATCGTTGATTTAGTGACGCTGGTTTACAATTTTTACAGCGGTGAATTGACCACTAGATTTTTCCTCAAAACACTGGCGGTGCTGATTGTCGCCGCGGCAGTTTTTGCTTACTATATTTGGGATATTAAACGGCAGACGGTGATGCCGGGCAAGCAAAGAGCGGTGGCCGCCGCGGCAACGCTGGCCGTAATCACGGCAATTATCGCCGGGTTTTTCATCGTCGGTTCACCGGCCACCCAGCGCGCCCGGAGATTTGACGAGAGGCGAGTCAGTGATTTACAAAGCATTCAATATCAGGCGATAAACTATTGGCAGAACAAAAATCGTTTGCCGGCCAAACTTGACGATCTAAAAGACGACATCTCCGGCTACACTCCGCCGTTGGACCCGGAAACCCAGCGACTTTACGAATACACGGTCAGAAGCGCTTTAGCATTTGAATTGTGCGCTAATTTCAAGACCGACAGCAATTATCAAGACGCCGGTTACGCGCCGCGTTTGTTAAAACCGGTGCCGCCGGGAGGGGAAAGTGTTTACTATGACCCCTACGGCAGCCAGCAAAACTGGGCCCACGGCTCCGGCCGCGCCTGTTTCTCCCGCACCATTGACCCGGATGTCTACAAGCGTAATAAACCACAACCGTTATAATGGCAAAACTAGTTTTCGACATTGAGACCATCGGCGAGGATTTTGATTCTCTGGATAAAATTACTCGGGACTCGTTGACCCGCTGGTTGAAAAAAGAATCGGAAAGCGAGGAAGAATACAAAATCGCGCTGGAAGAACTAAAAGCCGGTTTGGGGTTTTCGCCCCTGACCGGCTCAATCGCGGCAATTGGCGTTTTGGACGTGGAACGAAATCTGGGGGCGGTTTATTATCAAAACCCCGGCAAACCTGACAAGGATTTCGAAGAGGGCGGTATCACCCTCCGGGCCATGGGTGAGAAAGAAATGCTGGAGAAATTTTGGGAAGGCGCCGTTAAGTACCAACAGTTCATCAGCTTCAACGGCCGGGCATTTGACGCACCGTTTTTGCTGGTGCGTTCCGCCGTTCACGGCATCAAGCCGACGGTTAACTTGATGCCGTACCGTTACGCCAATGACACCACTCATTTGGATTTGCTGGATCAGCTGACTTTTTACGGCTCGGTCCGTAAAAAGGGGAATTTACATCTCTGGTCGCGGGTCTTCGGCATCAAAAGCCCCAAGACCGAGGGCATTACCGGCGAGGACGTCGGCCAGCTTTTCAAAGAAGGCAAATATCTGGACATCGCCCGTTACAATGTCGGCGACCTGCGCGCCACCCGGGAATTGTATTTGATCTGGGAGAGGTATATTAGGTTTTAAAACACGTTTAAGCGCTGATGACTTTTGAGGAAAAAGTTTTAAGTGTTGTGACGGGAATTCCAAAGGGATTAGTTTTAACTTACCGGGAAGTAGCTCGCCGGGCCGGCAGGCCGCGGGCCTATCGGGCGGTGGGGAATATTTTGAACAAAAACTACGACTCGAAAATTCCTTGCCATCGGGTAATCCGCTCGGACGGACAACTGGGTGGATATAATCGGGGAGTAAAACAGAAAGTTAGGTTACTAAGAAAAGAAAAAACGGGTACTTTGCGGTCCCGTTAGTCCCTCTGGTTAGTCCCTGTCCCACCAAGGACTTTGAACTTTTTCGCGCTGACAATCCGCAACGGCGAGCAATTCTTTAATCCGTCTTGTTTCGTCATTGGCGGCCAGGCTTTTTTTCAACCGGGGTAGCTCGTTTCTGACCTTTTCCACCATTTGGTTGAAAGGTTTCACATCATACCGTCGGCAAATGCGCTCGCAAGCGGTTTTTTCGCTAATTAATTCTTGTTCCATTAATTCCCCGGCTTCTTCTGCCAAAACGGCGATGTTATGTGGACTTTTTGTCATTTTTCCTCCAAAAGAACCAAGTTAAAATTATTATACAATTGAAGCCTCAAACAAGTCAATTCCGTCAGGGTTAACTTTTATTATTCAATAACGCGTATAAAAGCGCGGTTTTTAGGATACTGCCCATAAAAAATCCCCAGGCCAGGCCGGGGACGCCAAGTGTTTTGGCAAAGCCCCAAGCGCTGGCAACGGCGATTACTAACGAACCCAGACCAACCAGCACCGGCGTCAAGCTGTCTTTTTTGGCGTAAAAACCGCGAGCCAGCAGATGGCTCAAACTTTCGGTGGGGATGGATAATGCAAAAATGCCCAATGTGGCCGCGGTCAAACCGATGGCCGTTTGATTAAAGGCGCCGCCGCCCAGCAGAATGGTGATCAACGGCCGGCGCAAAAAATAAATAACAACCGCCGCGGCCGCGCTAATCAGCAAAATCGCGTTAAAAGTAAAAGATAATTCTTTACGAAAAGTTTTTCGGTCTTCAGCCGACACCGCCCGAGTCAGCAGTGGGAAAGCGGTCAAGGCAAAAGTGGCCCCGATGATATTAATCGGCGCGCTTTGGAAGTTGCGGGCGAAATTCAAAATGGCAATGGAGCCGGCGCTGATGGTAGAAGCGATAATCGTAAAGCCTAAAAAAGTCAATTGTTCAATCGGATGGCCGACCACTTTGGGCAGCATCAGTTTCAGAAATCGCCGGTAGTCATAGCTGAAATTTATGACTGGGCGCCAACGATAACGGTATTTAAGACCGATTACGCGCGTTGCCAGATGCAGTAACGCTCCGGCAATGGTGCCGATAGCGACACCGTAAATGCCGTAATAGGGAGTCAAAAACACCGCGCCGGCGATGATGCCCAAATTATAAAGCGCAGCGGAAATGCCGAACCAAAAAAAATTTTCCTGCGCCACTAAAATATTGCCCAAGGTGTTGCTGACGGAAAAAATCAGCGGCGAAAGCAAAAGCAAGCGGGTAAGGTTGACAAATATTTCTTTGGCTTGGGGGCTGAAGCCCGGCACGATTAAATTGCTCAACTGCGGCGCGAGGGCAAACACGGCCAGGCCGCTCAACAGCACCACCAGCAACGAACCGTTTAGAACCGAATTGATAAAATCGCCGGTTTCTTTGAACTTTCTCTGACTGGTCAGGTCGCTGAAAATCGGCACAAAAGCCGCTGTCAGAGCCCCGGCTACAAAAATATTGAGAATCAAATCCGGCAGGGTGAAAGCGGCGTTGTAAGCGTCAAGGATGTGCGCAGCGCCAAAGGTCCGGGCGAAAACCCGATCGCGGAGCAGGCCCAAGGTATAACTCAATAAAGTCGTTAAAGCCAAAACTGACGAGCCCTTGAAGAACGCTTTTTTAGTGAGAAAATTTTCCTTGATTTTGGCGAGCACTGTTGACTCAAATATAGCACGGCCGGCCTAATTGTGCTAACATCCAAAAGTGATTCTAATCGCCAGAAGATTAATTTTTACCTTGATAATTGGCACCCTGACTCTGGTGCCTGTTTCCATTTTAAGAGCCGGGGTGCAAGAAGAAATTAACGCGCGCAACCGCCAGATTGAAGAGATCCAGCGCCAGATTGACCAGTACCAGCAGCAAATTGAGCAAACCAGCACCAAGGCCAGAACCTTATCCGGAGAAATTTCCACGCTCAACGCCCAGATAAAGCAAATTGAACTGCAAATAAAAAGTTTAGGTCTGGAGGTAGAGGAAACTAGGGCTGAAATTATCGGCACCCAGGCGCAAATTATCGTTGCCGAACGGAAGCTGGAACTTCACAAGAGCGCTTTGGCCCAATATATCAGAATACTCAACCAAACCGACCGGGAAAATCTGACCGCTTTACTTTTCAAGAACCGCCGGCTGTCCGATTTTTTTAATAATCTAAAAAACCTGCAAGACACTCAAGCCAAAGCCCAGACCTCCATTGTCGCGATTAAAGAAATTAAAACCGAGTTGGAGCAAAAAAAAGCCGATTTGGAAAGCAAACAAGAAGACCTGCAGCGGCTGAAAAGCCTGCAAGTCGCCGCCCAGCGGGATGTCCAAAGCCAGAAAAAAACCAAGGACCAGTTGCTCAAAGAAACTAAAGGGCAGGAAACGCGTTATCAGGAGCTGGTCAAGCGTTCCCAGCAGGACATTAGCCGCATCCGCGACCAGATATTTTATTTGGAACAAAACGGGGTAACCGTTGACGACGCGATAAAATTCGGTCAGTTGGCGGCGATTGCCGTCGGCATCCGACCGGCGTTTTTGATAGCGATTTTGGAAGTGGAATCCGGTTTGGGCCGCAATGTCGGCACCGGCAATTGGCTGAATGATATGTATAACTGCTACAAAAAATTGGGGCAGCTGGCGCGGGCGGAAAAAGAAAAAGACGCTTTCTTCCAAATTATCAATAAACTGGGGCTGAATCCCGACACCGTCAGGGTCTCGCGCGAGCCCAACTACGGCTGCGGCGGCGCGCTGGGACCAGCGCAATTTTTACCGACCACTTGGCTGGGTTATGAGGAAGAAGTAGCCCGACTAACCGACCACAATCCCCCCAGCCCGTGGAATATTGAGGACGCTTTTACGGCCTCGGCAGCCAAACTGGCTCGTGCCGGCGCCACTAAAAAAACCCGAGCCGGTGAGATTGCCGCCGCCAAGGCCTACATCAGCGGCAGTGCCGCTTGCGTTAAACGCATTTGCAACTCTTATGCCAACGCGGTGTTGAGCAAGGCGGCGGCGATTGGACAAAGCCTCTGATTGAATTTCAATGATTAAATTTATCTTGTCCTTGTCTTTATTTCTAGCCGGGTTGGGGATAATCGCCAAACTTACTCTGGCTAATGAGATAAATGTTTTTAATCGACCCTCTCCTTTAATAACCCAGACCCTTGATATCCAAGAAAAAATCCAGGCCGGCTTGGACTTGCTCAAACACAGCCAGCCGCTGGCGTTAGAGAATAAAATCATCCGATACAAAAGCGGCAAGGTCGTAACCACCAACGAAACTTTGCGCAAACAGATTGCTTTGGCAATTTTTAATACCAAAAACGGAGCGGTGTTTGAAAAACGGGTCTGGGTCAAAGAGGATGAAATCAAAAACTACGGTAAGACCAAAATGCTGGCGCTAGAACCGGTGGAAGCAGGCGAGCCGCTGGACATCCAGCCCAAATATTGGAACAGTTTTAATACTTTTTATGAGGTGGAAGGCCGGCCGGAGCTGATTGTCGTAGCCAATAAATACTTGCTGGAAAGCAAATACCTGACCGGTTTGCCGGAAAAATCAAAAAATAAATACAGCGAAATTTTTTATGTTCCGTACTCCACCGCTTTGCACCGGCCGGAACTGGTGGAAGCGGGGAAACGCTACATTGAAGCCAGAGTGGAAACGGCGTTTACCGATTTGACCAACCACGGTCTGTTTCAAGATTCAACCTCGAATCCGGTGAGTAAGGAATTTGTCAAAACCATTATGCTGGTGGAGCACGTGGACCCGGATTCATTTTTTATCGCCGCCGATGGGGGTAAAGAGCTGACCGAAAGAGTGTTAGTGATTATCGGCGCGAATCAGGAACGCGCCTATCGTTATACCGGTTCGCCAGCCGGTGCCAATGGTTTAGCCCAATTCATTAAGCCGACTTATAACACCATAGTACGGAACTATCCGTCCGCCGGACTGATTGCGGATTACGCTTTGGGTATGGCCGACCATACCAACGCGATTAAAGCAATGGTTTTGTTTTTTGACGCTTATAAAAAGAATATTGTCGCCAAAATAGCCGATAAAAACATTCTTAATCAACTTGGTATTACGGAAGAAATGCTGGCCGCCACCTACAACGGCGGTCCCAACCGCGTCATCCGGGCGGTCAATAACTATGGCCTGGCCTGGCTCGGCCGGCAGCTTGAGCTACCCAAAAGCAAGCGAAACTTCAAAACCGAGACCCTGGACTATATCAAAAAGTTTTTGGCGATTAGGGAATTGAAAATCTAAATTAACAACACCGGGTATCATTACTTGACGGCGATCCGGATGATAATCCCGAAGGCGATGATGAAGCCGACGAGAGCGAAGGCCAGCGAGATCACCGGCCAGAAGCGGGCGCGGGTTTTGGAGACGAGGATAAAGCGCTTTTCAAAGTCAGTGACGAATTGGTCAACTTGCTTATCGGAGACCGCAGTCTCGCCGGCCGGCACCTCGCGGTGGGCGTTCTCATCAACAAAGAGCTGGACCAGATCAAACCGGCTGACAATGCCGACCAGCCGCTGGCTGTCATCAATTACCGGAATCGGATTGACTCGATGATGATGGGCAAATAGATCAACTAGTTCTTGCACCGGCGCGTTTTGACTTACCGTCAATGGGTCGGCATTCATAATGTCTTTGACTTTCAGCGACAGCAGGCGCTTGAGTTCGCCTTTGATCGGCGCCGTGTCTTTTTTATAAACGCCGAGGTTGCTCAAAATATTTATTAAAGTTGGCAGGTGGAGATCGCTGCTTTTGGAAATTAGGTCGTATTCGGTAACAATGCCGATAAGTTTGTTGTCTTGGCCCACCACCGGCAAGCCGTTGAAATTGTGGTCGGCCAGAACTTTGGCGGCGAATACTACCGAATCATCCGGACCGACGGCAATTGGCCGTTTGGTCATTATTGAGGCGACGGAGATTTGACTCATAGTTTAATCTTATCGGAATTAAGGGCCAGTCAACAATTAGATATCCACAGAAACAAATTAATACTAATCGACTTGCCAGTCTTAGTTTTTATTGTAAAATATCGAGATGAAGAAGATCGCTAAAAAGGTCTATGTGGCAATGAGCGGCGGCGTGGATTCTTCGGTGGCGGCAGCTCTGCTTAAGCAGACGGGATTTGATGTAGTCGGAGTGTATTTCAAACCGTGGCTGCCGCCAGCTGCCAGCTCCTGGCTGCCGGCTCCCAGCTTCTGTAATTGGCAGGAAGAGCGGCAAATGGCGATGCGGGCGGCAGCGGTGATTGGGATTCCGTTCAAGACCTGGGATTTCTCACGAGAATACGGCCGCAAAGTGGCGCGTTACATGATAGATGGCTATCGGCGCGGCCTGACACCAAATCCGGACGTAATGTGCAACAAAGAAATCAAGTTTGGACTGTTTTTGAAAAAGGCATTGGCGGAGGGAGCGGATTATATTGCAACGGGGCACTATGCCCGGCTACGGCGGGGAGCACCAAACACCAAGTACCAAATCACAAACAAATCCAAAACACAAATTTTCAAATTATTAAAGGCCAGAGATAAGAATAAAGATCAAACCTATTTTTTGTGGACGTTAACGCAAAAGCAATTAAAACACTGCCTGTTTCCGATCGGGGATTATACCAAATCGGAGGTTAGGCAATTGGCCAAAAAGTTCGGCCTACCCAATTGGAATAAAAAAGACAGTCAAGGGGTGTGCTTCGTCGGCCAATTAGACGTTAAAGATTTCCTCAAGCAATATATCTTGCCCAAAGCGGGGGAAATTAGGTTATTGGAGACTAGCCAAATTATTGGCCAGCACGATGGCATTTACTACTACACTACCGGCCAGCGGCATGGACTGAACATTCAAACCGGCAATGGGCCGTTTTATGTGGCCGGCAAGGACATAAAAAAGAATATCATCTATGTTTCGCGGAAGAAAAAAAGTTTGCTAGCTAAGGCCGCAACCGTGACCAAAATTAACTGGCTAAACGAAAAACAAAAACTACCGATTGACGCTGGAATAAAAATAAGATATAGAACAGAGATAGTTCCGGCGAAGGTTAAACGGAACGGTTCATTAAAAACTTTGACGCTGGCATTCAAGCGTCCGGCTAAGGCGATTTCGCCGGGCCAGTCAGCGGTGTTTTACCGCGGCCGCCAGTTGCTGGGCGGCGGGGTGATTATTTAATCTCACGACATCGCAAGTCGTGAATTTCTGACTTGCGATGTCAGAAAATGGAGGTAAGCAGTGGGAGAAAAACGCGCCCTGATTACCGGAATCACCGGCCAGGATGGCAGTTACTTAGCCGAACTGTTGCTTAGCAAGGGCTATAAAGTTTTTGGTCTGGAGCGCCGCAGTAGTCAGAAACAGAGGGGAAATATCGCCGGCATACTGAATCAGATTGACCTATTGTCCGGCGATTTGCTGGATCAGGCGTCGCTGGTCCGTGCTTTGGTGCACGCTGGGCCAGATGAAGTGTACAATCTCGCGGCACAATCGTTCGTGCGTGAATCGTACGACACCCCGGTTTCTACCGGAGAGGCGACTGGGCTGGGCGCATTGCGGGTACTTGAGGCAATTCGCCAGGTAAATCCCAAAATCCGGTTCTATCAGGCGTCTTCCTCAGAAATGTTCGGTAAAATCCGGCAATCGCCGCAGGATGAGCGCTCCGCCTTTTATCCCCGCAGTCCGTACGGTTGCGCCAAGGTTTATGCGCATTATTTGACCGTCAATTACCGCGAATCCTACCGCATTTTTGCGGTGTCGGGTATTCTTTTTAACCATGAGAGTCCGCGCCGAGGCGAAGAATTTGTCACCAAGAAGATCGCGTTAGCAGCGGCGCGCATTGCCAATGGTCTGCAATCCACCCTGACATTGGGCGACCTAAGCGCCAAGCGCGATTGGGGTTTTGCCGGCGAATATGTAGAAGCGATGTGGCTAATGCTGCAACAAACCAAGCCGCGCGATTTCGTTATTGCCACCGGCGAATCGCATAGTGTGCAGGAATTCCTTGAGCGGGCCTTTGCTCGGGTCGGGCTAGACTGGCGGCAGTTTGTGAAATTCGACGCCGCCCACACCCGCCCGGCGGAGGTTTATAACCTATGCGGCAACGCCAAACTGGCCAAGCAGGTGCTGGGCTGGGAACCGACTATCCGCTTTGCGGAACTGGTGGACTTGATGGTAGATTACGAAGTGGAACAAACCAGCAACCAACCGGCCACCGCCATCGGCCGGACCTAGAGGGCCATCCCCCCTCTTTTTTTTTGTCCCGGAGTAGAGGAGAATTTATTGCTCTAGCAGCAACGGCAGTAGCGACTGGCCGGTCATCTCCGGCGGCTGGGGCAAATCCATTAGTTCCAAAATCGTCGGGGCGATGTCGGGCAAGATGCCGTTAACTTCCGCTTTTTCGGCAGCGATTTGTTCAAAACTTTTTTGCCGCCGGTAGACGTTGTCGACTAAGTAGAAAAACACTGGATTAGTGCCATGCTTGGTTTCGGCTTCGCCGCCGGTTTTATAAATCAGCGACTCGGCATTGCCGTGGTCGGCAGTAACAATCAAGACGGCGTCCTTTTCCAGCGCTTTATTCAGAACTCGCCCGAGCGCCGCGTCAACCGCTTCCATACCTCTGACCACGGCTTCAAAATTCCCGGTATGGGCCAGCAAATCAGCATTGGCAAAATTAGCCAGGATGAAATCATAACGCCCCGGCTCCAGCGCCGCCGCGACTTTTTCGCCAATTTCGACGCTGGCCATGGCCGGGTTTTGTTCAATGTTTTTAACCGAATCAATAAAAACGTCGGTCTCGCCGGCAAATGGCTGATTATTCAGCGCGTTAAAAAAATACGTGACATGAGCATATTTATCTGTTTCAGCGATATGGAGTTGCATTTTACCGGCGGCGGCCAGAACTTCAGCTAGACAGTTTTTGACTTCCGGCGGCGGAAACGCGACCGGCGCCGTCTGCTCCTCCAAATATTTGGTCATTGAACACAGATACACATTTTTAAGTATCGCCCGCTGAAAATTCGTGAAATTTTCTTCGGTAAACGAGCGGAAAATCTGTCGCATGCTGTCTTCGCGGAAGTTGAAAAAAATGACTGCGTCGCCGTCGGCCATACCGTCAAAACCCGATGCGGATGAGACCAGCGCCGGCATCTGCGAATCATTGACACCCTTTTGGTAATAATCGGTTATGCTCTCAATTAAATTGCCGGTTTTTTCGCCTTCGGCTTTGGCAATCAGCTGATAAGTTTTTTGCGTGCGCTCCCAGTTGTTGTTCCGGTCCATGGCCCAGTCCCGGCCAATGACGGCGGCGATTTTACCATGGTTATTTTTTTGCGTTTCTTGTTCGAGTTTTTTAATCAATTCAACCCCTTCCCGCAGACCGGAATCCCGGCCATCCAAAAATAAATGAACAAACGTTTGGCTTGGGTTGTTTTCAGCGGCCATTTGGATAAGAGCGATCAAATGATTGAAGGCGGCGTGGACGGTGCCAGAGGTCAGCAGACCGACCAGGTGAACACGCCCGTTACTTTGTTTAGCGTGTTCAAAAGCGCCGACCAGAACTTGATTAACGAAGAAGGTTCCATTCTTGATCGCTTCATTGATACGGGGATTGTATTGGTTGACAATTCGCCCGGCGCCGATGGCCAAATGGCCGACCTCGCTACTGCCGGCTTCACCCCAAGTCAAACCCACTGCCGGCCCGGAGGCCTGGAGTAAAACCATCGGATATTGGGCGGCGATAGCATCTAAGTTGGAGAGTTTGGCCTGCTTAACGGGATTGCCGGTGGTTTGTTCACTGAAACCCCAGCCATCAAGGATAACGAGCACCACTGGTTTTTTGACAGAATCAGTCACGAGCTAATTTTAACAAAATCTCGGGTAAATTGACACTAACCGTTATTTTTTCTATAATTCATCAGGTCCTAATTCGTTAAATTAAATAACTAAAAACTAGAAACTAAAAATCCCGATGCCATTTGTGGCATCGCGGATCCTCGATTTTCGCAAGCGAAAATCGGGGCTAGAAATTTCAACTAGTAGTATGGTTTCTATGACGCAAAAATATGGTTCTGTCAAAATACGCCCTCCTGGCGATCGGGGGTTCGTTGGCGTTGATCACCGGTTTGATAATCGGTTATTTACTTAGTTTATATCTCACCAACAAAAAAATAAGTTCGGCCAGAAATAAGGCCGAAAACCTGCTCGGTGAGGCCAAAAACAAGGCCCAGGAGCTGATTTTGGAAGCCAAAGATAAAACACTTAGGATTCTGGAGGAATCAAAGAAAGAAGAACAATCGCGGCATCAGCAATTGGTCCGAATTGAAACGATACTGGCTAAAAAAGAAACGGAGATTGACGACCGAAGCAAGGCGCTGGAACAAACAAAAAGTCAATTAGCTGCCGAGATTGCCAGCGTGGAAAAGCGCCAATTGGAGCTTGATCGGCAGTTTCAACAGCAAATCGTAGAACTGGAAAAAGCAGCCGGCTTGAAGCGCGAGGAGGCCAAAGACGCCTTATTCAAAAAAATTGAAGAAGAATCCCGTGATGAGCTTTATCGGGGCTTGCGCAAACTGGAGCAAGCCAACACTGAAGAGCTGGAGCGCAAAGCCAGAGAGATTCTGGCCTTGGCAATTCAGCGTTACGCCGGCTCGCACATCGCCGATGCTACGACTACCGTAATTTCTCTGCCTTCCGACGACCTCAAAGGCAAAATTATCGGTAAGGAAGGCCGGAATATCAAGACCATCGAACGGCTAACCGGTGTGGATATTATCATTGATGACACCCCCGAGACCCTGGTAATATCAGGATTTGACCCGGTGAGAAGGCAAATCGCCAAGGTAGCGCTGGAAAAATTAATCACTGACGGCCGGATTCATCCGGCAAAAATTGAAGAAATGGTTGAGAAAGCCAAAACCGAAATAAACGAAAAAATCCGGCAGGCCGGGGAAGCGGCGTTGTTTGAAGTCGGCGCCGGCGTCACTGACCCGAAATTGACGTTTTTGCTCGGCCGGCTTGCTTTTCGCACCAGTTTCGGCCAAAATGTATTATTGCACTCAATTGAAATGGCCCACGTCGCCGGCATGCTGGCGGCGGAAATCGGCGCCGATGCTTCAGTCGCCAAAAAAGGCGCTTTGTTTCATGACATCGGCAAAGCGGTTGACCACGAAGTCCAAGGTACGCACGTTGAGATTGGCCGTAGAATACTTCAAAAATTTGGCATGGATGAGCGGGTGATTCAAGCTATGGAGGCCCACCACGAGGAGTATCCTTACAGTTCTTTGGAATCCCGCATTGTCCAAGCCGCTGACGCCATTTCCGGAGCCCGACCCGGCGCCCGGCGCGACACGGTGGAAATTTATCTGAAACGTTTAGAGGACCTGGAAAAGATTGCCGCTTCTTTTGAGGGTGTGGAAAAGTCCTACGCCATCCAAGCCGGACGGGAATTGAGAATCTTTGTCACGCCAACCAAGGTTGACGATTTATCAGCGCTGAAACTGGCGCGCGACATCGCCAAAAGGATCGAATCGGAAATGAAATATCCCGGAGAGATCAAAGTTAATGTAATCAGAGAAACCCGCGCTATAGAATACGCGCGGTAGGCGAAGGGAGGTGTTTTATGCAGTCAGTTAAGAAAACACAATTTATCCAATGGGTCGCCGAAAAAATGAACGTGCCTAAAAAACAGGCCGGTGAGTTTGTTGACGCCTTTGTTGCCGGAGTCACTGATGTTTTGAAGAAGGGCAATAAACTGAACGTTTCCGGTTTGGGTATTTTCAAAGTAGCCGACCGGCCGGCCAGAATGGGGAGGAACCCGCGCACCGGCGAAAGCATCCAGATCAAGGCCTCCAAGAAAGTCCGCTTCACCCCCAGCAAAGTTTTGAAAGAATCAGTTTTGTAGTATATACGCTTACAAATAGCGCACACGAATAATTATTTGTTCCAAAACCGCCGTGCGGCGGTTTTTGGGTTGGAGCGGGCGACCCGCCTAAATTTTTGCTTTCTGCAAAGTTCTGGCGAGTTTTGTTAAAATAAAACTTCTTCCCCACCCGGTCTTTAGAAATTTTTCACGATCTCTAGCCTCTTGTTCATCAAGATGCGCTTCGTAATAAATAAGTTTGATGGGTAATCTGCTCTTTGTTGCCAGAACTTTGCCGGTGTTATGTTCCTTGATCCTTGAGATAAGATCATTAGTATAACCGATGTATAGTTTATCATCCTTCTTACTTAAAAATACGTAAACATAATGCATAAACAAAAACTTAGAGCGGGCGACCGGAGTTGAACCGGCAGTCTTCTCCTTGGAAGGGAGACGTGTTGCCATTACACTACACCCGCAAAATTCAAAATGTCTATGTTGGTCGGGCTGCCCGGATTCGAACCGGGGCTAAAACGTCCCAAACGTCTCGTGCTGCCGTTACACTACAGCCCGTTAGAAATTTTGTTGTTGGCAAACTGTTTTGCTTTACCTTAGCACAAAAAACTGGTACTTTAAAGCCATCTCCCCGTAGTTTAATGGATAAAATGAGAGACTTCTAATCTCTAGATGAGGGTTCGATTCCCCCCGGGGAGACAAGTGTGATAAAATAATCTGTATGCTGAAGGTAAATAAAACTCTGCTTTTAATAACCGCTGGCTTGGGAATTTTGGTAGTCAGCGTTCTGACACAAACAATTTATCGCAATCGGCAGGTGGAAGCCCTGCGCACCGAAATCCGCGAGGCAATTAAAAAATCCACTGGCCCTGACGCCGCCGTGGCCGCGACGCAGGTTTACGAAGACCGGATCAAATTTGCTTTTGAGCATAAGCCCCTGCTCAATCTTGGTATCGGTTTATCCAGCTCCTTTGCCCAGCAAAAGTCCGAACTGTGCCCGAAATTATACACGGTGATGACCAGTAACACGGTGGTCCTGGACTTTTTGGAAAATACTAATTTGTCAGTGGAAGAAAGAACCAGAACCACCGAGCAAGTTCAGGAAATTCAACAAGCCGCTCGCAGTCTTTATCTCATATCGGGGTGCTTGCCCTGAACTAGTTGAAGGACCTAAATGTGGACAAGTATTGATTGCTGCCCCTACTCAAATGTCCACAAAAATGTTAGTGTTATAGGATGAACTGGGCCTATATTGCTGGCTTCTTCGATGGGGAAGGTAGTATAACTCGCCACACAAAAGGATATCGTATAACAATCGCACAGACGAATTTTGAAGTGCTAGAAAAAATACGAAAATTCGCTAGTGCTGGTTCTATTATTGAACCTAAAAAACGGAAAAAACACTGGAAAGATAGTTGGGTTTATTATATTGCCAGCCAAAGACAAATCTGCGATTTTTTAAACAAAATCCTTATCTATCTAATTGTCAAAAAAGAAAAAGTTGAATTGGCATTACCTGTGATAGAATTCCTGGTGGCTAGACAATTATTAAGAGAAAAAACAAGAACTGATCGTATTAAACATATAAAATCCTTGAGAATTAAGGGCTTAACTTATAGGGCAATTGGTAAAGAACTGCGTATTGACTGGGGCTACGCTAGACGTTTAAGCTTGAAAGACTGAAGATGGAGACCTTAGTGTAACAGTTAGCACTACAGGTTGTGGACCTGTCAGAAGGGGTGCGAATCCCCTAGGTCTCCCAAATGATTATCGCCGACATCAAGGTCGCCGCTCCGCTCATTCGGGCGGAGATTGAGGGTGCCCAAAACATCCTGCTCCATCTTCATCCCAAGCCGGATTCCAACAGTATTGGCAGCACTTTAGCTATGACTGAGTGGCTAAGTTCACTAGGTAAAACTGTCACTCTAATCCAAGGCGATTCCGCCGTACCGGTTGCCTTTTCTATATTGCCAGGCGTAAATAGTATTGTTCCTAAAATTTTTTTTGAAGTTGATCTAAACAAATTTGATTTATTTTTAATTCAGGACACTGGCGCACTTAACCAAATTTCAAAAAAGGGTGAGGTAATTTTTCCTAATACCCTAAAGACTATAATTATTGACCATCACCCCAGTAATACTGGCTTTGCCGACGTTAACTTAATTACCTCCAATTATCCTGCCACCGCGCAAATCCTCTACGACTTATTTAAACTTTGGTCGGTCAAGATCATTCCTAGTATGGCGGTTTATTTATTGATCGGTTTGCACGGTGATACGGGTGGCTTTATCCATCCCGGGATTAATCCAGGTACATTTTCGGCAGCGGCTAATCTGTTGGCTATCGCTCCTAACTACAGTAGAGCTGTTTCTGAATTAGGCAATAATCGCGAACCAGAAGAGATTAAATTTGAAGCAATGATGTTAGCTAACCACGAGACTTATTTTAAGAACAAACTTCGTTTGGCCTCAATTAGTGCCAAGCAAATGACCAAAGCTGGTATTGAAGCAAAGCACACTGAGGGCGGCTGGGTTTCGATTAGCTTGCGCTCCATTCGCGGTTGTCAGATTGCTGGCACCCTAATTGAGTTCACGCCTGGGTTTTGTCGGGTATCGCTACGCAGTCGTGACGGGGAAAAATACGATGTCAGCAAAATTACGGGACGTCTAAACGGCGGAGGACACAAAGCTGCCGCTGGCGGATCGATCAACAAGCCCTTCGCCGAAGCCAAACAGGAGTTGATTAAAACCATCCTGGAGGTTTATTCTGAATTAAACAGCTAATATGACCTACCAAGAAATCCGGAGGAAATTTCTAGAATTTTTTGAGAAGCGGGGACACACCATTGTCCCGTCGTCTTCGCTTTTGCCCGCTGACCCGTCGGTGCTTTTCACGACGGCTGGGATGCAACAATTTAAACCGTATTACACCGGCGAGGCGGACGCCGTGAAAGATTTTGGTTCGCTTAATACTGCCTCTATCCAAAAATGCCTCCGCACCTCGGACATTGACGAAGTGGGGGATGAGAGCCACCTGACTTTTTTTGAAATGCTGGGCAATTTCTCCTTCGGCGGGTATTTCAAAAAAGAGGCAATTCAATGGGCGCATGAATTCATCACCAAGGAGATGAATTTGCCAATTGATTATGTCGCAGTATTTGGCGGGGAGGGCGACATACCGGCCGATGAAGAATCAGAAAAAATCTGGAAATCAATTAATCCCGGCATGGCGGTGAAAAAATTCGGCCGCAAAGACAACTTCTGGGGGCCGACTGGCAACGAAGGCCCCTGCGGACCGACTACGGAGATTTATGTTAAAGGGATGGAAATTTGGAATCTGGTTTTCAACGAGTATTACCACAAAGCCGACGGCACATTGGAAAAGCTGAAGACACCCGGCATTGATACCGGAATGGGGCTGGAGCGTTTGGCAATGGTCGTCCAGCAAAAGGAAAATATTTTTGAGACTGACTTGTTTTTGGGGTTGATGGAACGGCTCAACGCGCTGAAAATGTCGGCACGGGGACGGCGGATTATCGCTGACCACATCCGGGCGATCACTTTTCTAGTCACTGATGGCGTCTTGCCGTCCAATAAAGATCGGGGTTATGTCCTGCGCCGACTGATGCGCCGGGTCATCACGCAGGGTCAGATACACGGCGAGATTGATTTTGGCGCCCTATTTGCCTGGTTGTGCGAGAACTATCGGAGTTTCTATCCGGAACTAGACCAGCAAAAGATCGTTTTGGCCTTTGATGAAGAGAGAGGGAAATTCACCAAAACCCTCAAACAAGGCCTGCGCGAGTTGGGACGGCTGGAACAGGTTGATACACCGACTGCTTTTAAGCTCTATGAGAGCTATGGTTTGCCGTTTGAGGTCATCAAGGAATTAGGCGGAGAAAAGGCTGCTGGCTTGACGCGCGAAAGTTTTGACGAAATATTCAAACAGCACCAGACCAAATCCCGGGCCGGAGCGGAAAAGAAATTCGGCGGACACGGATTGTTGCCGGGTACGGGCGAACTGAAGGCGGGGAATGAGGCAGAATTGAAAAAAGCCACCCGCCTGCATACTGCTACGCATCTTCTGCACGCCGCCTTGCGAAAAGTGCTAGGCAATGAGGTGCACCAAGCCGGTTCGGACATCACTGCCGAACGATTGCGGTTTGATTTTACTTTTCCGAGAAAACTTACCGAAACCGAACTGAAAAAAGTTGAAGATTCAGTAAATGAGGTAATAAGTCAAGACCGGCCAGTTACCAAAGAAGAAATGGCTTTCGAGAACGCGCTCCAGACCGGCGCGTTGAGTTTTTTCGGGCAAAAATATCCGCCGCGGGTCAATGTCTACTCGGTGGGTGACTTCTCCAAGGAACTCTGCGGCGGCCCGCATGTCAGTCATACCGGAGAAATCGGCCGCGTAAAAATTGTTAAAGAAGAGGCGGTATCAGCCGGTATGAGGAGAATCCGAGCCGTGCTTGTGGTATAATTTTTCTGTAATTATTCGCGTGCACTATTCGTTAAGCGTATCTAACGTGGCCAACACCAAGATTATCAATATCCAAAAAGACGACTCCTTTGCGGATGTTTTTGATGCTTTTAAAAACGCCACCGCCGAGGAAGTGATTTTTATTTTCCCCAAAGGTTCAAAAATCGCCAGACAGGAAAATAATTTTAACGTCTTGAAGGAAGAAACCGAGAAAACGGGGAAAATTATCAGTATTATGACTAACGATCCCATCGTCGCCGACCTAGCCGCCAGCCACGGTATGACGATTATTTCCGGCGCGGAGCCAAAAACAATCAAGTCGGACGATTACGAACGCCCCGAACCGGAAGAAATCGCTTCAATAACCTTGGCTTCGGCCCGCTTGCAGAAAAAAGTAGTCCGAGATATTTTTACCGAAGAGCCGGAAGTTAATCTGGAAGTCAAGAGCGAGAAAGAAAAAAGCGTTGACCTGGACATTGCCAAGGTTTGGGCGCCGCGTTCGGAAAATCATGAAGAAATTTTTCTAAAGCCGCAAAAAAGAACATCGCACGGTTCAGGCAAAAGGAAAAAACTTATTGGTTTTGCCGGGGTCGGGGTGCTGCTGGCGCTGTTGGCAATCCTTTACGGCGTTTTGGCCCGAGCCGACATTATCATCAAACCGCAAATTCAAAACTTAAACTTTCCGTTAACCATCAACGCCTCCAGTACTGCCGCCGCGATCAGTCCCGAGTTCAATAAAATCCCGGGGCAAAGCATCAGCGCCCAAGCCGAGGCCGGCGATACTTTTCCGGCCACCGGTTTCAAAAATGTGGTCCAAAAAGCCAGCGGTGAGATCATCATTTACAATCAAACCCCGCTGGAACAACGTCTGGTAGCCACGACGCGTTTTGAATCGCCGGCCGGGTTTATTTTCAGAATACCGGCCACCATTACCGTCCCCGGTTCAACCAAGCAAGGCGGCCGGGTCGTGCCGGGCTCAATCGAGTCAGCCGTTTTTGCCGACCGGGCCGGAGCGGAATATAATATCGGGCCGGCACGATTTACCGTCCCGGGTCTTAAGGGCACATCTAAATACGGCGAATTTTACGCGACCGCCAACCAGCCGATGACTGGCGGCTTGGTCGGGCCGTCAAAAGTTGTTTCGGAAAGCGATTTCGTCAAGGCCCAAGAAGAATTAACCAAGACCGTCAGGGAGAAAGTGATCAACTCGCTCGCGGGCCAGGTCAACGGTTTGAAAATTCTTGACTCAATCGACGTTAAAATTGACGACCCGGCGGTCAATGCCAAAGCCGGCGAGGTCGCCGAAGAATTGAAAATGACCGTCCGGGGTTCAGCCCAAACCATTGCTTTCAGAGAAACCGATGTGATTGAGCTGGTGAAAAGCTATCTGACCAAAAACGGGAATTTGGAAATAGTTGAGAAGAAAATCGCTATTAGTTACCGACTGCCGGCTTTAGACAGCAGCGGTAAAACCTTGTCTTTTACCGCCGATATTGCGCTGACGGCGGCCAGCCGGATTGATACCGCCAAGATTCTAAAAGAAGCAGCCGGACTGGAGGAAGATCAAATCCGGGTTTATTTCCGAAATATTAAAGAAATAGGATCGGCTCGGGTAAATCTGTCTCCTTTTTGGGTCCGGAAAATACCGACTAATCCCGCAAAAATCCATCTGCGCATTGACACCGACTAATCCTTTTGCTATTCTGGAAAATGATTACAAAATGGAATAGACGCGGAGATTCCTGTATTGTTCGTTGAGGGCAGACAGGTATTTTTTGTGTTTTTCCATATTAAACGGTTAACCGTGGCCGATCAAAAACCAAAGGCCGAGGGCACCGTGATTGAAGCCCTGCCTGATACAAAATTTAAAGTTAAACTGGATGACGAGCGTGAGGTCTTATCTTACCTGTCCGGCAAAATGAGAATGCATTACATCAAAGTGATGATCGGCGACCGGGTGACGGTGGAGTTAAGCCCGGACGGAACTCGTGGTCGTATTGTATACCGTAAATAACCAATTCCTAATTTCTAATTCCTAATCGGGGGTTGGGGTTCAGCCATTATTTAGAAATTAGTGATTAGACATTAGAAATTATGAAAGTTAGGGCTTCCGTCAAAAAAATGTGCAACCACTGCAAGCTGGTCCGGCGCAAAAACCGATTGTATTGTATTTGCAAGAATCCCAAGCACAAACAGAGGCAAGGATAAGTAGGTCTAAACATTTAAATATTTTTTATGCCCAGGATCTCGGGGGTTAATCTTCCCGAAAACAAAAAAATAGATACGGCGCTTAGCTACTTGTACGGCATCGGCCCGACTTTGAGCCGGGTGATTCTTAAATCGGCCAATGTTGCCCTGACTAAAAAAGCCAAAGATTTGACGCTGGAGGAAATTAACCGGATTCAGCATCTGATTGACCGGAATTATAAAGTGGAAGGGGATTTGCGCCGGGAAACCAGTGAAAACGTTAAGCGGTTAAAAGAAATTGGCGCTTGGCGCGGCATCCGTCACGCCCGCCGTTTGCCAATTCACGGCCGAACCAAAACTAACTCCCGGACCATCCGCGGCAACGTGCGTAAAACGATGGGTTCGGGAAGAAAGCCAACCGGGCAAAAAACATAAACATGGGTAAAAAACGCATCATCACCAGCCAAGGCGACACTGAAACGGCCGGTCAGCAAACTGGTGCTGTCAGCGCGCCCAAAAAAATGGCAAAGAAGCAAATTTTTAAAGGCACGGTCAACATTTTTTCAACCTACAATAACACGATTGTTTCAATTTCCGATTCAAACGGCCAGATTTTTGCCTGGTCCTCGGCCGGCACGTTGGGTTTCAAAGGGGCGCGCAAATCAACTCCCTACGCCGCTACGCTGGTCGGAAAAGACGCCACCGAAAAAGCCAAAAAATTTGGTTTGCAGGAGGCCAAGATTTCGGTCAAAGGCATTGGCCCGGGGCGTGAAGGCGCCATTCGCGGCGTGGTCAGCACCGGCATTAACATCAGCACGATTATCGACAACACGCCGATCCCGCATAATGGAGTAAAGCCACCTAAACCCCGAAGAGTATAGATATTAAGTTATAATGGCTAGATACACCGGTCCCAGAGAAAAAATAGAACGCCGCTTGCGCACCAAGCTCTTTTTGAAGGGCGAGCGTTCGCTTTCGCCCAAATCGGCGACCGTCAAACGGATGTATCCGCCGGGCCTGCACGGCAAGAGATTCGCCGGCCGGCTTTCCGAATTCGGCGCCCAGCTGTACGCCAAACAAAAAGTGAAAAAAACCTACCGGCTGCTGGAGCGACAATTTAAGAATTGGGTCAAGGCCGCGCTTCAGTCCGGCGGACAAACCGGCGACGTTTTAGTGAAAAAACTGGAACGGCGTTTGGATAATTTCGTTTACCGCTCTGGTTTGGCCCAATCCCGCGACCAAGCCCGTCAAATCGTAAATCATGGCCATATTTTGGTGAACGGCCGGAAAGTTTCCATCCCTTCTTTTGCAGTCAAGATCGGCGATGTGATAAAAATCAGAGAGGGTAGTTTGCAGTCAAAATACTTTTCGCTTCTGGTCCCGCAGTGGATCAAACAATACCAACCGCCAAAATGGATTGAGTTAAACGCCGACAATCTGACTGCCAAAGTCATAAGCCAACCGACATTAGAAGACAGCGGCTTGGATACAAAAGACATTCAATTGTTAGTTGAGTTTTATTCCCGCTAACGCAATTACCAATTACTAATTCCCAATTGCCAATAAAAGTAAATTAGGAATTAGAGATTAGTAATTCGCAGTTGTGTAAACATGATCCAACTCCCAGCCGAACCCAAGGTCGTATCCAAAGAAGGAACGCGCGGCGTTTTTGAAATCAGTCCGCTTTATCCCGGTTACGGTATGACTATCGGCAATACTTTGCGCCGGGTGCTTTTATCGTCGCTGGAGGGCGCCGCCGTCACTTCGCTCAAAATCAAGGGCGTTGACCACGAGTTTTCAACCATGGCCGGCGTATTGGAAGACGTCATTGACATCATCCTAAACGTCAAAAAGGTTCGCTTTATGCTTTTCAAAGACGAACCGGTTACCTTAACTCTTTCCGCCAAAGGCCTAAAAGAAGTTACCGCCGCCGATATTAAAATCACTGCCGACGTGGAAGTGGTGAACCCCGACCAACTCATCGCGACTATCACCGATAAAAAAACCGAGATAGAGATGGAAATCACTATTGAAAAAGGCATCGGTTATGTGCCGGCCGAACAAAGAGAAAAAGAGAAATTAAGCATCGGCAAGATCGCCGTTGACGGCATTTTCACGCCGATTAAAGGGGTTAACTTCACGGTGGAAAATATCCGCGTCGGCCAACGCACCGACTACAACAAGCTCCTGTTGGATATTAAAACTGACGGCAGTATCAGCCCGGAAGCGGCATTGCAGCAGGCCTGCCGAATTTTAATTGAACATTTCAATATTATTGACAAGGTTGAGGTTCCCAAAGAAGCGACTAAACCGGAGAAAAAAGCCAAGAAAAGCAGGGTGAAAAAAGAAAAATAACATGAGGCATCAGAAAAAAATCCGAAAATTCGGCAGAGAGACCAAACAGCGCAAAGCCCTAATGCGCTCGCTGGCCGTAGCTTTAATTGAAAAAAACCGCATTACCACCACCGAGGCCAAAGCTAAAAGTTTGAAAACCTATTTTGAAAAACTTGTTACCAAAGGAAAACGAGATGGTTTAGCGGCGTTTCGTCAGTTGACCAGTGAACTGAACTACCAATCAGCCGTTAAACTGACCAAAGAGACCGCGCTTAGATTTCAAAACCGCCGCGGCGGTTATGTCAGAATCAGAAAATTAGCCTCGCGGATCAGCGATGGAGCAAAGATGGCGATAATAGAACTGATAACATAACCATGGTTCACCAACTTGACGCCGCCAATCAATCGCTCGGCCGGTTAGCGAGTCAAATCGCGGTGATTTTGCGCGGTAAAATCAACCCGCATTATAAACCCAATGAATTGCCCCAAGAAAAAGTTATTATTACCAATGTTAAGCAATTAAAATTCACCGGCAAGAAGTTGGAGCAAAAAACCTATTACCACTATTCCGGCTATCCGGGCGGCCTAAAAGCCAGAAAATTGAAAACGGTATTTGAAAAAAATCCGAAAAGAGTATTATGGCTGGCGGTTTACCGGATGCTGGCCCGGAATCGCCTGCGGGATAAAATTATCAAAAATCTTGAGATCAAATAATGCCGACCAAAAAAACCACAACTAAAAAAACGAAGCCCAAGCCCAAAGCAATTAAACCGGCCAAGGAGAAAGAGGAAAAACTCATAATTGAACCGGTGATTGAAGAAAGCAGTGTTCGGCCAGAAGCCGCTGATGGCATTGAAAAGGAGAGTAAGACCGAAAAATATTACGAAGCCGTCGGCCGGCGCAAATCGGCCACCGCCCGGGTGAGGGTTTACACCAAAAAATCCACCGACCTTCAGCCGTCTGAAGACCAAGCGATTATCGTCATTAATGATAAGCCGTATTTTGAATACTTTAACAGCTCGGCGCTTCAGGAAATGGTTGATGCGCCGTTGAAGAAATTAAAATCACTAAACCGCTTCAAAGCAACGGTGAAAGTAAAAGGCGGCGGCATGACCGGGCAGGCCGATGCGATTAAGTTCGGTTTGAGCCGCGCGTTGGTTCTGTTTGACCCGAATTTTTCTAAAAAACTTCGCAAAGCCGGCTATTTGACGCGCGACTCGCGCGAAAAAGAACGCCGCAAGTACGGCCTCAAGAAGGCGAGGAAGTCGCCAGCTTGGTCTAAACGCTAACTTTTTTGACATCGCAAGTCAGAAATCTTACGACTTGCGATGTCGTTAGAGTTGGACTTTTACCAATTGGTTGTCATTGAGTTTATAAATCACGTTCTCACCTTCGTCGTAATAGAAATGGCCGCTGATGGGGCCGAGGTCGTAAGAATTAATCCCGCCGCGGGTGTCAATCTCAATAAATTTGAGGATGCCGCCGACATCAGCGATTAAGTGGTCGGAATCTTTGTACCATTGGACGTCATTTACGAGCTGGGAGTAACGGGTTATCAGTTCGGTGTCGCCGGATTTTTTAAAGGGTTGGTAACTGGTGTTTTTGCGCCACTTGACCCAAATTTCACGTTCGTTAAACCAAGCTTCCTTGTCGCTGTCAGGCGAATTGATTGGTTTGTTTGATTCGGGCTTATTTTCTGGAAAAGCCGGAACAAAAGATTTTGATGATACCGTCTCCTCGGTAAAATTTTTCGGCAGCAAAATTATTTTTGGAAAATCAATTACTAATCCGGCGCTGACCGCTGTCGTCTTCTGCCAGATTTGATAGTCGGGGTCTTGGAGCCGTACCGAATAGGAGCGCGGCAGAAAACGGGTTTCGGAAAAGACATTATTCAAAAAAGAAGTTCTGCCGGCAAAGCGGTCGTCAATATAAACGTCGGCGCTGACATTCGCTTTGAACTGAAGCGACCCGGTTTTGACAAATTTATTTTCAATAAAATCATATCGGTAACCGAAAGCATAAACCGCCATCAGATAGCTGATTACCAAAAACAGGCCTAGAAAAATATAAAAAACAAAACGTCGCGTGCGCCGTTCCATAAAGTAGCCGATTAGCTTACTAGCTTACTAGCTTTTTAGGGTTTTGTAAACACTTGTTGAGATTTTTTTTACGTGTTATTCCTAATAAGCTAAGCAGCTAATCAACTAATAAGCTACCTATTATGTTTGTGAAAAAGATCGGCATTGATTTAGGTACGACTAATACTCTGGTGTTCGTTCCGGGCAAAGGGGTAGTTATTAACGAACCGTCGGTCGTCGCCATTTCAATTTTGGACAATAAAATTCTTGCCGTCGGCGCTTATGCCAAAGAGATGATCGGACGGGCGCCGGACAGCATTATCGTTTCCCGTCCGCTGCGGGACGGCGTGATCGCCGATTTTCGCGTGACCGAGGCAATGCTTAAGTATTTTATCACCAAAGCCATCGGTAAATTCGGATTTTTTAAACCGGAGATTTTAGTCTCGGTGCCGGCTGGGATTACTTCCACCGAAAGGCGAGCGGTGATTGAAGCGACTATCAACGCCGGCGCCAAAGCCGCTTATTTGGTCAAAGAGCCGGTGCTGGCCGCCATTGGCGCTAAAATCCCCATTAACAGCCCGGTCGGCAATCTCATCGTCAATGTCGGCGGCGGCACCACGGACGTGGCGGTGATTAGCTTGGGCGGCATTGTCAGTTCGGCCTCCACCCGCGTCGGCGGCAACAAAATTGACGCCGCAATCGTCGAATTCGTGAAGAAAAAACACGGTCTAGCAATCGGCGAGCGAACGGCGGAATTGATTAAAATTGCCGTCGGTAATGCTGTCAAACAAAGCAGTGAAGAAAAAATAAACGTCCGGGGACGCGACCTGACCAGCGGTTATCCGAAAACAATAGAACTAACTTCAAATGAAATCACCGAATCAATGCAGGAACAGCTGCGGGAAATCGTTCAGACGGTTAAAAATGTCCTGCAGGAAACGCCGCCCGAACTGTGTTCGGATATTATGGATAAGGGTATGGTAATTTCCGGCGGCGGCGCTTTGTTAAAAAATATTGATACTCTGATAACTCGCATCACCGGCGTGCCGGCGCGCATCGCCGGCGACCCGCTGTTGTGCGTCGCCCGGGGGACGGGGATAGTGCTTGAAAATTTGGAGGTTTACAAAAAGAATATAATGGCGAAACGTTAGTGGAATTATTACCTGTATGTTATGAAAATTGCTTTAGTCCACGACTGGTTGTTGGGAATAGGCGGGGCGGAGAAGGTACTGAAGGCCTTTCATGAAATTTTTCCGCAAGCGCCGGTTTATGTTTTGTTTCACGACCCGGGGTTTACCAACCAGTTTTTGCCGGGAGTTGATATTCGTCCGACCTTCCTGCAAAAAGCGTATGAGACTTTCAACGGCCATAAATTGCTGGCCCCCTTCCTGCCGCTGGCCGTTGAATCCATTGATCTGGCGGCCTATGATGTCGTGATTTCTACAGCTCAATTTTCAAAAGGCCTGATTCTCAAACCCAAGACCAGTCATATCAATTACTGCGCCAGCCCGACTCGGCAAGTCTGGGACTGGCAAGCGGAATACCGACAGGAAAGCCGCGCGCCTAAAAGTTGGTTGGCGCTGTTTCAGCATCTGACCCGTCTGTGGGACCGCCACGCTTCCACCCGAGTGGATTACTATATCGCCAACTCGCAAAACACGCGCCAACGCATCTATAAATATTACCACCGCGACGCCACGGTAATTTATCCTCCGATTGATTTACCCCATTCACCTATTACCTATCACCTAGAACCTAGAACCTATTTCCTGATTGTCAGCCGGTTGTTCAAACACAAAAATATCCATCTGGCAGTTAAGGCCTTCAGCAAACTGGAATGGCCGCTGATTGTCATTGGCGACGGTCCGGAGAAAAAGCGTTTGCAGCGTCTGGCCAATCGGTCTGCCGATATTGTTTTTCTCGGCCAGCAGCCGGACCGGGTTGTCCAAGAATATTATAACAACTGTCTGGCTTTCGTTATGCCGCAGGAAGAAGATTTCGGTATCGCGCCGATTGAAGCAATGAGTTGCGGCAAACCGGTTTTAGCTCTTAAAAAGGGCGGGGCGTTGGAATATATTGAAGAGGGGATAAACGGGGAATTTTTTGAAGACCCCTGCGAAGAAATGCTGGCCAATGGCGCCCGGCAGCTGAAAGAAAATTTGCCCAGTTATAACCCGGAACAAATAAAAAGAACCGCCGAGCGGTTCGGAAAAGAACGATTCAAAAAAGAAATTAATGAAATCCTTGGCATTTGGACTTCCAATTTCTCCGACGTGATTGATAGTAGAGCCGAAGCCCTACGGCAATAAAAACCAGTCCGAGCGAACTTATTATAACTATGGAAAACCCCGTAAAACTCATTATTGTTATCCTCCAGTATAATAATTCCCAAGACACCGTGAGGTGTTTGGAATCTGTTAAAGAACTCGGTTACCCGTACCCGGCTTTTACAGTTGTCGTGGACAATAACTCCCGGCCGGAACATTTTAATAATGTCCGACTTTTTATTGAAAGTCAAATTGGAAAGGTCATACGCTTTAAGCTAGATGCTCTAAGCCAGAATTTAGGCTATGCCGGAGGCAATAATGTCGGCATTCGGCGGGCGCTGGAAAACGGGGCAGATTATGTGCTGGTCCTGAACAACGATACCGTCGTCCCAAAGGATTTGTTAAGCAAACTCGTCTCCGAGGCCGAATCAGATGACGACATCGGCATTGTCGCCCCGGCGATTGATGAAGGCAAACGCATTACTTATGGCGGCCGGATAAAGTGGTTACGGCCGGAATTAAACCACCTAATGTCATCGCAAGACGTTATAGATTATTTGCCAGGTGTTTGTTTACTCATCAAACGTTCCGTGATTGAAAAAATCGGATTATTGGACGAAAATTATTTTCTTTATTTTGAAGATGCCGACTACTGCGTGCGCGCCAGCCGGGCCGGATTTATCCTGAAATTAATGCCGGAAGTTCTAGTTCGGCATAAGGTTTCTGCTTCTACCGAACAACTTGGCGCGCCGCTTTTACTGCGTTATCATTTCCGCAACGCGCTGTATTTTAACTGGCGGCACGCGCCGGCCGGATATAAGATTTTATTGCCGTTTTGGTCGTTTTTCATTATGATGAAACAACTCGTTAAAATTGCTTTTCTGCCAGACAAACGAAAAATATCCAAAGCAATTCTAACCAGTGTGCTAGATTTTCATTTAGACAATTTCGGAAAAATCGATGATTAAAATTGGCATTGAATGTGAATCCATAGAAGAAACGCAGACCTGGGGAGTGGCACGCGGAATCAACAAACTGCTCGAAGAGCTCTCCCGCCGGCCGGAACTCGGAAACGAGTTCAAATTTTTTCTTTACTTCAAAGCGCGGATTCCCGACTATCCGTATCTGGCCAGCCCGCTGTTCGTGAAAAAAATCGTCCGCCCGCCGTTTTTACCTCGTTCTTTTAGTATTTACTATTATCTGCTCTTGCCCATTAAGCTCTGGTTCGAAGGTTTGGATATGATGTATTTCCCCAATTATATGCTGCCCTTGATTTCCCGCGGCAAGTCCCTGACCGCTTTAACCGAAGATGTTTATTACGAAATGAAGGGTACTTTGCCTTTCCGCTACAAATTGGCTTATCGAATTTTTTCCAACTGGGCCGCCCGCCACGCCACCCGAATAATGGCCATCTCCGAGTCCTCAAAAAAGGCATTAAGTGAAGTTTTCAAAATTTCTCCCGCCCGCATCACCGTAAACCACTTGGGGGTGACAACTACTGCAATTAGCGATTGGCGATTAGCGATTGGCGATTATCTTTTGTACGTCGGCCAGGCCCTTCCGCGCCGGCACTTGCGCGAAACAATTTTGGCGTTTGAGAAAATATTGCCTGAATTTCCGGAGTTGAAGTTGGTCACTATCGGCGCCGATAAATACAATCCGCCGGTTATTGAAAATCTTGTCGCTCAAGTCAATCAGCGCGCCGGCTCCAAGGTTGTAGTTCATCATGATTATGTCGGTGATGATGAATTGGCCGCTTTATACGCCAACGCCAAAGCGCTAGTGTATGTTTCCGATCGGGAAGCCTTCGGCCTGCCGCCGCTGGAAGCATTGTCCTATGGCATCGTGCCGATTGTCGCCGAGGCTGAAGTAAATCGGGAGATATACGGTGACAACGCCTTTTTCGTGAAGAACGGCAATTCAATTGATACTATCGCCACGGCGATGAAAACAGCTTTGGCTAATAAAGCCAAAATTGAACAAATAAAACTGGCTGCGCCGGAGATTCTCAAGCGCTATACTTGGAAAGCCCACACCGACCGATTTTTAGAGATAATAAGAGGAACGACCAATGCCTAAACGCATCAACTTTGTTTTCATAGTTTATTTGGTATTTATCGGGCTGGTGGTAACCGGTATTTTACCGCGTTGGCTGGCTAATGTCGCCGCCGCCGGACTGGTGGTATATTTTTTAGCCGTGCCGTTAGAAGAATCAGTACTGTTTTTTGCCCGCTCTATCCCGTTTTTCGTCGCCCTGCCGCTGACGGCCGGTTTTGATTCCCTCAATTTGTGGCGGATTTTGTCACTGGTTATTTTTCTGCGCTGGTTAGATTTTGAGAAGATCAAGTTATTTTTCCGCCCCCCCTTTTCTACTATTTTTTATTTACTGCTTGCTATTTTCTTACTGGCCTTACTCTCCCTCACCCAAGCCGCCGGTTATATTCTGGCCGTTAAACGATTGATATATTTCATCAATCTATCGCTGGTGGCCATTGTTGTTTATGATTTAATTTCCAAGCACCGCGAGTTTTCAAGAAAGCTCATCGTCAATCTGGCTATCCCGACTGTCAGCGTCGCGCTTATCGGTCTGCTCCAGTTAGCTTCCACTTATCTGATGAATATTTTTCAATTTGTGGATTTTTGGGGCGGGGTAGTGGAACGCAATTTGTTTGGTAATGTTTGGGCCGATATCGCTATCAAAGCCAATACTTGGTTTGCTTACTACGGCGAGCAGATTTCTTTGCGATTATTCTCGATTTTTCCGGATTCCCATTCCTTTCCGATATTCCTGATCGCCGGCCTGCCGGCGGTTTTGGCCTTGTCCTTGGCCGCCGCCATCAGGCCGGAAATGAGTCTAAAATCGCTTTATAAAGCCCGGGGACGGCTTTGGGTGGTAATGGTGCCGGTCATCTTTCTGGCGGTCATTTTAAGCGGTACCCGGGGGATGTGGGCGGCGGGGCTGGTTACTGGTTTACTAATCGCTGGTTTGGTTTATTTGCTGCGAAAAAAGAAAGCAGACAACTATCACAAAAATATTTTTAAATACGTTGCTTCCTATCTTATCTTTTTCTTCATCCTTTTTGGGGTGGCCTATCCGATTTTCGCTTCGCCGCAATTTCAGTTGAGCAAAGACAGTTCAAAACTGCTGGCCAATCGGGTCCGGTCGCTGATCAATTTCAGCGAGACCTCCAACGCCCGGCGGATTGAGATTTGGAAAGCATCGCTGACTTCAATAAAAAAACACCCGCTGCTGGGTGTGGGAATTGGGAACTTCCCGGTGGTGGTGGGCGAGGACTTGGCCCGAGCCAAGGCTGGCTCGTCGGCGCACAATCTCTACCTCCAAATCGCCGCCGAGCTGGGCGTTCCGGCGCTGATTCTGGCACTTTACTTTTTGTGGTTTCTGCTAGCCGGATGCTGGCGCAATTTCCTTCTTGAGGACAGTTCTCAATTGACAATTTATTTTGCGGCCAGTTTAATATTTATCCCGTGGAATTTGCTTTACTCTTTGACCGATGTGGCTATTTTTGATGAGCGGGCATTTTTAATATTCTCTATCAGTGTCGCCCTATTAATTGCTTGCGGAAAACAAAATGATAAGCATTAATCTCATCGTCCGCGACGGCGAAAAATACATCCGCCAGTGTTTGGACGCGGTTTTGGCGCAAAGCTGCCAAGATTTTGAACTGATCATTTTTGACAATGATTCCACCGACCGGACAAAAGAAATTATTAATTCCTACCACCTATCACCTATAACTTATAACCTGATTGAGAACCCTGTTAATCTGGGTCCTTGGGGCGGATTTGAGGAATCGTTGAAATACAGTCACAGTGAATTTGTTGTTCTATTATCGGTAGATGTGATTTTAGATAAGGATTTTATCAAAAACGCGCTGGCAGTAATGGAACAGGACGAAAAGATTGGCGCCTTGCAGGCCAAAGTTAAACAGTGGTGTTTCTCCGCCGACGGTCAACCGGAAAAAACCGATTTAATAGACACCTTGGGTTTCAAGATCTTCCGCAATCGCCGGCTCATCAATATCGGACAGGGCGAAGAAGATAGGGGACAATATGATCAGGAAAAAGAAATTTTCGGCGTGGAAGGAGCGGTGCCGGTCTTCCGCCGAGAAGCACTGGAAGATTGCCGCCTCCCTCGAGGTTCAACCTCGGGGGAGGGAGAGATTGTGGACCATGATATGTTCTGGTATGGCGATGACTTGGACCTGGTCTGGCGCATGCGGCTGTTCGGCTGGAAACAGGTTTACGTTCCGTCAGTAATTGCCTGGCACGACCGCTCCACCACTAAAGACACCAAGCAGAAATGGTACGATTACTTCTTCCGCGTCGGCCGGCGCCGGCAAATTCCCATCCGCAAGCGGCGATTGGACTGGCGTAATTATCGTTTGGCAATCATCAAAAATGATTATATGATAAATATTCTGCGCGACTGGCCGCGGATTGCGGCGCGGGAAATTATGGTGCTTGGCTATGCCATCCTCTTTGAATCGCAGATTTTTCTGGAAATCCCGACATTTCTTAAATTATTGCCCAAAACGTTAAACAAAAGAAAAAAAATTATGCTGAAAGCAAAAATCGGCCCGAAAGAAATTCGCCAATGGTTCCACTAATGGCTGTCATATCTCCACAATTTATTGAACCGAAAAAGCCGTGGTTCAAGCGGCAGCGGTTCTATTTATTAGCCGTTGTCGCTGTTGTCATCGGCTGGTTTGCCATCCGGTTGAGTGTTATTTACAACACCATCGTGATTGATAACGGTTCTTGGCTCGGCAATTTTGCCTCAATTCTCAAACAAGAAAAGCCGACACCCGATCCCAATCCGATGCCGACGCCGGAACCCGATCGGTTTGACGTTTTAATTCTGGGTATTCGCGGCACCGACCAGACGGCGATTGAAGAAGAAGGCGGGCTCCTGACTGATACACTGCTCATTGCCAGCGTTGACAAAACGACAAAAAAGGCAGCTTTAGTTTCCATCCCCCGCGACTTGTATGTTGATATTCTGGGGGTCAAAGGTAAAGTTAATGAGATATATGAAAGAGGACTGGAGCGCAAGCAGGGACTGGAGCTGGCCAAGCAAATCGTCTCCCGCTTTACCGGAGTGTATATAGACAAGACGGTGGTTTTTGATTTTAACGCCTTCCAGCACATTGTGGACACTTTGGGCGGCATTGATATTTATCTGGCTAAGCCGTTTACGGAAAAAAACCAGTGGGGTTACGAATTCTCCCTGCCGGCCGGCAATAACCATCTCAATGGCGAACAGGCGCTTTACTATGTGCGTTCGCGTTTTTCCACCAGCGACTTTGACCGCGCCCGCCGCCAGCAGGAAGTAATTGCCGCCATCAAAGACAAGGCGGCAAAAAGCAACTACCTCACTAATCCGGTTAAGATTACCAATTTGCTTTCCGAACTGAAAGACGATATCCGCACCGATTTTCAGATTTGGGACATCAAAGATATGCTGGATTTGGCCGCCACTTTCAGTCCCAAAAGCCAAATTAAAAATTATGTTTTGAGCATTGACAATTTGCTCTACGAAACCCACTCCGCCAAAGGCGATTATCTCCTCTTGCCAAAGGGGGATAATTATGATATGGCAAAAGAGCTGTTCTTAACTATTTTGGAGAAAGAGTAATGAAAATACGAGTACGAGGTTGGCTAGTAAACGAAGTCGCTGAACTGAAATCTGACCAAGAATTATACAAACGGCTCAATGTACCTTATCTGGCTCATTTTGAGGGAATGGCGCCAAATGAGTTGGATGAGGAGATTGATGGCGCGATTTACAGTTTTATCAATGCCATTGCCGATATTCCGCCGAACTTGTGTACAACCCAAGATATTGTTTACTGGACCGAGTTGTTTGAACGCTACCGGGCGAGCGTGCGAGGATCTGGGAATCCATCGCGCGGCTTATTCGCTGAATTCTTAGCTAACCAGTTAGCCGTTATTTCCGGGCATCTCCAACTGTATATTTTGCGGCAGGCCCGTGCCAATCATTAATGATTGGCATTTTTATTACTTTATAGTACTTTGACGATATGCCCGAACTGTTCATCATCATTGTCCATCACCGCACCCCAGGATTTTTGAAGTTGTGTTTGGATTCAGTCAAGCAAACTTGCGCCAGTTTGGATTATGAATTGGTGGTTGTTGATTCAATGAGCACTCGCGAGTCAAGAGATATTGTTACCGAGCGAACTGCCAGCGTCCAATTTCTAACTTCTAATGAAAACCTCGGTTTCAGCCGGGGCGTCAATTGGGGAATCAAGCACTCATCCGGCCAATATATTTTAATCCTCAATCCGGACATTATTTTGACCGACGGAGCGGTTTTGTGGATGCTCAATTTTATGAAAAAGCACGCTGATGTGGGTATGCTCGGACCCCAACTGCGTAATTTTAACAATACTATTCAACAGTCATATTTCAGTTTTTACCGGCCGATCACTATCCCGGCGCGGCGGGGGATTTTATCGGGTTTCGGACCGTTCCGGCGAGCCCTGGCCGACTTTACAATGGCCGATGCCGATATCAGTAAAATCCAAACCCCCGATTGGTTGATGGGTTCTGCCTTGATGGTCTCACGGGCGGCGGTTAACCGGGTCGGGCTGATGGATGAACGCTTTTTTATGTATTTTGAGGACGTTGACTGGGCACGGCGCTTTTGGCACAATGGGTATAAGGTAGTGTATTTCCCGGAAGCAATTTTTTATCATTACCACCAGCGGGAATCCAAATCACGTTTTGGAGTATGGGACGCGATCCTGAACCGCAAGACCCGCTGGCACATCCACAGCGCGCTTAAATTTTTCCTAAAGTACCGAAAACTCGCCCAACTACGCTAATGATTTTCAAAAAAAGTGTCATAATCGTCATCCTCGTTTCGCTGGCCCTTGGTTTTGCCGGCGGCTTTTATTTCAATCAATACAAAACGGTCTTACCGCTGGGGCAAGACATTATCAATCGCGAAGCCGACCAGCCCCAAGGAGTTGATTTTACCCTTTTCTGGAAAGCCTGGAATGTGATTCAGAAAAAGTACGTTGACCAGAGCAAGCTCAACACCCAGGATTTGGTTTACGGTGCGATTGACGGCTTGGTCAAGGCGGTCGGCGACCCTTACACGGTATTTTTCAAACCTAAAGAAAGCGCCGATTTTGCCCAAGAAATCAACGGCTCCTTCGGCGGCATCGGTATTGAGATTGGTTTGCGCAATAACTTGGTCACTGTCATCGCGCCGATTGAAGGAACACCGGCGGCCAAGGCGGGGTTGTTGGCCGGAGATAAGATTATCAAAATCGGCGACAAATCCACCGAAGGGATGAGCATTAACGACGCGGTTAGTCAGATCCGCGGGCCGAAAGGGACCCCGGTTAAGTTAACTACTGCTCGGGAAGGCGTAGCCGCTCCCAAGGAATACAGTATAATCCGCGACACCATAAAAGTGCCGACGGTTAGATGGAAAATGGTTGATGCTGAAACGGCCTATATCCAACTGTTTGTTTTCAACCGCAACGTGGACGCTGATTTTGATAAAACCGCCAAAGCTATAACCGAATCCCGGGCCAAAAGAATTATCTTGGACTTGAGAAATAATCCGGGCGGTTTGCTGGATTCGGCAGTCAATATTACCAGTTATTTCTTGGACGGCGACCAAATAGTAACAGTAGAAAAGTTCGGCGACGGTAAAGAAAACGATTTCCGGGCCGCGGCCAACGGCCGGCTCAAAAATTACCCGTTGGTAATTTTGATTAACAAGGGTTCGGCCTCGGCGTCGGAGATTTTGGCCGGCGCGCTTAAAGACCAGCGGGGTATAACAATTATCGGTGAGAAGAGTTTCGGCAAGGGCTCGGTTCAGCAAGTAGAAGAACTACCCGGCAAGTCCTCGGTTAAAGTGACGGTCGCCAAGTGGTTTACGCCAAAAGGCACATCCATCAACGACAATGGTATTGAGCCGGACATTAAAGTTGAAAGAACCGAAGCCGACATTAACGCCGAAAAGGACCCGCAGTTGGATAAGGCGAGGGAAATAGTAAAGGGATTAAAATAGATTTTATAGTTGCGGCGGCAACGCTTGATAGCACCGTCAAAAGAGTGGACTGCATGGTCAGCGAGTAGTATAACTATGAAAGTAATTTTTCTCCAATCCATCAAAGGCGTGGCCCAGACCGGGGACATCAAAAACGTGGCCGACGGTTACGCCCGGAATATGCTGTTTCCGAAAAAAATTGCCAAGCCGGCGGATGCGAACGCCGAGAAGCTGGCGGAAACTTTGCGGAACCAGCGCGCAATGGAAAACGCTAATCAGAAAGAGAGGGGACTGGAGTTAGTTAAACAACTGGAGGGCGCGACTCTGGAAATAAAAGAGGACGCCAATGATCAAGGCCATCTTTACGGTTCTATCAACGAAAAAAGTATTGCCCACGCTCTCAAAGAAAAAAATCTTGATATCAGCCCGGATCAAATCAATCTCGCCCAGCACATCAAATCAGTCGGCGAGCATGAAGTAGAAATTGAACTCCACCCAGAAGTAAAAACCAAACTCAAAATCATCGTCACGTCGGTGTAGCCGCCAACCCTCTCCTACGAAAACCGCTCTGCCTTCCGACCAATTGGGTCGCTCATTGACGCGGAAGTCCTTCCCAGTATTCCTCGGCTCACTCCTCTCAAGTTCGGAGATGACCCTCATTTGCACTCGGGCGAGTACGGCCTGCGGGCCTGGGCTTTCCGCTATTCGCTCCACGCCCAGTACCCTTTTGGATACAAAAAAGTGCTGGGCTCTCAATTGGTGCCCGGAAGACTGCGCTAAGTTTTCTTAAGGAGAGGATTAGCTCGCTACTTCGGCTTGGCCTTAGGTTTCGACAGAACTCTCAAAAAGACATTAGCTTCCCACTAAAAAACCGAGGTTGAACCTCAAGATGACCTTGAGGTGTATAAAACTAAGTGTCAAGGTAGCGGAACCTTGCGCAATTTTCGTAATTTGCGGAGCTTTCGGACAAATCAGGGAGCGGAGCGTTCAAATTTTCCGGATAACAAAGTCGGTCGGAAAACCCGTCAGGACACGAGGGTAATCCCGAGGTGGCCGAGGGGGAAACGGGAACCGCAAGCTTTGTCGGAAAATTTAGTGAAGCGACCGCAATTTGTGAATGCGGAGCAGTGGAAAAAATTGCGCAAGGTTCCGCTACACCACATGCACGGTTTTGACAAGGCGACGGGAACCGTTGAAGTTCTTTTTTTTGCGGGTGGTGAATTTGACAATACCGTTGGTAATGGCGAAAATTGTGTCGTCTTTACCCATTTTCACGCCTTGGCCGGCGAGATATTTGCTGCCGCGCTGACGGATAATGATGTTACCGGGAATCGCCAGCTGGCCAGAGGAAAGCTTGACGCCTAAGCGCTTTGACTCCGAATCCCGCCCGAGTTTAGTTGTCCCGCCGGATTTAGCATGTGCCATGCTAACGCAATTTCCAATTGCTAACTAATAATTTATAATAATTACAGATTGGCAATTAGTAATTAGTGATTGTGTAAATATGTTACCAAAACTCCTTGAACTAGTCAAAAGATACCAAGCCGATATTGTTTTAGCTGTTGCCATTATTTTAATCACCATCACTAGCTACAATGTCGGCAAAATTATTGCTTACCGTAGTATAAAGACCCCGCTCACTATTACTGACCCGCAAGATATTGTGCGACGTGAAATGGGACAGGGGAGTAACCAAGCAGCCAATATTCAGTCGGCCGCTAGCCCGCGCGACCTAACCGTAGTCGCCTCCAAAAAGAGCTCTTCAAAACTTTATCACTTTACTTGGTGTCCGGGCGCCAAACAGATCGCCGCCGCCAATAAAATTTCTTTCCCCAACGAAACCGCTGCCATCACCGCCGGCTATACCCTTGCAGGAAATTGCCGGAAATGAAATAATAGGTCCAC
>JBBTYI010000004.1:0-1051 GCA_038061865.1 Patescibacteria group bacterium | reverse complement strand
GCCGAGACCCGCCGAAGGCGGGGCGAAGCATTGACTTTTCCAACGTGGTGTCCCCACGAGGAATCGAACCTCGATCAGAAGCTCCGCAAGCTTCCATTTTATCCATTAAACTATGGGGACATTACAACCCCAGCCGGCGCATGATTGAATCGGCGAGGGTTTCTTCATGCTGAACCTCCGGTATGAATTTTATCAAAAACGAACGGGTTTGAACAGGGTTTTGGTTGTTCAGCGGCACTCGGATATAGGGTAGGTACCATTTGTGCATTTGTAAACTTAACTCTTTGACACCAACGTCCGGTCGGTAGTCAATCCAGAAAGATTTTAGCTCCTGCTGATTAAAAGACCGCTCACCGACCTGCACGCCCAATGGACTGATTTTTATCTCCCCCTCGGCTGGTTTTTTCTTGGCATGGATAATTATCATCAAACCAAGCAAAACAAAAAAAATGGTGGTGGTTATGTTTTTCTGAAAAATCTGAAGCGAGGCGGCGGTCAGCCATAAAAGCGTAACCACAACCCAGACGGCCTTAAAATCGGGGGAGTGATAATAAAGCGGACCGAACCAAACGATGCTTTCGACCGGTGAGCGGACACCATTAGTTTCCGGACTTACGGCCGGTTTTTCAAGAATATCGCTCTTTTTTCGCAGGTCAATTATTTTGGCCACTGGCGGTGGGTAGAGGACTCGGCTTTGCCTCGCAACTCGCCAGTCGCTCGTTGCGGGCTAGCCACCGCCTCACGATTCCGTCTGCTGACGGAATATCGCTCCGGCGTTCTCGTCCTCACGCAAAACAAGCAGTTGTTTTGCGGTGGGTAGAGGAGTCGCCCGCGACTCTCGGCTCGCCGTCGCTCGCCTCGGTCTGGGCACCGCCTCGCGATTCCGTCTGTTGACGGAATATCACTCCGGCGTTCTCGTCCTCACGCAAAACAATCAGTTGTTTTGCGGTGTATTCTTGAAATAGCTCGAACGGAATTCTGCCCTCGCCGCGCCTTGCGCGGCTCGGAATGGGCGGGCGGGCAAAATGAATTAAAAAGCCGAGAGCATTAA
>JBBTYI010000003.1:0-34623 GCA_038061865.1 Patescibacteria group bacterium | reverse complement strand
CGCCGCTTCCGCCACCCGGACATTGGCCCGCACCGCCACAAACATCCCGAGATATCCGGCCAGCGCCGAAGCCGCCGCTCCCACCACAAAACCCAGAGCAATATTTTTGCCCAGCCAGAAATACAAAGCGCTGGCCACTATGATACCGACTCCGGCCACTACGGTATTTTGCCGTTTCAAATAAGCCGCCGCCCCTTCGCGGATGGCACGGGAGATAGCTTGCATCTTGTCGTCCCCGGCCGGTTTGGACAAAACATAACGCATTAAAACGACTCCGTAGACCAAGGCAGCCCCGGCCGATAAGAAGGCAAGTGAAACCGAATCCATATAAATAATCTAATCTTTTTTAAGGAAATCAGCAAGCGAGATGCCCGGCCGGTTTAATCCGTCAAGTGGCGGGCGGGAGTTTATTGAGTTCCTCTTTTTCCCCGACCTCGATCACATTTTCTACCCGGTCCAGCATCAGACCGAGGCGTTTGTCGGAAGATTCAAAGGCACCTTGGGCATTGGAGATATAGTTGCCAAGCTTCCGGAAATCATCGCCCAGTTTGCGCCCGTCCACCGCAATGCGCTCCAGCCGTTTCATAATCTCTTTGGTCTGGCGGGAAAGCTGGACATCTTTGAGCCAATGCATTATCGCCGAGATGGACAGGCCGAAAGTGTTGGGCGAAACCAAGAAGACTTTTTTGTTTCGGGCGTAAGCCGGCACATCCGCTTCCTTTATATTATTAATCACCTCGTAATACACCGTCTCGGCCGGCACATACATCAGGGCAAAATCGGTAGTGCTTTCCGAGGGCAGAATATACTTGGCGGCAATCTCGTCAATTTTTTTCTTGACGTCGGAGAAAAAAGTTTTTTTGTGCTGTTCGCGGGCTAGGTCATTGTCGGCGTTGACCATTTTCTCAAAATTTTCCCAGTTGAACTTGGAATCAATCGGTAAAAGCAAACCGTTGGGCAGTTTCAAAACCGCATCCACCGCTTCGCCGGAGGAGAAATAGTGCTGGAGAGTATAGCTGTCTTTGGAAAAATATTGCCCCAGCGACGCTTCCAGCGAGGCCTCGCCCCAGATACCGCGCAGTTTGGGAGATTTGAAAATATCCTGAAAAGAGGAAACGTCTTTGACCGACTCATGCACTTGTTTGAGATTTTCGGTAAGGCGAGTCAGCCCCGTGGTAAAGCCTTCAACTTGTTTGTGCACCGTCTGGCTGGCCCGCTCGGCGGACTGGCGGTTTTGCTCCAATTGCTCGCTGACCAGCTTGATGGTGTCGCGCAGGGATTGATTAACCGCCGCGACCATCCCGTCCAGGCGTTGGTTGAGAAGCACCGACTGATCCGGTTGGCCGTCTTTTTTGAAACGCCAAAGCCATACCAGCACGATTGTCGCTCCCGCTCCTATGACCAAATAAATTATACTTGACATTTTTATTAGTAATCTCGCTCATATTTACCCCACATGCCTATCCGCCACTTTGTTGGCGGCGTAGGAATCGGGTTTGATGCGGGCGGTAAAACCGTTGCCGGTGATCATGCCGACAATTTCCTGGATCATTGTTTTGGTCGGGCCGTTGTGGCCGATATCCAAATGAATCTCAAAATCATACAGCCGCTCGGCCAGGCGCGCCCGCAGCTCGCCAACAATTTTTTGCGCTAAGTCTAGAGAGAAAAAGGCCTCCTTCAGGATGCGGTCGTGGCGGTCAAAGGTCCTGACGCTGTTTAACCGCTTCCAAAAATACCGGCCGTGTTTGCCCACCCGATGGACCACCACCACACTGACAAAATCCGCTGTCCGGGGCGAGCCGTTGTGTTCGGAATCGGTGCCCACCACCACTTTGTACCGGCTAACCTCGTCTTCATTAATGAACTCAACGATGTCCCCCACCACTTCCAAAAAATCGCGCCGGCCGCGCGAGGGACTGGTAAATTGATTGCTTTCCAAAACGGCGGACATAGTACTTTTAGTTTAGCTTTTTTTACTTGAAAAAACAACCCCAGTTTGACACGATCGGGCTAATAATGTAAAGTTACTGCCAGTTATGAAATTTCAGGTATAGGCATAAGGAGAAAATAGTGAGTTTTTTAACAACCCCCTTAAATGTTGAGCAACAAAGGTTGCTCAACTCAAACGCTAAAATGTTTGCCGAAAAATTGGGGCCGGAGTTTGGTTACACCGACCTGGATTTTTCTATGCAAAGTCTGATCGTCGTGGATAACTACTTGGAACGGGCAGCGGCAGTTATCAATCAACTGCCAGTAAAAAAACGCGTCAATAAGCAATGTGCGGTGATCATTGCCGCCTCTGCCTATATTGCTAAAACTTTGGTCGATAACCATCAATTCCTATCCGCCAGAGATAGCGGTGATCAATTAGTTATGCTTGCGCCGGAAAAGCCGGGCTGGCAAGTAGCTGCTGACATCGCCAGGATGGTAGAAAAAAAATTAGAAGACCCGGCCAATGAATCAATTGTCGCCCGTTTCATGATTGGACGTTTTTTGGGAGAAATGTTCGGTGGCAGCAACCATTCTGATTAGCTGCCTTTTTTTATTTTTTATTCAGCCGGGGAAGTTCTTTTTCTAAAACTAGGATACGCGTGTCAAATATTTCGCTATGCTGGGGAAAATAATATTTTTCGGTTTTTAGACAATGTAACATTTGGCTCAAAAATTTTCTGGTCAGACCAACCCGGTCAACTAAAGCATCGGTTGGCGAAGCTAATTTTTCTACCAGAAAACGATTGTAGGCTTCGCCCCATTCTTTAATATCGCCGCGAATTACTACCACCGGGAACTTTTCCGGATTAACAATATTCCCTTCGTTATTGTGCAACTGGGCCAGGGGTTTCGCTAAGATCATTTTTATCGCTTCCTTCGCCCGCTCGGCTGAACCGGAAAACTTTTGTTGAACACCCAGAAATATTTTCCCGCCGGCGTAGATGACATAGTCAAACCTGGTTTCGGCCTTGCGGTCGTCATAGTCAGACGCCGGCTCCGTTTTTTCAACAAAACTAAAGTTAACCTCGATAAAATTTCTTCCCATTTGCTCGGCTTCAGTGTTGCCAAAATCTGCCTTACCGGCGGGCAGTAAAACCTTACCAATGGCTTCACTTTTGTTCATTGAAATACTATACAACAGAATTAGGCTTTTGTTGATAACCCGATAGACAACGTCAACCGGCAGTGATAGAATTATAGAGTTATATTCGCGTGCGCTATGAACGATTCGCATGCGCTATTTGTAAGCGTATGCAACCGCTATTCGTAAGCGTATCTACCAATGTTTGATAAAATTGTCAGCGACAAGAAAAATATTCTGATTTTTGTCCTGCTCATCGCCGTTTTGCTTTTGTTTGACCAATCTCTTGCCCCAAACAAGCAACCGGCTGAAAATCGGGCTGACACTGAAAAAAACAGAGAAGAAGTAAAAAAGATCTATCTCGACGCTTTCCCGAAAATTTTCATTCTGGACCCGGAAGCCGCCGATTTGTTCAATGAGGTCAAAAGAACCAATGAGGGCATCACTATCGTGCGCGGTTTTAACAGCCGGCTGTCCGTAGAAGAACTGACTAAGCGCTATCGGCAGTTTTCCCTGGACCAGGGGTGGCTTAAAACTTTTGACAGCAAAACCCCCGCCGGCGTCCAGCTGATGAATTTCAGCAAAGAGCTTTCCCGTCTCGGCGTCTCCGTCAACCCGCGATCCGACGGCACCAACTTGCTGGTACTGACTTTCGTCCCCAAGCTCTCCGTTTTCGAAAATCCGATTGAGAAAGAAATTTTGCGGGAATAGCGCAAAGCAAGTGTCCGCTAGTCTCGCTTTATCCTAATGGCCAAAAGTAAAATTGTCGTTGTCGTCTTGGGAGCGGCGCTAATGCTGCTGGTTTTACGGTTACCGGTCAGGCTGTCTGCCGGCTTTAACCTCTCAAGAGCCACGGAGAGCTGCGGCCCGTATACACCTATTAATAACCCGGCGCAATACGCTCGTTGCGTTGAAGCAAGAAACCAGGGCAAACCGTTTGATCTCTTCGATCAGTCACGGCCGAAGAACACGGAGAGCTGCGGCCCGTATACACCTATTAATAACCCGGCGCAATACGCTCGTTGCGTTGAAGCAAGAAACCAGGGCAAACCGTTTGATCTCTTCGATCAGTCACGGCCGAAGAAGACTACTCCGCCGCCGGATGTTTGCGATACTTATAGACTTAATCTACCTCCCGGCTGGTCGCCCGGCGGTCCCAATGCTCCCAAACCCGGCGAAGCAGGCTACGTTCTATATAGCTATCGAGTAAAATGCTGGTCTTACGGCGTCACCAGCTTTTCGGGTTATACCACAACTAAAAGGGGCACTTATTGCATTCCTCCTTATCCGACAGAGTGGTTGTTCTACGACGGCCCCAAGTTCAACCAAGCGCGTTATAACGCCGAGCTTGCTTCTTACTACGGCTGTCTGTCCGCCGGTGGCGGGGCAGTTTCACAGCTGCCGAAGCCTTTTTTGGCACCGCCGGTGCCGACTCCTACCCCAACCCCCACCCTCACCCCAACACCAACACCTTTACCCACTCCTACTCCTACCATAACCCCGACGCCGCCAACTAGTCCGGCCCGCATCTCCGCTTTTTCTCCCCTAGTCGCCGGCAACGGCACTAAAATCACCGTGCGCGGCAGCGGCTTCAACACCGGAGATAAAATAGTGATGGGCAACATCGAGATCAGCGCCAATCGGGTTAATAGTCAAACATTGGAGTTTAACATCCCCGCCGGACTGCCAGCTGGTGCTTACCGGCTGCAGGTCAAAAGCGCCGGACAATTATCCAATTACAGCTTGCGGCTTCTGACGGTGATTCAAACCGGCGGCTACCCAACTATCTACTATCTGGTGCCGCTAACATTAAAAAGAGGTCAGACTCATTTAGTTACCGCCTACGGCTATAACCTTGATGACGTTTTGTTCATAAATACCGAAGTGGAAAACTCGCCCATTGAGATTGACCTGGACTCAATAACAGTTAACCCGCTGACTGGTAGCCGCGACAAGTTGAAGTTCCAGATAAATATCCCGGGCAACACCCCCACTGGCTTGCACTACCTCGTCTTAGAAACTAGCGCCGGTAAAACTCTGCGCTTCCTGCTAGTGGTTAGCAACTAACCCCGATTTTTCCACTTGCTCCAAAAGTGATTCTTCTTTTTTGACCTTGACACTGCGGACAAGCTGCAGTGGTGACGATTATTGCAGTGAAAACTGCAACGGCGGCGGCTGTCAGACTAAACGTGTACCGGACGGTTTCTTTCAGAAAGAGTACGCGGCGCTAGTCACAGTCTAGAAAGTAGGAAGCGGCGGGGGTAATTTTACGAAAAGCCTGGCGGAAAATGCTGGGCTATTTTATTGCCAGAAAGGTAATGACATCTTGTCTTTCTCCGCTATAGCCATGATGGAAAATCTCAGCCCGGTTAAAATACTTTCGCAGTAAATCTTGAACTTCGTTAAAATCTATAGCTATGTGCGGTTTGTCTTCTTGAGTGTAAGTTACCCCAGCGTAGAGAACTGGGGTTATGAGCACAAAAATACTTGAACCGGACATAAGTGATTTCACCGAGGCGAGAAATCCGTCTTTATTCTCAACAAAAGCAAGGGTTAATTTGCATAAAATAATGTCGGCCGGATTGAAGATAATCTTTGCCGGGGTTATAACTTCTAAACTCATCTGGGTGAAAGTGATTTTATCGCTGACCTCGTTCCGCTTTGCTAATTCTTCGGCTTGCTTTAAAGCTACCTCCGACCAATCCACCGCTTGCACCCGGAACCCTTTCTGCGCAAATTTTACAGCGGCATCGCCAGCGCCAGCGCCCAAATCAACGAGCGTTTCTGCCGGTCTATTCTCTCTAAGCTTAGTAATTTTTTTTAAAAGCTGATCTAGAAAAACAACATTTAAATGTGTGAAATCCTTACCCTCCGTGAATATTTTATCCCAAAGCTCTTTTACCATTTTCTTATATCTATATCCTAATCCCTAAGCAACAAAAATAAAAGGCACCTACTTGTGGTAGGTGCCGGTGGGACGCTGGGTGGGCCGGAAAATGGCAGCCAAGATTTGGAGGATTAGCGCTATTAGGGCCACCGTCTGTCTGGCCTCGGCTAGACTTTTGCTGATATCGGCGGAGACCGCTTGGCTAGTTTGTCTTACCTCTGCCGTGATGATTTGGAACTCATGCTTCGCTTCCTTAATTCTTTTATTGAACTTGCCAAGAGCAACATATCCTCCAACCGCTATCGAAGCCGCAGTCAGAACAATCAGAAAAAAACTGACCCGACTCTCTGTGTTGCCTAAAACAAACCCGTCTACGAACAGCCCAGCCGGTATCAAGACGAGTAACACTCCTAACAGCTTGAAAAAACTTTTAACATCCATAATCTACTCCTTTTGTTAAATTACCCCGTTAAACCTGGTTCACCCTACATACTTTAACACTACCATACTTAACCTACTCTGTCAATACATTGACACTGTGGATAAGTTAAGGTAAAGTGGGGGCAACGTACAAAAACCCTGAAATAGCGTCTTAGTTTTTAGTAAGACAGTTAGGAAGGGTCTTTAACAATAGCTGCATACGCTGGAGGCTTAAATGAATAACAGGCTGTTTGGAGGAGCTCCCCAGAAGGAGCGCGGTGTTGGGCGGTGGCTGCTCTGGACGGCCCTGCTTACAGTAGTTTTGTTTTTTATCGTCAGTGTTATTAGAGGCCAGAACGGCCAAACTACCAGGGTGATGCCCTTGGTGGTTGCCGGAGGGGTGCCAGCCAACCCCGGCGAAATTGGCTTTGTCGCCACGCTTCTTGCGCAATCAAACGCGCAAGCAAGTAGCGACTTCAGTTTGGAATTGCGGAATCAAGACGGCAACCCCGTGGTTTTTGGCCTCCGAGAAGTCACCGGCGGCCAGATTTCCAGCGGGGTGGTGCTTTTTGGCGCCAGTCAAATTCTGTCTTTGGAACCGAAGGAGCAGAGAAACTTTTTGTTTGTTTTTCCTTCGGAAATTTCAATTACAACTTTTTGGCTTAACGCCCAAGTTCCTGGTGGAGTGAATCTGCTAGTTCAGTTTGATTTTCTGGCAATGACAAGCGCCAGAAACGTTAAACAATTTTCTTTCATCAGGGCAAGGCCCGATGCCGTCAAATCAGCGGCGTTCACTGTAGATGGGGTTCTCTTGGGGATTCCGGCATACAACCCCAAAAACCTCGGGCAACGGGAAGTCGTTCTCGCGATGACTAACCCTAACAATACGGCTGTAACTGGCACAGTTACGTATCGTGACCAGGACGGGGTGGACGTGAAGTCGGTCAGTTATTCTGTCCCAGCTATGGGACAGAACAGGAACTTGCTGTTCTTGGCCGGCAGCGCTCCCGCGCTTCCATTTGAGGGCTCGGCCGTGGTTACCTCCAGCGCCCCGATCTATCTGGGTATCTGGAGTTTTGAGAACGAATTCTTCACGGACGTTAAACCCGTCCCGGAAATCTTCGTTCCCAATGCACCACCGCGGGTGAACATTGAGGTTGAGGATGGCCGGGTGTTCACCAGTTCACCTCAAGAAATCGGGGGCTGGGCAATAGACCAAGACGGAACTTTGGCCAATGTTCAAGTGACAATTGATAGCGGCACGCCTTCTTCTGTGCCGCTCAATATTAACCGCTCCGATGTGCAAGCCGCTTTCCCGGGCTCACAGTTGAACTCCGGCTGGAAAACCAGCCAAATGCTTGGTAACGGTCAGCACACTATTAAGGTGTCGGCGACCGACAGCCAAGGGGCGACAGCCGAGCAGACCAGAAGTTTTTCAGTCAACCGCCCGGCGGTAGTGCCGCTGGCGGGAGAATATCAAGGTGTCATTGACCTCACTGCTTCCACCAGCGAGCCGCCGGGACGATTGTTTGATCCCTACCCCAAATTGCCGTTGATTCCGAAATTCACATTAAGAGTCAGCGCCGATAGGCAGTTTGTTGAGGAAATGGGGGTATCAGGTATAGGAATACTGTGCGACAATGGCGTTCTTGGCCTTTCTGATTCTTCCGGGATTGCTTCAGATACTTTCGGGATCATCTTTCCCGAATCTCCCCGACCGATAGTTGCTGGGGAAATGGTTTTTCCTACCGAATGTGGTACTCAAAAAATTACATTCACTTCCGACAATGAGGCATATATTGTCTCAGAAATAGCGAAGCAATGTAATAACAATAGAGCTACATTTTGGGGGCAAAGGAACATATCCCCTTGTCCAACTATTACTCTTAGGGGGGTGATGAGAAAAAACTGATCATTTTTCAACAGCCGAGTGGTTGATTCCTTCCGGAATCCGCTGCCCGGCTTTTTTTGTTTTTGACAGTAATTTAAGTGAAACAATAAATTAAACATCGCCCCAGACGGTGACAGTTTTTTGACTTATTTAAACTTATGTGCTATTCAAAGTTAGCTTTTTGAAAAAATGAGGTGAATATGAAAAATAGCGTAAAACCACTAGTTATACTGTTCGGCTACAGGAGTAGTAAAGACAAACTAACATTTTTGGGCCGTGCCGGCTTTATTGAAATAATCGGCAATACCGGTTCAATCCAGAAAATTTTAAGGCACTGCAACGGTTTCAACACGGTTTCTGAAATCAAGGTTTTAACTAAACTGGAATCGCCGCTTTTTGAGCAGTTGCTGGACATCTGCGAAAGAAATGGTCTGGTTGCAGATTCAAGAAGTCTATTCCGCATCTTCCATGTCGATTCAGCAAACCCGCCGGCGTTTTTTACCGACATCAGCCCTAAAATGGTCGCCCAGTTAGAAAGATTGGGAACCGAGGACATACTAGGTGCCTTACCATTTATTACTTTGCCAGAAGCAAGTGGTGCATTAGCTGAGTTGCTTACCAAGCGGCACAGTGTCAGAAAATTTCTGGATCGGAAGATAGCATTGAATAAACTTGGCGGATTACTGGAAAGTATTTGCGGCCTCAAACGGTTCAAGAGCATTCCTTCGGCCGGGGCTCTTTACCCGTTGACAATATACCTGTTGGTGACTAGCAACAAACAAGTTATTCCGCGCGGCATTTACAGATATAGCCCCCGCACTCATTCCCTAACCATAGTCAAGGAGGGAATTAGTAGCGAGAGAACGTACAGAATTTTCAATTCCGTAGAGAGAATTGATAGTTCTGCTTTCATTGTTTTTGTTACCGCGGATCTAGAAGGACCAGCTAAAAAATATTCCAACCGGGCTTACCGTTTTGTTCTATTAGAAGCCGGCCACGTTGCCCAAAACGCTTACCTGTACTGCGCTGAAAAGGGACTTGGTGTTCTTGAATACGGCGGTTTTAACGATGAGCTTGCCGCCGAGGAGCTAGACCTCAATTACCCAAAACAGGCTGTACTGGTCGCTTTAATCATCGGGGTGCCTGCACCCGATCAAAGTAAAGTCACTGATGAATATCGCACTCTCGCTTGGAATCTGGGGAAAAAGCTGGTCGGGCAAGGCAAACCGATTGGGATGGTAAATCTTTTTGAACTCGGACAAGGAGATTACCGCATGCCGCGAGTGCTGGCCAGTGCAACAGTAAACAGTCAACGTACATTCGCTAGTGCTGCTACCTCTTTTGAAGCCACGGTTAAGGTAATCGCTGAGGGATATGAGCGCTTTATCAGTAGCCAACCAAAAATAGACCGGGTAGCAAGAGCGCTTGATTTTGACGAAGAATGGCTTGACCCAAGAATAATCACTCCGCTGACAAACTGGCAGTACGAATTTCTTCGACATCTGCAGCCATTCAGCGAAAACAAAAAATGGCAGTGGGTTTTGGGCCGTCGTTTATTGTCTGGGCAGACAATATATGTCTCTGTAGATAATGTTTTTTACCCATTAAGCCGAAAATTGTTGGGTAGAAAATGTTGTGTTGAAACAAATTCTTCTGGCGTTGCCGCCCATAGCGATTATTGTCAAGCAGTTAAAAATGCTTTGCTGGAGTTGATCGAGCGGGACGCGGTAATGGTCAGTTGGTATACAAAACGCAGAGCGGTAAAATTACCCTCGGATATGGCCAGTGAGACAATCCGCCAGCGGATTTCATTCTGGCAGGAACAAGCACAACGAAAAGTCCGACTGCTCAATCTAACGCTAGATAGTGTCCCGGTAGTGCTAACAATAATTAGCTCTGAAAAATATCCCTGTTTCGTCAGCGGGGCCGCCGCCGCTTTTTCCTACATGGAGGCGATAGAAAAGGCATTCAACGAAACGGAGTTTATGCTCCTCTCTTGGCTTAAGGCAAAACGAGTAAGAATCAGAAATTACCAAACAGTTATGTCACCAAGCGACCACGGTACTTTGTACTTCGGAACAAAATATCTTAGGCAAGTTGATTGGTTGCTGGGTGCTGAAGAGGAGGCACCGGCAAAATCTGCACGAGTGGATATTTTCAAGAAGTTCAACCCGGTAGTTGTAAAATTAAATCACAGAGGCGACCGGTCCGGACTAAAAGTTGTGCGCGTGCTGTCGGAAAAACTTCTGCCAATCAATTTCGGTTACGGTACAGAATATCATACGCATCAACGCTTTGCTACTCTCGGGCTGAAATGTTCAAGGAAGTTTCCGGGTTTCCCGCATTTCTTCGCCTAGCCAGCCATGTTCTAAAAATTTACCCTGTATGCTATAATTTCAGGCAGCAGGGTTTTTTCATGACAAAACTAATATTTAGATACAATTCTTTTTACGATTACATGCTCGCCCGTCTCGCGGGCGAAGAGTTTTTGTCTTCACACGAAACGGAAGGGAAAAACTACCTATCCAACATAGAGGGGTTCTGGGAACCTTTGAATGATAAAGTTTTTTCACACTATCAAGAATTGGGATTTGTCTTGCCCGAATACTGGTTCGCTTACCCGGTTCATCACTGGAAAAATCTAACACCTTTTGACGACCCCCTCACTTTTATCATTAAAGAAAATTTAGAAGAGGTGGTTGCCACTATAATTCATGAGGTTTGTCATAATTTTTTCGGATATTATGAAAATCGTGAAATCTGCGATAAAATTTGGAAAAACGTGGAGACCAGATTTACCGAAGAAGATTCAGATACGAAGAAACACTTAATCATCATCCCGCTTGCCGCATCCAGCCTTTACAAAATTTTTGGACAAGAAAAAACAGAACATCTACTGAATAATGAGAAAAAATATGAAGGACTAGAGAGGGCATGGCAAATCATTGACCAAAACAAACCGGATTTCAAGAATCCACTAAAACTAATTTTTGACTTACGGTTATAGCTGTTTTGTAAAACGGTTGCTGGAAAAAGAGAACTATGCTAATGTCCACAACAGTAACTGGATAAGGAGATTTGCGATGAGATCCAGTAAGAGCAATGCCAAAGCAAAGGTCCGAATCCGACCTTACAAAAAAGCACCCCTGGCGATGTACGAGGGTGGTTGTAGCCAGTCAAGTAACGGGTGCACCGGGAGCGGCCATAGCGGCGGCAAGTAGTGAACGGCCTCGATTACCTGCGATATTTTGACGCAGTGCTTGATCGGGGCCCTTTTTCATTGTTGACAACTTCTTTCCGGCGCCAAACATAGTGTGTTAAAATATTGTTAATGCCCAAGCCAAGATTAACGGCTCTGCTAATTTTTGTTTTTATCTTCTCCTCCGTTTTTGTGTTTTCGCCGGAAAGCGCCCAAGCCGGTTATTGGGTGACTGGCGAGTATCAATATGGTGAAACTGTCACGTGCTATGGGGATATAGTATATAATGACTATGGTCTTCGAATTAAAGATCTAAATGAAAATCTAAACCCCCGGCTGCGAGACATTTTTGATCTGTCAATCTTTGGCTTCGGGAGCGTTGTCGACGGCAGTTTTAATCCCTCGGGCGGTGATTTCACTTACACTCGCGTCAGAAATACATCGGGCAGTGGCGTGCCATATTCCCCCCAAAGCAGTAACGATCCATGCTATCCTGTATCTGACACGGTCAGCGTCGTAACCACCGTGAGTCAGGGCTGGGATTTTAGTTACTTTGATATAACTAATCCTTCCGCCGGCGGCCAATGGCGGCTAAATTTAGTTAATATATCCAGCTATACCACTTGGACGGCCAACCGGACTTGGACCACATCCGGGTCTGCTTACGTTCCCACCCCGCCCAGTATTGACATCACCATTAACGGCCAGAGCCCGAAGCAAATCACCTTGCCGGCCGGTAATCACACCATCGGTTGGACCATCACTTGCGGCATTAATACCAACGATAACTGGAGCGTTGATTCCTGGCCTTTGGTCGGCGCGCCCAGTCCGGATTTTGCTTCCTGCCGGCAGTCAAGCGACGGTTATGCCGCTCCCAAAACCATCTCCGGCAGTCAGACCATTACTTTCTCCAAGCAGGGTACTTACCGCTACGCCGCTCGAGTCAGCAACGGGGACGGCAGCAATGAGGACCAAGAAACCTTGAAGATTGAAGGCAAACTGAACGACGAGCCAACGGTTTCCAATGTGAAAACGACTGAAGGCGATTACTGTTCGGGCATCTCGGCCGCCGTCAGTTGGAAATACAGCGACCCCGACGGCGACAGCCAAAGCGCTTACCGGGTGCAGGTGGACCCGATCGGTTCGTCATTCTCCAATCCGGAAGTTGATTCCGGCAAGGTCAGTTCGTCCGGCACCGGCTACGCCGCCAACCTGAAAAGTTTCAACACCACTTACAAAGCCCGGGTCAAGGTCTGGGACAGTCAGGGCAATGAATCAAGCTGGGGTGAGTCGGGTTCCTGGAAGACGCCTGCCCACGCTTACCCGGCCGCGGGCTTCACTTGGCAGGAAATCTCCAGTAAAAAAGTTCAGTTCACCGACGCTACTACTTTTTCCGATAACTCCAAAGACAGCAAGAAGCGCAAATGGAGCTGGCAGTTCGGCGACAATGGTTCTTCCAATCAGCAAAACCCGCTTTACACTTACAAAAACACCGGCAGCTACAACGCCGTCCTGACTGCCACCGACAGCGACAACTTCTCCTGCTCCACTACTCAACCAATCAGCGTCAAGAAATCCATCCCCGAATGGAAGGAAGTGAGGCCGAGGTTTTGAAGTGAAGGACATGCGATGTCGTTCACTATGAGCAGAAACATCTTTTCTCCGTCTTTTTTTTCTTTCAGCGATGATTTTGTTATTTTTTATATTGGCACAAACCACTCTAGAGACCCCAAAAACCAACAATTTAATTTTATAAGAAAAAAATGGAATGAGTTTTTGAAATGCGCCAAGAAACCGTGCGCCGTGGTTGAAGGCCGCACCAAAAAAAATCCTGAAAATGAAATTGATGCGATTGTTTATGGTGGTGAAATAGCATTCGTAGCCTTTCTTGCTCACAAAGCAAAAGTACCCGTCTTCTGTTTCGAGCCGCCGCGCAGTGTGGAAATGAATTGGTTAACCCAGCGTTTCTCTAAAGAGGAAGTAGAGTACTACTATTTCGCGCGTATAGTTGCTCAATGGCATCGCCAAAACCAAAAGAAAAGCATTGAAGAATATGTTCTGCCGTTTTTGGAGCGTGACAAAAAGACGAGCGGCTGGCGTGATTTTGAATTTTCAATAGGTCATATGCGAAAAATCCACCACTCTTTGTTCCAAGGCGAGCTAGATTTTAGCAATGCAGATTTTTTTAAAAAAATAGAAAACCCGACTCGAAAGGATAATCTTCTTAAGAACATCGTTCGCGCTTCTTCGAAATATCGTGATTCGGCCATTATGGATGGTATAAAAAAACTAATTAACCAAAGATACGACATCTTTATCGTCTACGGCAGGGGGCATGCCGAGATATATCAAAAAGAACTGGAAAAATACATTGGTCGTCCGGCACAAAATTAAAAAAGCGGCACCATAATTTCGATGCCGCTTTGCTTCAAAAGAACGACTGAATCAATCGCCGATGTCGCCCCAGCCGGGGTCTTCTGTGCCATTGCCGCCGAGGTCGTCCCAATTGAGCCACTGGTCATCCCATCCCGCTTTTACCGTTGCTTGGTAAGCTCCATCCGGCAAATCGTTGGGCGGGTTGTGAGCCAGTCGCGCGATAGTTCCTTCGATTGCATTGCTCGTTGCAGTAGCGCCTTTGCAGTTGCTGGTGTCCATGCAATTTCTCCTTTCTCCCTGCTTTTAAATGGGGGTTTGTGTAGAGAATGACGGTTCTCCTTTGAACTGACCGAGTTTACTCCTGAGATAATCAAAGACGGCTTTCCGGGTCTCGCAGAAATAATATTTACCTCGCACGTCTCCTACACGGTTTGCGGTACAGCCGTTGTGGCATGCCTTTTGCCACTCACAGACTGCACAGTCGGGGTGAAGTGCATCCACATCTTCCGCATATTTTAATCGCACCGGGCCATTGAGTATATCCAAGAGTGGTTGGGAGGACAAATCGCCGAGTAAAAGCTCTGCACGGTTTGAGAGCCGATCACACGGATATATTTCGCCGTCGTATTCCAGGCAAAAATAGCTAGTGCATGCTCCATTGAAAGTACAACTCGAGGATCTTTTCCCTAATACGCCTGCCGTAAAATTATCAATTTCCCGTATCTGAAGATTTCCATCGTCTTGGACAAGCCACAAGTCAATATAGGTTTTCAAGAACGCGGTAAGCTCTGCGTTGGTGATCGACTGATCAGCCATTGCTTTATTGACAGCATCCACGCCCAAGAAATCATTCGCTCCCCATCGTTTCACTCCGAGAACGTTCGCAAAAAAATTAAAATCCTCTTTGACATGCGTTGTGTTATCATGCGTGAGGGTCTGGATGAAGCCCGGTTGGATGCCGTGCCGCTGCAAGGTTTCTACGCCACGCATTACTTGGTTGAATGATCCTCGGCCACTGTGATTCTTGCGGAAGTGATCATGACTGTCTAGCCCACCGTCCAAACTTACACCTACTTTAAAGTCGTGGACTTTAAAGAAAGAAGCCCATTCGTCATTCACTAAGGTGGCATTTGTTTGGATGGCATTTTTGATCGTTTGCCCCTCCGTCAGATATCGCGTTTCGAGTTCAAGAATGCGCTCAAAGAATCGGAGCCCGGCTAAAAGTGGCTCTCCCCCGTGCCAAATGAGAAAGAGGTGGCCAGAGAAAAGCTCTAGATACTGGGAAAGAAATTGCTCCAGTAATTTCTCGCTCATGCACTGCGGAGTTAGTTGATCCTTTGCATTGTAGAAACAGTAACTACAGCGAAGATTGCAAAAATCTCCAACCACTTTGACAATAGGAACCATCACCCGCAGAGGTGATGTCAAAACTACTAGGCCACCGTTTACCATATATTCTCCCCTGTTGTTGAGTATTGACTAAGTTTTAGGTTCTATCACAAAACGCAATCATACTACACCCAGACAAAATAGGTGTCAAAATCCATCCCCGAATGGAAGGAAGTGAGACCGAGGGATTAGGATTGTAGAGAGTGGTGGCTAGCTCGAAGCCATTCCCATTCCGCGGAATGTTTTGGGCTTTTTTGTTCTCTTGTCTCAACCCTTGACCGGACTTAATCTTGACTCTAGTATTGGGCATAAGTGCTGAAGTTATGTAAATATTACTAATCATCCAGGTCTTACAACTATGAACAAGAGGGAACTGGTAGAAAAAATAATCAGGGAGTTGGAAAAACAAAAACAGGACGTTAAAAAAAGATATGAGGCCACACGGCAAGAGGTAATTGATGCGCCCGGGGCTATGCAGTCACACAGTGACACCAGCAAGTACCAGCTTAGTATTCTGGCCGACAAAATTAAAAAATCGGTCTTGGAGAAAGAGCAAACGATTCAAGCTCTCAAGCAACTGCTGACTTCCAGATTAGAGGAAAAATTCTCTGTCGCGGAGGTTGACGCTTTGGTAGAGGTTAAAAATCAAAATCAAGAGAAGATCTATTACTTCATATTTCCTGGCGGCAATGGTCTTGAAACAATATTCAAGGGGAGAAAGATAATAATGGTCAGTCAGCACACCCCGGTTGCCTCTGCTCTGCTGGGTAGAAAGGTTGGAGACAGGGTAAATTTTAGGGTGGGACCAACAACAAAGGAACTTGAAATTGTGGGAATAAGATAACAAAAGGACCTGTGCCGGAAATTATATTTTCAAATCCACCAAAGAAAGAAAAACGCCGTGTGAGCTTGTGAGCTTGAACGCGGCGTTGGGCTACTTCCTTTTAAGTAGGGTTGCCCGAATTTTTGGGTACATGAACCCACCGGGCTTTTCCATAAAGATATCTCTTGCCTCTAAACTATTTATGACACCGCCAAAATTAAATCCTATCGCAGTAATTTTTTTCCTGGCATTAGCTAATCTACTCGCTTTTTTAGTTTTAATAGCATGGATTTTATTCTAACAATCTTAAATATTCCTCAACCTTTCGGATTACCTCCCTGGTAGAATCAAACTGTGCAAGTTTTAATGCTTCATCAAATGTCACCCAGCGACACTCTGATATTTCTTCTTTAAATTTGTCAGGGGGGGTTATTGTTTTGTCGCGTGCAAAGACCGGATAATAGATAATTTCTTTTTCATAGAGCTTACCCTCACGTTCAAAAGAGTAGTGTTCAATAAAATTCGTTTTTTCATCGAAATCAAAATCCTCAAGTCCCGTTTCTTCTTGGAGTTCTCTTTTTGCGGTAGCTGACCGACTCTCACCCGATTTAAGGTGCCCCTTAGGAAATGCCCAGTGGCCGGCTTGATGTTTTACCAACAAGATTAAATATCGGCCATTTTCTCTGAATACAGGGGTTGCACCGTAAGAATTATCCTTGAGAGTTTTCATTAAGTAATTATTTCCTACTTTTTCTCCGCAAAAACACCTTGCCAATCACCACCGAGATAATCACTGAAATAAGAGTGATTAGAAGCGCGTAAAGGAATCTCTGGGTGATTGTTGTTAAACCCCCGAATAATTGTTGAAATGTAACCTTTGCCGCTTCTACCCATGCCAAGGCAGTAATAAAACCGAGGGCCGATATGATTAACAGGGCGACTTTTTCAAAAAAATCGTATTGAAAACGCCTAAATTCATAGTTCTCGAAAAGTTTAGTAATTTGTTTCCAATCTAATTTAATTTCCTTCTCGGTATTTTTACTCTCGTTATTATTTTCCATAGGTTTAAGCCAGAAAAGGTAATTACTTTTGTTCCAGTTCTTGCTGACTTCTAGCAAGTAAAACCAAGAAGGAGGATATGTTAAATTGAGAAATTTTACCCCCAATTTTTAAATCCTCAAAAAAATCGGGGTCATCTACCATTTGCTCGATGGCCGGGTAAAATTCGCTGGTAAGATTTTTTCTTGCCTCCGGTTTTATCTTGTTCCCATCTTCAAGAAAAGATGAATAAGACAGTAAACCCTCAACCGAGCTAATTACGGCACTGGTCTTAAGAATATCTTCCAGGGTGATTGCTTTTTGGCCTTTTTGCTTCTGGGCCAGGTCGTTTGTTCTTTCCTCATTTTCACTGCTTTGGCGGTCAGGCCCTTTTTGCATTTCAGTTGCTAAATCATCTGCAATAGACAAGGCCGAGCCGGAAAAACTAAAAGAACGATAGAGTGACAACTTTTCCTTCTCGCTTATTTGCTTTTTGAAAATCTTTTTCAAAATTTGGATGGCTATCCCCGCTATCCCGGCACCGACTAAACCCAGCACGAGAGATTTAGAACTGTCTATACTTAAACCCTCCCGTTCCTCCATTTTTTTGAAAAAAACATTTAAATCCTGGCTGGCAATCCTTGCAAGTTCTTTAGGCAGATTTCTTCCGGCCCTTTGTTTAATTTCGTTCAATTCTTGGGTCAGTATTTTAAGGTTCTCTAATTTTTTTCTTTCCCTTTTCTCTAAAGTTAGCGGATCGGTTTGCTCTTGTTCGTTATGAAATTCCCCAATAGTTTCTTCCAGGTTTTCCAAAAACTGGAAAGTTATAGCCGCCCCGACTATGCCCTTGCCAATTTTCCCCAAAAACTCCCGTCTATCTAGGGATTTGGGACGTTTCTTATTCTCTACCCTTTCTCCATCAATTTTTATTTGTTGGCCTGATTCGGGTTTCTCTAACATATAAGAACATTTTAGCTAATAAGTCCTCAAAAAACAATCATTTAATAACAATCAATTCGCTAATTGATAATTCCCCGGCCGGCAGATCGGAAGGAGGACGGCGACAACTTCTCCTGCCCCGCCACTCAACCAATCAGCGTCAAAAAATCCATCCCCGAATGGAAGGAAGTGAGGCCGAGGGATTAGGGAAAATTCACTCAAAAAGGGTAGTACACTAGGTAAGCCAGGTGAGCAACGATCCAACCCTATCTAAAGCCGCCCGAATGGGCGGCTTTAGATAGGAGGTGAATGCAATTTGCAACATAAGTAATTTTTGCGGGCTCAGCGCGCTATTGTTGACGTTTCCGGGGTACGTCGTATATTAGAATCGGGGTGAATTTAAGCTGGAGGTTCTTTGAAAATGAAAACAGAAAATATGGCAAATATGCTTCTTGTCGTATCGCCCAACCTGGTTCTGCGGAACTTCAGGGATGGTTGCATTGTCTATAACTCTCTTCTTGGTAACCCCATTTCCCTGAATAGCCAGTGTGCCAGTTTGCTTATGTTATTCAAACAACCCACGACACTGAAAGAAATCAAACCTAGATATGAGGTTGATAGACCAAGTTACTGGGTGAAATACTTCTTGAAGAATCATCTTTTGTGCTTCCACGGTCAGAACGAGAGGCAAGAAATAGCCGACATTCTGGAAGGGGAAATGTCTGAAATCTTGAGAGGAAATCGCTTATCATCCCTTAGCTTAATTATCGATGAGGGTTGCAATTTTGATTGCTCCCATTGTGTTTCAAAAAAGCTAATCCGAGCCTCCGGAAGAAGTGCTGGGAAAAGTCATCGGATGTCCTGGGGAACTGCCCGTAAAAGCATAGATTATTTCTTAGCTTTTATCGGGGAGCGTGGCAAGAAAAAAGCGGAGATATACTTCGGCGGCAGTGAGCCAATGCTCAACTGGGGGGTTTTTGAATCAGCTGTCAATTATTGCCGTTCCGAATATGGTCAGCGATTCAAGTTTGCCTTTTCGACAAACACCAATGCTTCTCTGATAAATCCTGAAAGAGCAAGATTTTTCTCAAAAAACAAGGTTATTGTCACAAGTAGCCTAGATGGTCCTCTTGAGATAAACGACAGTAGCCGGTATTTACTGTCCGGGGAAGGAACTTTTGAGAAGGTACTGCGTAGCTGGGACCTGTTAGGTTCTTTCGGAAAAATGGTCAGGTGGTTTTGTCTAACTTTGACCGACAAGAATCTAGACGGTATTGATGGAAACTTTCTTGATTTTCTGGCGTCTCATGGAATAGTTTCTTTCACTGCCGAGCCGGACCTAATTTCCGCGCTCAAAAAATCCCCCAGGGAAGTAGTCCAATTACTGATGAGATTTAAAGAAGAGGGTGAAAAAAGAGGTATCACGGTTGGCGGGCTGTGGGACAAGCCGTTAAAAAACCTATTTATCACCGATGTCAGAAAGAAGCTCTTTAACTGCTCTGCTTTTATTGGCAGAGGAATATCGGTCTTGCCGTCTGGAGAAATTGTTCTCTGCACCTACAGCGGGAAGAAATTCGGAAGCATTGATGATCTAAAAGGTTATTTCAATAATCCCGAATTGAAAACCTTTTTATTCTCAAGGGCCATCGGCAATATTGAAGAATGTAAAGGTTGTGAGATAGAAGGTCAGTGTATGGGCGGATGTTTTCTGACCCCTGAATATTGCAATCTAACCAATTCTTCAGAAGCTTTTAATTACAGATGCGAAATATACAAATTAGCAACACGTCGCTTGCTAGAGAAGGCCATTGACGAATAAATCCCCTCCAGTATCATTAAGTAAGCATAAGGAGGTTCTAACATGAGACCTCGGATCAAGGGGCTAAAGGCCAAGAAAATCCGCCGGCCGAAAGGGATTGTTGGCACTGTCAACATGAACCCGAACTGTACGAGCGGAGGCTGCTGCTAGCCCCCCGTGCCATCCTCCCGAAGACTTGACTCCATCAAGCCGCTAGGGGGGATTTTTATATTTTTAATCTTCGATAGTAATGGGAAAAAGAACAACAATAAGATGCTACTAAAAGCGACCAGAGAATCCGGTCTTAATGTTTTCAACAAAAATCCCCCCGAGATTTCACCCAGAGCAATCGCTGACAAACCGACGGTAGAGTTTATTGACAGGGTAGTAGCCCTGATTTTTTCAGGTATGAATTTATTAAAAAATGGCTGAAAAACTGGGAACCAACCATTAATTAAACTTTCAATAAGGAAGAAGGCGGTTATTATAAATACGAGGGGTTTAAGTATCCCAAACGCGATAAAAAGCACGGCCATGAAAATGACTAGAAAGCTGGCGGCAAAGTTAAACCCTTTTTTCTCAAAGATTCTTGTCATAATCATAATTCCGACTATTCCTGCCAGTGCCGCTAGCGAACCAAGGATGCCAAAATAATAATCGGGGAAGCCAAGGATGGTTTTAAAAAAAATCGGGTACGAAATAACAAAAACAGAAACAACTATTCCAAAGACAAAAGTAATTGCAAAAAATGGCAAAACTCCTTTTATATTCTGAATATGCTTTACGAATGCTGTCCTCTTCGTATCTTCAGGCTGTTTTTCAATAATCCGAGGGTTTTCCCTGACAAAAGCCAAAAAGGTAAAAAATATAAGCAGATTAAGAAAAATAGAGGCTACCCAGATGAGTTTTAATTGAATGAGTGCCAAAACAAAAGCAAGCAATCCTCCAACGAGGAGGCCGATATTACCCCAAAGCGACATCTTTTTAAAAATTAAATTTCTTTTTTTGTCGTCTTCCCCGCACTCCAAAGATTGGATCATTAGGGATTCTTTGGCGCCACTCTGAAAAGTAAAAGCGACTCCGCCCAAAGCCGAAACAACGAGAAGGATCGGAAAACTTTTCGAGACAAGCCAAAAGATCCCCAGTATGGCAGAAAAGAAAAACGACAGAAGAACGGATTTTTTCCTGCCGAACCTATCGGCAAAAATGCCGGTTGGCGATTCTGAGGCTATTGTCGCTATTCTCTGTATACCTAACAATACGCCTATCTGGGCAGGCACGAAATTGATTGAAAGCAAATATACTATAAAAAGAGCGCCGAAAACGGCGCTCAAAGACGAATTTATGAAATATGTCAAGTAGAAAACCCAAGCCTTCCCCATGCTAAAAATATACAAGAATACCCGGTTAATTTCAAATTCGTAGCCGAGGATTTCTCCAGTCGCGGACAAGAAATTTTTTGCGGGCGTTTCCGCTCGCCGCGAAGATTCTCAAGTTATCACAGAATCAACGCGTGGGCGAAAAGTCCAGTCATATCAGCGTCTCAACCCGCTTCAGAAAGACTTAACAGCACATTGCGCCGATTTCTAAAGCAAAAGAAGAGAGTGTATTTCCTTGATCCCGTGTTGCTTTCCGGAAAAGAAAGTTATGAACGATGGCATAATACCGTAGCAATGATTCCAGAATCGACTAGAAAACGCATTCAGGCCTTTGTTTCTGATGGTTTCCGCGGCTCAAAGCTCATTGCCAGGGAATAGGGCTGGATTCGTCAGCACTGTCACTCCCATCTCCTCATGGCCCCGATTCGCAGGCACGGTAAGCGATCGTACCAAGTCAAGGGCTCCGTCATTCGTGAAAGATTACTGGGCGTTGTTCGCACCTTGCTCACGACCACGGATAGTGCGGTTTTGCGAACACAGAAACTCAGGACGCAACGGTTGTTCTTGCATCCGCTCTGTCCACCATGGATCCGCAAGTAGACGGTTGAATTTCTTCGCACGTTAAATGATTTCCGTGCCCACCCTCTTTATCCTATGTTAAACCTACCAACAACTGCCAATTCAATCGGATCGGCCGGGAAGCTGATCCGAAAGGCCACAAGCACCGCGAGAACGCCTCAATCGGTTTTACTCCGTGCGACGGCCTTCCTCAGGCTGCGAAAACCAATTACTTGCAACGGCAAATCTTCAACCAAATTAACCAAACGAATCCAAATTTTGCTATATGTTTTTGTGGTTCGGATTATTGGGATGCACAATTTTCTTTTAGTTTGGTATAATAAACCATATGCGTCTACAAATCATAATTCCTCGTTTATCTAATTTTCTGTTTTTTATTCAGAAAACAGACAAACAAATCCTCACAGGATTTGATCTGAAGAATTATTTTCCCAGTGAGAATTTTGATTTGCTTTTTTATGAAAAAAGCAATGATAAAATTTGGGAACAGATTGAGAAAGGCACTGGAAAAGAAAGGTTAAAACAATTTCAAAAATCCATCAAGCCATTAGAGACCACTTTTAATCCATATTGGCGTAAGGAAGCTAAACATTTGCTTTCATGTAAGAAATATTTTCAAAGTAATGAACTGTTACTCCAACGGGTTATTATTGATATGAAAAGATTAAGCGGAACGCAACATTTTACGTTTACGCACATCCCAATTTATTTTATTTCCGATTTTACACACAGCGATGACGAAATTCATGCCTGGTTTTCTTGGATGCCGAAGAAAAGTTTTATGGTTGTTGAGATCCCCCCCTATTTTGAACCGCGCGATGACTTATTCCCGATAGGTGTTTTGGCGCATGAATTCTTCCATTTGATATTAAGAAAAAATAAAAATCTATTTTCAAGAATCGGTAAGGTTGCCGAAGACAATAAGAAATTATTTATAAAATTATCAGAAGGAATGCCGCACAAACTATTTTTAGAAGAGCTGTTAATCAGCTCATTTATTCCGGAGGGTTATCTTAGTAGAAAGCATTTCCATACTAAAATTACCAGACGCGTTACAAAACCAAAAAGTTTATTAGCATGGCGAAAGTTTGTCGCGTTTAAATTAAGGCAAGCAGCAAAAGTATACGTTGACAATCTCCATCACATTGACGAGAAATACCTTAAAGATTTAATAAAAGTTATCAAAGAAAATACAAAAAAATAGCCCCTCTAGAGTTTAGCCTGAAGGGGCTTTTGGTGGGCTCGTAGAAATTACTTTCTGTTTGCCCAGTGGCCCTTATCCCAAGGACCTTTGTCCCAAGGTTTCTCTTTGTCTGAAGTCCGCATAGCAGCTTCTTTCTTTGCCTGAAGCAAAACCCGTGGAACGGGATTAGGATTTGCCTTTACGGCAGGAGCGTTATTCAGCATGGTTTTCACCCCCCCCTCGCTGAGTGGTTTGTTTTACTTTTGGCTACGCAAGATCATATGATCTTATTTTAGCCGAAACATGCTCAAAGTATCTTTTGAGATTTTTGCAAATCTCGTCTATTGGTTCAACGGCATCAACTTGCTCATAACAGTCCTTTGCGCAACCTCCTTCGCAGATGAAATACCAACCGCATGTTTTACAACGTTCTTTCCTCTTTCTCAGCAACTCCCGGAAACCTTGTAAACACGAATTGGATCTAACTTCTGCTGGTTCATCTAGTACACTGCCAAAGCGTAGAGCGTCTGTCTTTGGAAAAGAATCACAGCTGTAAATTGAACCGTCGAAATAGACAGTGACGAATTGATCGCATTGTCCTATGTAGATGCATTCGCGTTTATTCCCGCCGAGAATCAAATTGACAACACTTTGAATATCTCGGATCTCAACTTCTGGATCGTCTAGCTCCAGCCAGCGATCGAAGATAGCGATTATGAAGTCGGCGTATTGCGCCGGTGGAATTACCGATGGTGATACGCTACTGCAATGACCGATGCTCTTTACCCTGGCAAACTTCAACTTTTTTATATTCTCCGCAACAAAAAAGTTGAAAATTTCTTCCGGGAACTTGTGATTAACGGTGCTCACACCACAGATAATCCCGTTGAAGATTTCAGCCTGACGCAGCAAGTCAATACCTCTCATAACGTCATCATACGAACCCTTGCCAGTGGGATAACAGCGAACTTGATCATGTAGTTCCCTCGGCCCATCAAGACTTACACCAACGAGAAAATCGTTTTCAGAGAAGAAACGAGTCCATTCCGGAGTAATGAGAGTGGCATTTGTTTGAATGAAGTTTATTATCTTTTTCCCTTGCTTCTTCCATATACATTGGAACTCTACCGCTTCGCGGTAAAACTCTATTCCGGCAAGCAAGGGTTCACCTCCATGCCAAATGAACTCAATATCGTTTTGATCGCAGCAAAAAAATCAATCACAGCTTTCAATATCTCTGGCCGCATACGATTTTTACCGGCATACTCTTTGAGTCCGGAAGTGTAGCAATACGAACACGATAAGTTGCATAGTCCGTTGACTGGTTTAATGATTGGAGTCGTAACCGACTGACAAAACATTGTAACCACCTCCTTAATATTTATGGGTTGTATATGGGTTGTAAAAGAACTACGTCTATAGTTACGAAGCTACTACTATATAATCCTGTCAATTATCCTTCACATCTAAAAAACCGAACCACAAAAACATATAGCAAAATTTGATTTTCCCCAGAAATCCATGCTGCAACTTTAGTTGCCAAACAATTTTCTCAAGAACCCGAATGGTTTTTTGAGTTTTTGAGACAGGGGAGTTTCTGTTTTCAGGTTGAGCTCTTTTTGATTGATTTCCTTGGCTTGTTCTAGGAGGGCGTCGCGTTCAAAGGGCACTTTTTCAATGCTGGCCAGATTGCGTAAACTTTGTTCAAGATTAGCGTAGAGCTGGAGCAGATTTTGTCTTAACATTGTGCTTTCCAGAGTTATCATTTTTCGGCCGGCCGGACCGCCGTACTTCATCTCAATTTCTTTTTCGGCTCTGGCTGCTTGATCCCGCAGGCTGTCAACCGAAATCCGCAAATCAGCCGCTTCTTGCCTGATTTCTTGGGCTTGACGGCGCAGGGAATCAGCCGCTGATTCCGGTCTGGGTTCTGCCGGCGGTGCCGGTGTCTCAACCGGCGGGGTCTCTGGCATTTCCGGAACTTCCGGGGCCGGAGCTGGTTCTGATTCAACCTCCCTGGATCGGTAATCCTCAATATCTACGGCCCCTCTTTTATCTTTGATTTTAAACCCTCGTTCTTTATCACGGTTGTATTCCCACTCTTCTCTCTGTTCCAGCGTCATGGTGTCAAACTTTTTCTTCCTCGACTCTTCTTCGGCTCGCTTCAGGGCCTCCGGGCCAACTCTTTTGTCCACAATCTTAAACTCTGGGGTTTCCTCCTCTTTTTCGGGACGGCCAGGTTTTGGCATCGCTTCAAACTTTGGCATATTTGTCCGCAATTATAATTAGAATGATATAATTTTACCTGTGGCTCGTCAATTTTACTTATCCGCATCTCCGCAACTCACCCCGTTAGGCATTCTGGTGGACCTGGCGGAAATCGAATCCGCGTCTCCGCAATGCGAATGCGGTGTATTGCCACTGTACTACAGGCCCCTTTTTTATTTTCCTGGTCGGGGGCAGCGGATTCGAACCGCTAATCACACGAACCCGAATCGTGCATGTTGCCGTTACACCAGCCCCCGTTTTAACTGACAAAATATTTTTCTTTTATTTCCCCGACTTTTTTTTCTTTATATTCTTTTATTAGGTCCGCTTCTTTAATCAACGCCAATAAATCTCTGATAACAGATAGTTTGATATGCAAAATCGCAAGCCAATCTGTAATCATTCCAGGGCTCTCGCTGTAAAATTTTTCTTGGGAACCAAGCGGTGCAACTTTCGTTTGCTTTGTAATCTCAACATCTATCGCTGTAATTAAGTCGTTCCTAACCTGATTATTTTTATCTATCTTCTGTTTAGCATTGGCAATATGTTTTGGACCAAGTTTCATCATTCTCGCAGAATCTTCAAGATGCCACTGTCTCCAATTTGTCTCGATATTTAGCTCGATTAAGCAAGCTAACTTATCTTCAGATTTTAAATCAGAAATTTCCGATTTGCCGTCAAGAAAATTGGAAAAAACTTTTGATATTACTTTGAAGTCAAGCATATTATTGATTATTAAAGTTTTCGACAAAACTAATATTAGGAAATCTTTTGAAAGAATAATCGAAAACGGCTTTATTTTTATAATAGGAATTTGGAAACAACCTAACGTGCCTCTGGAGTAATGTAGCACCTATGGCTATATGCAACCTATCAGTATTTATTTGCTCATATTTTTTCAATGTATCGATTAGCTCATTAAGCGATTTTGTGGCATATCCACTGTAGGCCAAATCAATATTTAATTCTGGTAATTTAGACAATATTGATTCTTTATCTGAACGGAAAACATTGAGAGCACCCTTGCCTAAAGGCGTAGGGGGAAATGTATTGTAAAACGCACAATCATGCCATAAGTATATTTCGCCGTTAGTGAGCTTGTTTTCTAAAAATCCAGCGGAAACTTTTTCGCGACAGAATACTGTTAACTTGCTTAAAGTATTATTTAGGACTTCGACCTGCTTTTCACCAGATATTGTGTGCGGAAGAATAATTATCTCGTTATACAAAGACGATTTCTTTATTAAAAACTCTTTAACATCAGAATAATAGTCGACCAGATTTCCACCACCATCTATAAGTAAGATATCATTGTATTTTGGGGAAGAAATATCTACGTATCGTTCTGAAATATTGAGTGAAGACAATAATATTTTTGTCCCATGCCATATAAGAGAGTCCCCATAGTTACCGGTGAACCGAAAGAAATCAACCGTTCGGTTTTTGTAAATTTCTAGAAATTCTTTTAGATTAAGTTCCTTCATATCTTTATGCGAAGACGTGATCGAGATTATTTTCTACTGGTACTTTGTCATTCATTTTTTAAATCTGCACACAAATATTTTTGGACGAAGATATGCATTAACCGAGGTGAGAAATTTCAAATTTAATGTTTTTATAATCCTAAACTTTGTTTTTAAGATAATTATCTGGAACATCTCATGTTCGCTCGTGTAAACAGCCATTCTGCCTCCATGATTTAGAGTTTCTTGGCAGTATCCAATAAAACTCCGATAAAGCTTTTCTAAATCTTCGTATTTTGCGATGGCCATACCGAACGGTAAATCAGATGTAATAACATCAAACTTGCCCAAATCCGGCTTGTCAAAAATGTTTTTCTCTTTGAGCTCTATTCTTCTTATCAATCTCGCTCTCCTTATATTTTGTATGGCTAAAGAAATAGTTTTTTTATCTCTGTCAAAACCAACTAGCCGTTTTAGGTTAGGAAAACATTGACCGGCTTCAATGAGTAATGTTGCGCTCCCGGAAAAAATGTTCAAATAAGAATCGGCTTTATCTAATCCGCACAAAGAATTCATCGCGTATGCAATGGTCGGATCCATCGCGCCACTCATGTGTTTTATTTTATAACCTCTTAATGATAATGGTCTTGGCGTAATTTGAACCCCGATTTCCCAAGTTCTGCCGGTCTTGATAATATGCATTTTCATATCGGCTTCTTCTTTCTCTGTCAGGCCGTATGTTTTTTGAATATAGTCGGCAATACTGCGAATGTTTGGGGAATCCGACCCAGCACAGATTATTTTAAAAGTCTTAAATTTATTTTTCTTGCCTTCAATAATCATGGCAAGGATATTACCTAGAATTGATTTATGGTTTGAAATATAACGAGGGTTATACTTGGGGTCTTGCGCTACAATATATACTCGCAAAACGCTTCTAAGGCCTGCGAGTTTGGCAAAATCTCCCACGAAGTCCAAATAAATAAAATCTCCATAAATCAAATCTCTCCCTTCTTTAGTAACATGAAGATTCGAGTACTGACTTATTTCATTTAAAACAACATCTCTTAAACCAGTGATAAAAGCTAATTTAATTTCTAATTTCGGTTTATTCATATATGCAATTTGATTTGATTAAAAACTTCGCTAACAGTTATTCTTTCCATACAAAATTCTTCGCAACAGTCTATTTCCTCTTGCCTTGTGTTGTGTTTGCAAAGTTTATGCCTGTTCTTATCGTAAATGGGAATAGTATCTTTCGGCATATGGATATATTTAGGATGGGTTGCCCCAAAAATGATAAATGACTTCTTTCTAAAACTCTGCGCAATTATTCCTGGACCCGAGTCACTTCCAACAAAAAACTTACAATGTCTTATGAGGGACAACATCTCGCTAAAAGAGTAATGCTTTTCAAGCATAACGCTTTTACTTTTATATTCTTCTTCTAATAACCTTGCTAACTCGCCAAACTTTTTATAATTCCAGTTTCTCTTTTTTTCTTCCCAAGAACTTGTAAAAGGAGCTATGAGAATATAATCGCTGTCAATAATATTCTTCCAGTCGCTGTTTAATATCGGAATATCTTTTATAATTACATTGCCAAAACCGATTGATTCCATATATCCTTGTATGTATGTTTTTTGGTTGTTACTAGGTTCGTAGACAAGTTTAATCATTATGTCGCAGTCGATTTTTCTAGTATTAACTTGGCTGTATTTATATACCTTGTCGTAAATCTTGAATATTGACTCAACGTCTTCGATATCCGTAGCTAAATAAATGCGATCGACATATTTTGATAAAAATCTCGCAACCGGTTCAGTCATTATTACATCTCCTAAATTCCCACTGCGAACTAAACAAACTGATTTGATTTTCCCGCTTTCTATCTTCTTTCTAAAATATTTCCTATACCAAAGCGGCAACGTAGTGTCGTAAATAATTCTATCTTTGGGTACAATCGTTCCCCAAAATGTTCTGTGTTCGGAAAACCATCTTTTGTCAATCTCGCCAAGATTATTCTTGAAATCAGCAACATATTTCTTAATGGTCTTGATTCTTTCCAACCAAGGAGCGCCGTTGTCGGAGGTTGAATCGCTTTCAAACGATGCCAATTTTTTCCATTTCTTATATATCGCGCCAGCATTATCTCTAAATTCAAAGTGCAGCAACTTGGCCTCGTCTTTTGGCACAATAAACGGGTTCCGATTATATTCTCCAAAAAATTCAGGATTGTTTTCTGTCCTTACATAATGACCGCCTACAACAGCTTCAATATTTTTGTGATTTTTTACTATAGCTTTTCTAAAATGGCCGTACTCCTGCCATTTATTTTCTGGCCACGGATAATAATATTTCATCGTATCTATAGCATTTACTGGAGAACATGTGTAATCAGAAAGAGTGAGATCAAACAGTGCGTTTGCCCAACCAATAGTCGCGTAAGGAATATTATTATTTTCTAGACGAGTTATAAAATCGTGGATATTTTTGTCTTTTACTACGAGAAATTCGTCGGCATCCAAGAAAATAAACCAATCAATTTTGTAGTGTGAGTTAGCGCAGTTAAGCAATCTATTGGTAATTTTTGCATGATCAAAGGCGGGGTCTTTTTCTTCGACCACAATGACTCTTGTGTCGTCTTTATACAAATTCAATATTTTGCTTGTATTGTCTGTTGAACAATGGTTTGTAATAAATATGTAATCAAAACCAAGATCGAGATGATACGAGATGTTCAAATCAATATATGATTCTTCATCTCTAACAGACATAAGAATTGCCACAACATTATTTATTTTGGTATGATTGCCTAGCATTTCCAAAATTTGGTTTTAATTGCTCGTATAAAATCTCGTCTAATATATGCTTAAACTTATAAAATGCGGGGTGGGTTGGATAAGTAGCGTGAAATAACGTTACCTTGTCTAAATTTTCTATACGGGAGTTTGAGGTTTCACTAATTTGCATATATTTCTCCTTTGGAAAAATAAATAACTCTCTGTTCACTAAGTATTTTGTAAGCGCCATTGCCAATGCACCTTGTTCGTCGTGATGAGTCTGTTCATCGTCTTTTATATTCTCTTGCCACCAACCTAATTCTTTAACTAAATCGTCTGAAATATCACTTCCTGCCTTTTGTATAAAGAATCCAGCATTTACAAATGGTGTATCTGAAGTAGCTTTTTTATGCATTACGCCGTGTTGGTAAGGTTGCCCCCAAAATTCATCTAGGATGGCAAATTTCATTTTGGGGTTCGATAGAAATGCATCAACTTCTTCAGGATACTTTAGTAGAAAAACATCAGAATCTATATAAAATTCATTTTGTTTAATATCCAACCTCGGTGAAGGGCACCACTTCAACCAAGTTGTCTTAGAGGCAACGCAAAATCGTGAGTCCGTCTTTGGGGGGAATCTCCTGACACCTATTTCTGCGTCTAATTGTTTTAAGACAAAGTCGGGGTTGTCCGCATAAACTATATACTGATGATCGCTTCCAAACTGTTTCTTGAAAGAAAAAATACTATAGCGAAGCAGCTCAATATTTTTTAATACATGCTCTTCCCAGATTGACCATCGAAAAATCATATGAAGTTAGTTCTATTAAGGAAGTTTCTAATGGTTTTTACGTAATCAAATTCAGAAAGGCTCTTACTGTTAGATTCATTCATACTGCGTCTTTTTTTCTCATCTAACCTCGCGGCTTTGAGAATTCCGTTTACAAAACTATCTTTATTGTATGGATTAACCCACACGCATTCCTCATTGGTATAGATGTCTTTTACGCCATCAACGTTACTGCCGATAATCACATAATTCATACCAACAGAAAATAACTTGGCTTCAATCGCAGTATGTGGAATAGGATCCATAGTAGATGGAATGCAAACAATATCGGTATTTTGAGCGCGAAGCACGGTCTGCCAAATCTCCGGGTCGAAATCGTCTATAACGATTGTCCGCGGGGTTTCCTTTTCAAGTTGTTTTAGAAGTTGAAAATAATCATCTTCTCCAGAATTATTCGGAGCCTGTATAATCATGTGATGATTGGGCAATGACCCGGCAACCTCCCGCCACGCTTCCAGCAACTCCTTCAAGCCTTTGGCGACCGAAGCTCTGGCCCAGCTAAAAATAATTTTTGATTTTGGGTCTATGTTTATCCCAAATTTATTAAGTGCAGATATATCGAATTTCTGATCAAGAAAACTTTTGTGGAGTCCAAAGTAGAGACCATTTACTAGGTAATCGTCTTCGGTGAAAGAAAGTCCATAATCTTTTGACAAATGTTGAGCAAAGTTTTTGCCTATCGCAAGCACTTTGGCTTTGGGATCATTTTTAATTACCCGAAAAGCTTCCTTTTCAAGTTCTACTCTTTTTTGCCGCCACCCCTCATCTCCAAACTTATGGTTTAAACCGGTACTACGAGGCATATAAAAACATCTCAACTCTTTGCCAAAGATTTGCTGTTTGAATTTATGAAAAAACAAAAAAGGAGTATCATGCAATATTAGAATGTTGTCATCTTCGTCTTTTAGAATTATGTTCAGAGCCGTAGCCAAGGATGCACATACATATTCCCATTGGGGAAAGCTTTGCCACATGTCGAATTCGTTAAAACCAGCAGTACCATTACAAAGAGGGATGAGATAGCCGCCAGTCTTTTTTATAAGTTCAACCCCATCTTGAAGACGTTCCTGATTAAATACTTTTCCATTCGGATCTGCAGAAATATAGGCCAAACTGATCTTGATTTTCTCAAAGTTAGTCAATTCATCTAAAGAGGCGATGGTGTCCTGCATGGTTGTACCAATGCCGCAATAGTAAGTGCTGATACCGTCATATGATGCAATGATTAAATGTTTTTCCATGTTATTGCTCGACAGTTATAGGGTTTCCGACTTCCGCGTTGAGAATTTTTTCGGCAGAGGCAAGATTGGCGGCAATTTCAAGAGTATCATTGTGGCCGGTACCCATTTCTTTTCCCACTCATTCTAAGATCCTAAGAATTAGTTATTGTTTTTAATATATATTGTCGCGGCGACATCTTCAATGCCGAATGAATCCTCTCGGTATTGTAGAGGTGGATCTGACGATAAATTGACGCCACCAATTCTCCTAGGTCGTCGAATCGATTCGGATCGCCTAAGTCGATTTTAAATTGGTTGTAAAATGACTCCTGACAGCCGTTCTCCCAGGGACAGCCTTTATGACTCATGGATTGCTTGATATTAAGTTCGGCCACCAGATTTGTGTATGATTTTGATTTGTATTCGCTGCCCTAATCCGAATGGATAATCCCCGGAGCACCACGATGGACAACAGCCATTAACAGGGCATTCATAACCAGCGAAACGCTATGGCCGGTTAAGATACTAAAGCCCACAATTTCCCTGCTCTGAATATCCATGATCGTGGCCAAGTATATCCAATGTCCATGAAACCCGATATGGGTAAAATCACTGACCCAAATATGGTTAAAATGCTGAGGCACGGCTGCCATGAGAAGATTTGGATAGATATTGCCGTTATCCTTGGCCATTCTGTACTTTCTGCCTCGTCTGCGGTATGGTTTAATGCCAAATTTCTTCATGATCCTCAATACGCGCTTTTTATTAACCTTAAGCTCATGAGTCAGTCTTTTGTGGCCATAACTGTGACAATGGGGCTTACTCAGTACTTCTTCAATCCGGATTTTTAAGTTCCAGTCTTTGACTTCTAGCCGGGATCGGTAGTACAAGCTCCTTTTGCTTATACCCAGTTCCAGGGCCAAGGCCTTCTTAGTTATCTTGCCGACCATGGCTAATTCTTTTTTTGAGCCATAGTTTTCTCATATGTTAAATGGCCTATCAATTCTTTAAGGGATTGGTTTTCTTTCTTGAGCTTAGCCACTTCCAGCCAGGAAGGAGGAGCGGTGGCTCCTTTTGATAGCCAGTTATATATTGTTTTCTCGCTGACTCCATGCTCCTCGGCTACTTGAGTGATTGGGGCACCTCCTTTCACCCGATCTAATATCTGATGACGGATCTCATTGGGGACCCGATGTTTAAATTTAGGCATACGCTAGACATAGCATCTTAGAAAGCGTGTGTAAATTTTGGGGTACCCTTCAACTATATCAAAATTGCCTTTGGCGATTTCTATGGCGGCGGGTGTAAATAAATCCCTGCCATGAAAAGTAGTTGACCTTACAGATCTGAATTCTTCTTTTATCGCATACGATTTATAAGAAATTTGGGTCATTTAAGATATAATGAAATAGGCCATTATTGGGGCCTAAAAATAATAGCTCTTTCTATTTCCTTCTGAAGCTGTGGTGAATATACAATTTCTTTTTGCATAAAAATCTTACTTTTTATTACTCTCCAAAAACCTCTTTACGTCCAACCTCCTAAATCTCCGCTGACTGCTTGGTGTCGGCCGGAACGACTTTAAGATTCCCTTTGTATCCCAACGCCGCAAGGTCATCGTAGAAACGCCGAGCAACCTAGCAACTTCCGTGATAGACAATAGTTCCGGCAATTTTTCTTCTCTCTTAATCATAATAGGTTGCTTTCAAAGCTTTACATTGTTATACTAAACATAACATCATTTGAAATGATTGTAAACTGCACCATCACAAAAAAATCTTCTCCTCCAGCAGGCGGGCAAAAAGGAAGGGGGTCTGAGTGTCATCCCCACCAGGAATTTTTGCCCGCCTGCTCACCGCGCCGAAGGCGCGGCTGGGGTGGGAGCGGCTCCGCTCTCTTGCTCCGTCAAGAGAAGCAAAGCAAAACATTTTTCAATTCCTTTTAGAAGAAAAAGGGTCGCGCGCCAAAATTGAAAAAAGAGAAAAATGTTTTGCTTTGCGCCGCCGTCAGGCGGGCGGAGCCGCGAGGCGGGTCAGTTCCGTTCAAAGTAGGTTCGTACTGCGTTCAGTAATTGCGACCAAGTTAGACATTGAGAGTTTTCGGAAGAAGGTACGCGCTCGCTTTGCTCGCGCGCTGGGGGGATTTTGTTCTGATTTTCCGCCACAATCCGCCATTCGCCCGACCAATCCCAGCCGACTTGTTTGGAAAGCAGGCGGCGGTTCGGAATTGCGAAGCAATTCACAAATGAAATTTGTATCCAATTTTTTCCTGTGCCGCTTCGCGGCACTACGAAGTCAGTTTTTAATCCCGCGCTTTACGGCCAAAGGCGACTAACAATATGAATACCAAATACTTTTTATACGCACGCAAAAGCACCGAGGACGAGGAACGCCAAGTGATGAGTATTGAAGCCCAACTTGCGGAGTTGGCGGAATTTGCCAAGCGAGAAAATATTGAGATTGCCGAAACCTTTATTGAAAGCAAGAGCGCAAAGAAGCCCGGGCGAGAAATTTTTAACGCGATGATGAGTAAAGTACAGGAAAGCAAAACTCCGGTTGGACTTCTCGCATGGCACCCGGATCGTCTCGCCCGAAATTCGGTTGATGGCGGACTTATTATCTACTCCATAGACACCGCCAAAATCGCTTCTTTACGCTTCCCCACATTTTGGTTTGAGCCAACTCCGCAAGGATTGTTCATGCTTCAAGTCGCTTTTGGCCAATCAAAATACTATTCCGACAATTTGTCGGAAAACGTAAAGCGCGGGATTCGCCAAAAACTCAGGCGCGGAGAATGGCCCGGCCTTGCGCCGTTTGGCTATGTGAACAATCCCAAAACAAGAACCATTGAGCCAGACCCGACCAAAGCAAGAATTATTAAAAAAGCGTTTGAAGAATACGCGCAAGGCCGCCACACTTTAATTTCTTTGGGTGAACGCCTGAGTTTTTGGGGCGTGGTGAGCGGAACCGGAAAACCGCTTTGCAAAGCGACACTCCAAAGAATGCTGACAAATAAAGTTTATCTCGGCTTGATTGTTCACAACGGCGAAACTTACGAGGGCGGTTTTC
>JBBTYI010000002.1:0-1236 GCA_038061865.1 Patescibacteria group bacterium | reverse complement strand
AACGAAATCGTATCGCTCCCCGACTGGTTATCCGGGCATTGATCGAACACCGGACGTTTGCTCAACAACATAGAAACAATGGCATCTCTCAAAGCGGTTTGAGTCGGCGGTTAGCCCGGGCCGCCCGCGCGGTATTCTCCACTAAACCGGCAAGACGATTTCCTCGCGGCCCGTATGCTCTTTTGGGCGACGGCCTCTACTTCAAGTTCAAGCGTATGGATTGGGTCATGTATGTCATGGCACTCAAACCAGTTCATTCCCACAAAGCATATTACTTTGATCCGGTACTACTTGAAGGCAAGGAAAGTTACGAGCGATGGCGACAAGCCATTGCCACAATACCGTCAGAGATGCAAAAACGTATTTGTTCCTTTGTTTCCGATGGTTTTCGAGGGTCGAAGCTCGTTGCCAGAGAACATGGCTGGGTTCATCAGCGCTGCCATTTCCACCTCCTCATGGCTTTGATTCGAAGACATGGCCGACGATCGTATCGAACCAGAGGCGCTCCTATTCGTGAAAAACTGCTTGGTATTGTTCGGATACTACTGACCACTACCGACAATGAGATTTTGAGTCATCAGATAACCAAGGCACGGCGGCTCATTCGACATCCACTCTGTCCGCCTTGGATTCGGATACAAACCGTGGAATTTCTTCGCACCCTCAACGACTTCAGGGCGTATCTGATTTATCCAAAACTGAATTTGCCAACCACTACTAACGCCATCGAATCCAGCGGCAAGCTTATCCGAAAAGCCACAAGCACCGCCCGGACACCTCAATCTATCTTGCTTAGGGCAACAGTATTCCTACGATTCAAGAAACTCATCACTTGCAACGGTAAATCTTCAACCAAATTACGTCAATGAACCCAAATTTTTCCTTCCCTTTTAGAAGAAAAAATCGGGCGCGCGCAAGTTGGGAAGAGCAGAGAAAACTTTTTTGCTGGCTGGCGAGCGTCAGCGAGCGGCGGCGGGGCGGAGCGTTCAGAATTCGCAGTCCGGATTTTCGTCAAAAAAAGTTCGGATTTTAACCAAAAGGCACCGCCAGATGTCCAAGTTAGAACCATGTATAAATACAAACACCCAAAGCCGATAATAGTAAGGCTCACCGATGAGCTTGGTTTTCAGTTGCGACAAAAAGCGGCAGCGTATATTACTGCAAATCAAAATAGAACTGGAGCAGAGCGAGGAAGTTCAGAAGAACAAGGTTTTGGCGCACTTGCAGAAATGGTTA
>JBBTYI010000001.1:0-2273 GCA_038061865.1 Patescibacteria group bacterium | reverse complement strand
AAGGTACCGCCTCCGCCTCCTACCTGTTGACCGGCAATACCTTGCAAGTCGGGGGGTATGCCAGTGCGGCTTACAGCCGCTTCGGCACTGACAGCACCGGTTATACCAATTTCATTACCACAACAAATGATGTTTTAGTAAGCGGAGATCTTGAAGTTAATGGTTCTGCCAACTTTGACACTTTCTTAAGAGTTGGCACCAGTCAGACTCCGGCTTTGTATGCTAATGTATCAACCGGCAACGTCGGGGTGGGCACGACCCTACCGCTGGCCCCGCTTCATGTTTTGGGTCAGTGCGTAACCGGCGATACCCGTCTGCGCCGGAGACGCAAAAAGTCAAAAGCCAAAAGTCAAAAATCCCCGGACGAAGATTATCTTTACGACGAAGTCCAAATCAAAGATATCCGGCCCGGTGATGAGATCGCTTCCTTAAACGAAAAAACCGGCCAGATCGTCTGGTCAAAGGTCAGGGCCCTGATGGATATGGGCGTCAAACCCATCTTCAAGCTCACTACCGCTTCGGGCAGAACCATCCGCACCACGGGGAATCATCCGTATTTGGTGCGCATGGAAAAAGACACCGCCGGTAGACTCACTGCGGCAAAGAGTGCCAGGAGAATTAAAAAAATGGTTGCCCTTGTTGACTATGCCAATATTAAAGCTTGGTGCCTGGAGAAAGGAATTAGCTTGGACTTGCAATTGCTGTACGAGGTATTGTTGGCCTCTGGCGTTTCCACCGTTCGTTTCTATTACGGCACTGACGAGAGAAATCCCGGCAGCTACTCGTTCTTGAAAAAAATGGCGGCAGTTGGCTATGGGGTGATAACTAAGCCGGTTCAATATTTCAGAATTTCTCTGGCTGCTATTTTGAAGAAAAAACAAAATACCGGCTGGCTGAAAGCCCTTGCTTCGGATATTCGCAGGAATTTATTGAAAGAAGCGGCAAAACTTGATCAAAAAGGTGTTATTCTTACCGAACCCAAAGCCAATTTTGATATTGAAATAGCGACCGATGCCTTAAAGATGGCCGATGAATATGAGGGATTTGTGCTTTTCTCCGGGGATGGCGATTTCACCCAGTTGCTGGAGAGACTAGAAAGTTTCGGCAAGAAGACAACAGTCGTTGCCGGCAGAGGGTTTATGTCCGGCAATTTGATGAAATCAGCTTCTACCCACGTTCAGTTTGAACAACTTCTTAAGATTTTGCCTCGGTTGGGAACGCGCTTTGGCGCAAAGTCCCATGAAAAGCCAACACCCGCCTCGCGGCGGGTATGGGAGAAATGTATCCCCACTATATCAAAACTGCTAGGCCTGTCAAATGGATTTGGCGAGGGTCTGTGGATAAGGGCTTATCAGATAAGAGAAGGCCAGCAAATTGCGGTGGCTCAAGGCAAGCAGGCCGTTTTCGAAAAAGTGGTTAAAATCCAGCTTCTCCCCCCCGAACCGGTCTACGACATTGAAGTGGAGGGCACCCATAATTTCATCGGTAATGACATTGTTGCCCATAACACCTTCTTAGCGACTGGTTCTGGCAACGTGGGGATTGGAACGACCAGCCCTGCTGTCAAACTGGATATTGTCGGCGGCGCCGGCAAGTTCGGCGATGAGCTGATTGTTACCAATGCCGGGCAGTTTGGCGGCACAGCCACCGTGGCCTATTCCAGGTTTGGCACTTCTACAACTGGTTACACTAATTTCATTACTACAACGAATGATGTTTTGATCTCCGGCAATCTTGAGATAGACTCCGAGGTCTTCTTTGACTCCGCCGCCTCCATCTCCGGCAACTTCCAGACAGCCGGCCGCTTTATACTGGGCGACAGCGGCGACACCGGTTCTATTGATACTAGCGATTGGGACATCTCATCCGCCGGCAATCTGTCCGGCATCGGCACTATTGCCGCTGACGGGGCTTACACCCAAACCGGCACCGGAGCCAACACTTTCTCCGGCGCCACCACTTTCTCGGCCGGCGGCACTGCTTTAACTGTCAATAACAATGCTACAGTTACCGGCAATCTAGGGGTCGGCACCGTCCCTACCACCAAGTTTGAAGTCCAAGGCACCGCTTCCGCCTCCTACCTGTTGACCGGCAATACCCTCCAAGTCGGGGGATTCGCCTCGGCTGCCTACAATAGGTTCGGCACAGCCACCGCTACCAGCTCTTTGCTTTCAGCTTCAAACGACCTGCTCATCTCCGGCAATCTTGAAATTGACTCCGAGGTCTTCTTTGACTCCGCCGCTTCCATCTCCGGCAACTTCCAGACAGCCGGC